>JAHQVZ010000178.1 GCA_019634055.1 Leptolyngbyaceae cyanobacterium MAG.088
AGAAGATTGGTCAGTGGTTTAACGATCTACAATTGCAATATAAGATTGGCTGGAGTTTTGGTCTGTCTATTAGTGTTGCAATTGTAGGCGTTGCCACTGGTTGGGTCATTGCAGAGTCTTACCTTGAAGAGGCCCGCGCTGATATCGAAGATAGTGAAGCTGAATACCGAATGCTCCATGAGCTTAAGGTCAACTTGCTGAGAATGCACTTACACCAAAAGGGAGCCATTCTGACCTTAAATGATTTGCCACAGTGGACTGAAGTCTATACAACCTTTATAGAAGATCGTGAGAAGTTTATTGCAACTTGGCACAACTATAAAGATAACCAAGGCATCGTTCGCGGTGATACTATCTATGACCAAAGAGAACGAGAGCTGATAGCAGCGTTAACAGTTAGCTACTCCGTATTTGCTGAAGATTTAGATGCTCTTGTTGCCATATTAAGTCAGGTAGAGTTAGACCTGTTGTCTGATGCTGAACGCCGTGACTTACAGATAGAGCTTACCCGATTTAATAATCAAGCCTTGCGCCAAGATGCTTATCGATTTCTTGGCCTGGTCCAAGAGCTCAGCGATAACGCTGATATACAAATCAATCAAGCTAAGACCGCATTTGACAAAGCGGATACATTCCGATTTCAGATGCTTATCGTGAGTTCACTAGCGTCATTGATGCTGGCAATTGTGTTACTTTTTCTCCTGAGTCGAGCAATCTCTTTCTCTGTCAAGAATGCGGCCAAAACTGCTGAACAAGTTATAGAAACATCTAACTTTGATCTGCAGGTACCTGTCACTAGCGCCGACGAAGTCGGCAAGCTATCTGCTGTCTTAAATCGTTTAATTGCTCAAGTCAAACAACTTCTACAACAAGAACAGGAGAAAGCAGAGTCTCTGAAAAAGGCTTTATGGGAAATTCAATCCACACAATCGGTTCTCTTGCAAAGTGAGAAAATGTCTGCTTTAGGTGAAATGGTTGCTGGCGTTGCCCATGAAATTAACAACCCGGTTGGATTTATCCATGGAAATCTTGAACATATCGAGAATTATTTACAAGATTTGATTCAGGCGATTTACATTTATCAACAACACAGTCCAGAGTTACCAACCAGCACTCTGGAAGAATTACAAGAATTAGAGGTGGATTTCCTGATCCAAGATTCTGGCGATATTTTGAAATCCATGAAGTTGGGGACCCAAAGAATTTGCGAAATTGTTCTATCATTGCGGAATTTCTCGCGCCTGGATGAAGCAGAAATTAAGCTTGTGGACATTCATGAAGGGATTGATAGCACCCTGGTTATTCTGGCCCATCGTCTCAAGGCCAACAGTCAACAGCCGGAGATTGAGATAACCAAAAACTATGGCACGTTACCAAAAGTGGAGTGCTATGCCGGTCAGATAAATCAGGTGTTTATGAATATTCTGAGCAATGCCATTGATGCCTTTGAGGAAATCAACCAAAATCTTTCCTATCAAGAAATTCAAGCAAATCCAAATCAGATTTGTATATATACAGACGTTATAGACAATGAACAAGTCAATATCTGCATCAAAGATAATGGTCCTGGAATTCCAGAACACATTATCGATAAACTTTTTAATCCATTCTTTACAACAAAAACCGTGGGTAAAGGCACTGGGTTAGGGCTATCTATTAGCTATAAAATTGTTACCGAGAAACACCAGGGGTCGCTTCAGTGCCAATCTGAGATGGGCAAAGGAACCGAGTTTATAGTCCAAATCCCAATTTGCCAATCTAAATCGCAGGTTTCTTCTGCGCCTGTGGCAAGTGCTCTGATTTCTTAGGATATTTACTGCTGTTTTTGTTTATATTGTTCCTCAACAGATTGGCGGACTTCTGTTTGTAACCTTTCCAAGGCAGAATCACTCTTCGCATTATCCACGATGGTTCTCATCAGAGTTTTAATCCCTTGAGGTCCCCAAGAACATCCTTGCTCTAAATAGACACGGGCTGCCTGACCGACAGCATAGGTGCCATAGCCTGCCGCTGCTGCTTGGGCCCCCATCGCGCCTGCATAGGCTGTCAGTCCAGAGGCTCCATCTACCAGGCTCCATAGGGCTGCCCCACTTTTGCCAATGCCCAATAGTAAGCTACTGCCTAACTCGCTCAGGACCAGCGTGCCAGAGCTGCGAACAATGGCTTGCCAGAGTTTGCTAGCTTCAAAGTTAGTCATTGGAAAGCCGTAGAGCTTGGCCAGGTTACGGATCATGATTAAGTCGGAAGTAACACCACCTAGAACGTCTAAAACAGCGACGGGGTTGAGTGCGATCGCAACTGCTTTATACTTGGCAAACTGCAAGATAATCTCATCCGCTGCAGCCTGGTTGAGCTCTGTGGTTGCTTTAGCCAGGTTAGTATCCACACGATTCGCTTGATGCAGCGTATTGAGAGCAACCAGGGTAGGTCCTTCGGTACGAATCAGCTCAATCAAAACTGTTTTGAGCGGTTCAATTTCTGGCGGTGGCGTTTCCCATTCTTCAGTAACACGACCATCAGGCCATTCAATCCGGACCTGCAACGGGGCTGGTTCTGCCGCTATTAAAATAACGTCGTCCACAATGGGAACATCTGACGGTTTAATAGTTGTTATATTATCTGTTGTCGAAGTTGTCGAATTGTCATTATCGCTACTTTCTTCAGTCTCATTCAGCACTTCATTAGAGACTAGCTGAGACTTGAGACGTTGAAGATTGTCATAAACAGCCTGGCGATCCGTATCTGGGTATAGATCTGTTTTGTTAAAGACCAATAACAAGGGCTTCCGAGTGTCGTGCAGAGCTTCTAGGGCCTTATATTCAGTCTGTGTAATATCGCCTGCGACAACAAATAAAATCAAATCAGCTTGCTGCGCAATATCTTGAGCCACTTGCCCCCGCTCAGCCCCTTCAATTTCATCCAAACCAGGGGTGTCAATGAGCTCAATTTTTAACGCAGGTTCTCCCTCAGGCACAGAGGGCGTCCAATAGATAGAGCGAGGCCATTGGGTCACACCGTTGAGGGGGCCCGTTTCAAGAATCTTTTCACCGACCAGGGCATTGAGTACAGCTGACTTACCCCGGCTGACTAAACCAAAAACAGCGACCCGGAGCAATGTGCTGTCTAATTTGTTTAGGAGGACGGTGAGTTGATCAATACCGGCTTTGACGGCTGCCTGGCGCTTCAGTTCATCAGCATCTGAGTGCGTTAGCTCTAGCTGCGGAATATATCGATCAATGGTTTGTCGTAAACTGTCTCGGGCCCGGTCCACAAGGGGCTGGGCTGGTGTAGCTTGAACGTCTTTAGCGGTGGTATTGGTAGATGTTTCCTGACTCAAGGTGGGATTAGTCATGGTTGTAAGGGTGTGAAGAGGGGGGCTCAACAATAAAGTCTCAGGTGATGAGGGGCAGTCGGAAACGGAGCCATGGGGTTTGAATCGAAGCTGTTGTTAGCAACCCCTGGTTTTTAATTCCATACCTTAGCCCCTAGCAAGTTTTGCCAGCGAACTGCCTATTGCCTGGTGAGCTTTTGTGAGCGCGCTCCCCTTCACAAACAATAATCTCTAGTTGGCAGCAGCGCTAACCCTGGGCAAGTGAGGCAGTGCCTGCGTCACAAAGTCCTTGAGCGCTAAGCCCTGACGAGCCTGCTGGAACAAGGTTTGCAAACGACCACCTAGACCATCAAAGTTCAACTCAGCGGGTTCTAATAGGCTTTGCTCTTCGAAGTAGTCAATTAACGTGAGCCCAGCCAGGCGGGTAAGGTAAGCGGCACTGATACCCTGCAGGGCTCCGCCAGCTATGTAAGTCGTCACATGGCTTTTGAGAACGGTGCCCAGGGCCTGGGAGGCAAGTTCGACGAGCCCTAACTTGACGGTCAGTTCTGCAATGGTACCGGCAGCCGCTTTGGCCTGTTCCATGGAGAATTTTTGACCATAGATAGCGCCAAGATCTAACACTAACTGTCCGTTAATGGCAGCCGTTGCCAACAGATCGACAGTGGCAATGGGGTTAGCAAATGCAGTACCAGCGGCAATCCACTGCATCTGCTCAATCACAGGCATGGCTTTTTGGCGACGATACTCGTTGAGCTGCTGGGTAATACGACGCTGCAGTGCTTGGGTCTGACGCAATGTGGTCGCCATCACTAAGTTCGCAGGCTCAGCCGCAAAGGTGTCGAGTTTTTTAGTTAAGGCTGCCAGGTCAGCGGCAGGCTGCTCTAAAGATTCGGTGACTTCACCCGATGCGGAATGGCGGCGCACTTTAATGGGGTTAGGATTAGCGGCAATTGCAACTATGTCCACATTGCGCATGGCCAACCGTTCTTTAATCCGGTCTACGACCACTGCTTTATCCATGGGGGTGTACTGGTCTTGCTTATTGAGCACTACCAGCACCTGATAGCCATCAGCGATCAGTGTTTCAACCTGGTTGAGTTCTGAAGCGGTCATATCACCTGCAATCGTCATCATGACCAAATCAGCGTCGTCGCACTGTTCAGTAAAGGTGATTGAGGGGAACTCAGAGGCCTGGAGAGCGTTAAGCAGAGTTGTCTTACCCGTTGCCTTGTTACCGGTGATGCCAAGGGTTAAATGGCTACGTTCAAGGCTATCGAGCAGGACCTCATGCTCAGTGCGGAAAACCTCTGCCTGGGCGGCGGCCTGACTGTCCTCAGTGAGCATGAGGTCAATCAGTTGGTCGGCTCGCTCTAGGGCGGTGTCAATGGCATCGCGTTGAACATCAGTTTGTTGAGGGATGGTGGGAATGCCAAGGGTCTGGGTTTGCTGACGAAACCACCAAACGCCTGCGGCACCGAGTGCGATCGCACTCAGGACAAGCGACCCATCCATGGGTATGTGGTGCACCACATCGAGCAGCCATAAACTGGCACTTAACCCTAAACCACCGATCAAAATAGGACGCTTCATTGCGATATCCATAAGACCCTGTACCACGAGTTTCTTCTTCTACATTTTATAAATCGTCCGCTGACGCACCAGGTGGAAAACCCCCCAGAATTGACATAAGCCTTAAAGATCAGCCAATTTGCGGTGTTGTTTCTACTACAAATCACTGGCAATAACTCAGGATGGCCAACTGTCTGGTAGCTGCTGCGATCTAGCTTCTTTATGCCTATTCGTCATTCTGCCACCTAACCAGAGTGCTATAACTCAAATACAGGCATTTTATATAGTTGCTCCCATGGCTGATGAGTTAGTTCTACGGCAAAGCACGCTACTAGGCCGGTTAATGCTCGACTACGAAACCACCAATGAACTTGGTTTGGTGGATGGTTTGCTGGTGGATGTGGGCCAAGCTCAAGTCGTGGGTTTATTGGCTAGGAGCAATGTATGGCAACGACAGCAGCCTTATGGATGGGGGCAGATTGGGACCATTGGAGCCGATAGTCTGATTATTCATACCCGTGGCCCGGCCTTTTCTAACTCAGCAGCCCAGCCAATGATTGGCTTGGAGGTTTGGACCGATACGGGTAACTGCATGGGCAAACTCGTCGATTATCGATTTGAACGCCAGGGCGCTGTTGTGCAATATCTATTTGCGCAACCCGACAAATCAGGACTGTATGGGCTCGGCCCCGACGCCATTATTAGTGCTGGTCGTAAGCGCGTGATGGTGTCTACCCAAGCGGTTGAGCAGGCCGAGTATTTTGCCGATGAGTTAGATCAAAACGTTTGGCAAGCAACCGCGCAAACGACAGCTCAATCTATTGTCGATCAGGTCCAGCAACGAGCGCAGGGGTGGTCAGACTATGCTCAAGAGCAATGGTTAACTGAGGACTTAAATGAGCAATTACAGTCTACGACTCGACAGTTACAGGAACGGACCCAGGGATTGCGATCGCAGCTAAACCAGCAGGTTTCCAATGCAAAAAAACGAATCAAGCCGTTGAATAGAGCCTTAGAAAATACCTTCGAGAATGCCCTAGATAAACTAAACGATCCAGGAGAACCCACAGAACAGCCTGCCATCGATCTAGAGTCCTTTGAAGTCTGGGAAGATGATGATTAATCAGACTATCGTATCTTCGCTTGCCAACGAATAATCTATCTTTTTAAGAGCGTTACTTTTTAAGAGCGTTACATTGTCATGGTCAAGCCTGATTACAGGCCATGACTCAGAGTGGCTAGACCTAGGCAATGGCACGCTCATCACCTTTGGCCATTTGCTGTTGGCTCATTGCCATTACCAGGTCAATATCACGCCATGCCCCTGAGCGATCTCCTCGAGCAAATCTGATTAAGCTGCGATTGATATAGGCATCAGAAAACTGTGGCTGAATTTCTAGCGCACGGTTTACATCCGCCAGGGCCCTGTCCGTATCATTGAGGCGAAAGAGCAACACACTCCGTTCGTTGAGAATGTGGGCGGCATCAGGCTGCAGAGCAAGGGCCGCATCAAAGTCTGCCATGGCTTGCCTATACCTGTAGAAATCTATATAGACTCGACCTCGATGCCCATAAGCATCCACCAACGCTGGCTTAAGGTTAATCGCCTGGTTTAGATCCTGGAGTGCGCCTTCCAAATCTCCCAAATGATGACGAACACTACCCCGGTGGCTAAAAGCCTCGGCAAATTTAGAATTGAGTCTAATGGCTTCGCTAAAATCAGCCGCTGCCCTGTCGTAGTGATGCAAATGAAGCTGGACTAAACCTCGATTGTGAGAGATAAGAGCGTCGTTTGAGCGAAGTTGCAGGGCTTCTGTGTAACCGTTTAGGTGTTCGTCACTATCCCCTAAGATGGCGCAGATATTTCCACAATTATTTACCAGGGTCAGTGTCCCTCCATTGGAGCCGTCTTGGGGAAGATGGTTCCATGGATCTGAGGCTTTTGGGCCAGCCTCAGGCAGAGAAGGTTTGAGCTGCAGAACTCGAGCGTAGTCTGCCATGGCACCCGCGTAGTCGCCCAGTTCTGTCTGTAGGGCCGCACGATTGTTATAAGCGTCTGCCAGGTCTCTATCCAGGGCGATGGCTTGATTAAAATCTGCTAAAGCATGCCTATAATCAACCTGGTAAAAAAACGCTAACCCACGATAGTTATAGGCTTTAGCACAGTGCGGAGTAAGTGCCAAAGCCCGATTGAGATCATTAATGGCTAACTGCAAATCTCCACATTTTAACCAGGCAACCCCTCGCCATAAATATCCCCTTGCAAAGTGGGGTTGCAACTGCAGGGCATAATCAAAGTCCCGCACGGCTCCTGTGTAATTGCCCAGGTCTAATCGTAGTAGGCCTCGATTACAGAACCCTCGCGTCGATAACGGCATAATTTGAATGCCTCGATCGAAGTCTGCTAATGCCTCATCTGTAAGCCCTAGCTTGCGGTGGGCATTGCCCCGATTCAAGTAAGCGGATGCATAATCGGGCGTCAGATAGATTGCCCAACTAAAGTCTTCTATGGCAATGGCATAGTCGCCGACAGCATGATAGGCACATCCCCGGTTATAGTAGGCTTTCGCATAGTTAGGCCAAGACTCAATAACAGTATTGAAAATTGAGATCGCCCCAACACAATCTCGCTTCCTTGCCAGGTCTACCCCTTGATTCAATAAGTCTTTTACAATCATGTGGTTTCCACACTAACCACAAGCTAGAAAAGGCTCACAGCCTTTGTAACTAGCTTAATCATCACCAAACAACAGCCTATAATCCCCATGACTTAGTCTTGCATTTCAAGACCCATATAGCTGAAACTAGACGTAATATCTTTAGAAAAGATCACCATTGCGAAGGTGTTTAGGAGTATCTATATGGAATGGGTTCAAGCCATTCTAGTGACCCGACGTTCAACCTGAATAACAGACAAGGTGACATTCACAACCACAACACCTGTCATTGATGATCTTTTACCAGTAACAGTCTCGGGTTTTGGGCTCTAACTAGACAGATTTGGTATCATATTCCTTCATACATGCAGACATAGTAAGTCACTATAGTTGCCATTTCGCCCTTTGTCAGGGCATAACCATATAGGGTTTTTGGACTTTTTATTCAATTTTTGACTCTATGGCTCCTGAGACTGCATTATTTTTTCCACCTAAACCACAGCCACTCTTAATTCGGCTGGTACAAAGTCTGTCGTACCTTGTGCTGCAGCGATTGTTTCAATGCGGCTTAGTGGTGTCTGATGATGATGTTGCGAAACTGCGATCTATTGATCACTCACGGGTGGTCTATGTGTGTAATCACCCTACGCTGGAAGATGGCATGGTACTTTTTGGCCTGGCCGCACGGGTAGGACAGCCATGGCATTACATTGTGGCACGGGAGTCATTTAAAGGGCTGCAGGGAAAATTTTTGCAGTGGATGGGCTGTTATAGCATTCGTCGGGGATTAGGTGATCGGGCCAGTATTGCCCAGACCTTGAGCTTATTAAAGGAGCCTAACGCTCAGGTGGTCATATTTCCAGAAGGGGGCTGTTCCTATCAAAACGATACGGTAATGCCGTTTCGCTCAGGGGCGATTCAAATGCCGTTACAGGTAATAGCAAAGCTAACAAAAGAGAACCCCGACACAGATTTATATATTGTGCCGATATCGCTCAAGTATCGATATACACAACCGATGACGGCCATTATTGAAAAAACGCTACAGGGACTCGAACAGGAGTTAGTACTGGTCGCAGCAGAATCTCAGACGTTTTATCAGCGACTGCTTGCAATCTCTGCCCTAATTATCACTCGTATTGAAACTGAATTTGGTTTAACCAGTGCGCCAGAGCAAGACTGGAACGACCGCATTAGCCACTTACGGAACCATGTCATTAGCCAATGTGAACAGCAGCTCAACTTAAAAGCTAATGGTGCCCCTATTCGAGAGCGCGTCTACAGAATTCAAGCCCTCTTAGAATCGGAAGAGCCCAAAACAGTGGCCGAAGACGACGTCTTGTATTGGACAACGATTCGACTGCTTAATTTTGATGCCATTTACGATGGCTATGTAGCCGCAGATCCCACACCTGAGAGATTTCTTGACACGCTTATGCGTCTAGAACGAGAAGTTTATCAGATTGAACATATTCAACCCAAAGCTCACCGTCAAGCCATTTTTCGAGTAGGTGAGCCCATCAATCTAAAACATTATGTACAAGCATTTAAACAAGATAAAACAGGCACAGTCACTCAGCTAACAGAACAACTGCGAACAACGGTACAGGAAAACCTAATGAGCGTTTAGCCTATTCTGTTTTATTCCACCCCTTCCCCACAGATATCTCCTAGATTATCGGGGCAGGTGACAGCATCAATATTGATGCCGCTGAGATCTAGAAGTTGCCATTCCCGTTCGACAACAGGGGTAAGAATTTTACCGATGGGACTCACATCTGTGAATGGATTGTACGCAACATTGAGAGACCGAATAGTGGGAATTTGGGCAATCGGCGCAATGTTATCGATCTGGTTATAGCTAATATCTAGAGTAGTCAGTTGGTCTAAGGCTGCTAAAGGGCGAATATCCTGGAGCTGAGTATTCGCTAGGCGCAAAGTCTGTAGCTTTTGGAGCCTGGTAATGGGCGTTAAATCTGGAATAACACGCCCCGTGAGATTGAGTGTCGTCAGATTAGGTGTCGCGATCGCAATCATTTGCAAATCTACTGCCACCGGGAAATCCACCATCAGACCGTCCTCTGGCAAATAGGCTGTTTGCAATTGAGGCCCACGCAACACCCCTACTGACGCCAGCTCTCGTTCGGCGTCCAAACAATCATCAACGGCCAATGATGACATCAACGCTTCCAGGGTTTGCCAAGCATAAGGACGGCTATATAACGCACTACTCCAGTTTCCAGAAATGCCCTGAAACGCTTCACAGACATCAACAAATGTGGGTTCGGGCAATTCTAACGCACCAGCAGCAGCAGCCATGGCAGTACCCCAAACAGTGGCCAACCCAGCCATTACATTGAGCACCAAAGGATTCAGTTGGGGCATAATCATCTTCTATGCAATACGATCAACAATATTGGACCATTGGACCACCAAAGCACCACAGGTGCCCTTCCTCTTTAATAACCATATATTTAATAACTATTTAATATATTGAAAACTATTGATACATCAACAAAATACGCAATCGAGAAAAATCTTCCCCAATAGTAGACACAGCAGGTAACACCACAAAATGTCCCCACGTAAAAGCGTACGTCCTAACAGTATCGAAAGTCACATGGCACCAACGTATCCCATTACTCTGTGAAAAACAAATAAAATCGCTGTCTGCCTTAGATTTAAGCCTTATCCATAACCAGGGCAACGATTTTACATAAAAGCAGCTACAGATTCCAACGTAGACGTAGTTTGCATGACAAAACCGCTATCATGAGCGAGAATTAAGTATGGCATCTAGGATCCGGTCGCAAGATTGTCCCAGCATCTACTCAAAACTGCACGTATCTTGTTAAGACATCAAAGGGGTAACAGCATCCTATCGGTATTTGCGGATTTTAATACAGCGACATAAAAAGGCTCGATAAATTCTTACGTAAATTCCGTATTCATTAGTTAATGATATGCGGAACACCCTATGTGACCAGGGTAATCTTAATATCAGGTAGTCTTGTCAGTCAGGTTTTCTATGGAAGGAGCGCAGCCATCGCTTCAAAATCAGCAGCGTGTCCTTGCCGCTATTGTGGTAACTGACGCGGTTGGATTTAGTGCTCAGATGTCCGCTGATGAAGAGCGGGCACTGACAATTATTAATCGTGATCTCAAGCAAATTGCTAGCCTTTGCAATGTGTTTAAAGGCCAGGTGCTCAAGTCGACGGGTGATGGCCTGTTAATGTGCTTTTTTAGTGCAGCCCAAGCAGTCGCCTGTGCCCTGAATATTCAAAAGAAGCTGCGCGGCGATCATAAGCGAGAAAGTTTCGACCATCGCATTGGCATTCATTTAGGGGATGTCTATATCAATGATTCAGATGTCATGGGCAATGGCGTCAATATTGCGGCCAGGCTAGAAAGCTTCGCAGCTCCTGGTGAAATCTGTGTTTCTCAAGTCGTCTATGACGTGGTTAAAAGCCGTCTAGAACTTGATGTGACATTTCTAGGCCCGCTAAACCTAAAGAATATTCAGGAATCGGTTCCCGCGTATCAACTACACCCCATCGTTGAGTTAGATGTATGCGATGTCGAACTCACACGCCCCTTTTTTGCAGAGGGATATGAGGGCTATACCTTCGATAGCCCACTTGAGCAGGGCCTTCAAACTCTCGGTAATCATACAGACCATCTTCGTATAAAAAAACTCATCTTTGGCACCTGCCAAAATCTATGGGAAAACGACACCACAGTTCTTGATCAGTTTTCGCTACAGCAGCTCATTGACTCAATGATGCAGCGAAATCCATCTGTAGAACATTGCCGCGCCAGTCTATACCGCATTGTCGCCACCTTAAATCATAAAGAGGTCTACTCGGATGTGGCTGAGGTGATTTTGCAAGCACTAACCCCGCTTTATATTGAGCGAGCGGCACATCAACTTCCCACCGAAGGAGAACAAGCCCAACAGGTAGTCGATAACGTAGCCGAAGAGACCACAAAAGATCGCTATCAGCAAGTGGCCGATGAGCTAGAACATGATGCCCAGGTTGTTCGCATCAAGAAGGTACTGTACTGCCTTTGCCATAAAGTCTGGGAAACAGATATTCAAAAAATTGAGCAGGCAGATACCGCTATTTTGGTACAGCAGCTTTATCAACTGACGCCGACGCCTAACGATCTCAAATTTCGGCTTCGCCATTTGCTCAACCATCTCAATCGGAAGGCAAAATACACAAAAATTGTTAACACCATTTTTAAGGCATTTCATCCCCTATACAGTGCCCAGACTGAGCTCATCCCAATGTCGACGCCGGGGCTACCCAATTCAAACGACACAGATAGTCCAGAAACCTGTTTTGGTGACCTGCCCGTAGGCATCCATCCCGACAATACTGTGGCCTTCTCAACCAAGGCTTCAGAAGGGCCATCCATGGGTGATGTGGCCCAGGTAAAAGATCGTGCCGATCTGTTTGAACTGAGACTCGACATTGTCAAATATTGCAATCCGCTGCGCGCTAAAATCTTACTTCACTCTACGCTTTACAGTCCTTTTACCGGTAGTTCACAAGAGTGGTCACTATTGCGTAGTAAAACCTTAGAAGACTTTTTACGAGAAGTCTTTAGCTACTGCCCATCCTTTGAAGATTTGGAGAGTAAGCTATCGATCATCGTCCATTGCTTAGAAGATAGCGATGAAAACGAACCGGTGGTCGCTGCTATTCTTTCGGCCATTAAGCCCTACTATGCAGAACCCAATCAGGGAGTTACCTCGACAGATCGCGATCGCACCATTGTTCCTGCCGTTACATCTATGAGGCCCGCATCTTATGGATAATTTAGATAACGCTGCTGAGCTCCTTGCTTGTTACAACAGTGGTCAAAAAGACTTTAGTGGTATGTGTTTAGCGGGTCTGCAATTTCCAAAAGCAGATTTAATCGGCGCAAATTTTTCCAAGGCCGACCTGGAGCGTACAGATCTAATGTTCTCCTATTTAAGCCGGGTAAATCTGCAGCAAGCTAATCTGAGCCACGCCAACCTGAGCGGCGTCAATCTCAATCAGGCCAATTTAATCTACACCAACTTAAGCGACGCTAACCTGCACGGTGCCAGCTTACAAGGGGCCGATCTACGAGGGGCCGACCTCACCCTGGCCGACCTATTCGATGTCAATTTAGCCGATGCCGATCTGCGCAACGCCGATCTTAGCGGCGCTAACCTAACAGGAGCCTGTTTACGGGGAGCGAATCTGCGCCAAGAATTACGCAGTGAACAAACCATTTTGCGGGGTGCCCATCTGCGTCAAGTCGATTTACGAGGTGCCAATCTTAAAGGTGCAGACCTGGCTAACGTAGACCTGAGCGGAGCCAACCTGAGTGAAGCCTTTCTTAAAGACGCCGATTTGCGCAATGCCAACCTGAATGGAGCCAACCTTAAAGGCGCTTCCCTGGCTGACGCCCAGCTAGATGGGGCCAATTTGCGCTATGCCAACCTTACCCGCAGCCGTGCCCAGCGAGCGAATCTAACCGGTTGCGATTTTACTGGGGCAGTTTTAAAAGGCGTTAACTTTACCGATACAAAGCTTTGCGGTGCTCAGCTCTTTCAAATCAGCATGATTGATGCCCGACTGCTAAGGTCCGACCTGAGTCGAGCTAACCTCAGTGGTGCAAACCTGACCCAAGCAGACCTGACGAATGCTTACCTGGGACGCACTAACTTGGGTGGGGCCAACTTAAATGGAGCAATCCTATTCAAAGCCGAACTCAGTAGCGCCAATCTAGCCGATGCTAAATTCTCTGGGACAACGATGCCAGACGGCAAGGTCATAGATTAAAAAGCCTGAGCCTAGAATTCAAGTAAATTACTTAAGATTTGCCAGTTTTATCAGAAACTGACGATAGACTGGCCTAGGAAAAACTGCAAAGTCATATTTGGCAACAATTTTGTATAACCGCAACCCTATGAGAAATAGATAGATAGGGGACAACGTAAACACGATACTCTTGTGGCTCAATTGCCTGAGTTTCGGCATTTACATGCTATAAACCAGTGCTCTATCGGCATCAAGCACTGGCTTTTCGCGTAATCCTTTAGGTTTGGAGTTTTATGCATCACTTAAATCGATTAAAGCTGTCGGCATTAGTAGCCAGCACGGCTACTGCACTAACCTGCTTAAATTTTAATCTTGTTGCGAAGGCAGCGTCTATTGTAAATGGCGGGTTCAACGCTGACTTATCTGGATGGACGTTAGTTGAGCAAACCGGTGCGGCTGGCAGTTGGTTTTTTACTGAGGGTGGTATTTCTGCTCTAGGTGGTAACCCAATTCTGGCACCGAGTGAGGGGGCTGGTTACGCTCATTCTGCTCAGACAGATCCGACATCACAGGTATTGTTTCAGGATATTGCTTTAGAAGCTGATACAGAGCATTTGTTATCGTTTGACTGGTTTGCTCAAGATTGGTCCGATAACTTTATTGATGCAGGAACGATGGATTTTACAGGTGATCCAAATCAGCACTTTCGAGTAGACCTGGTGTCGACCGATTTTAATGATTGGTTTGGTCCTGATTCATCGACCGGGGTGTTAGCCAATATTTTGGCTCCGGTCGCTGAATTGTCAGCTGTAACGAGCTGGAATAGCCTTGATTTTGATTTAACACCCTGGGCGGGAGAGTCGGTACGCTTAGCATTTCGGCAGGTAGACAATCAGTTCTTTTTTAATGCAGGCATTGATGATGTGAGTATTGCATCGACGCCTATTAGTGTTGACCCACCAGTTGTTGAGCCACCGGTTGACGATACTCAAAGTGTTCCTGAACCAACTGCTATAGTTGGGTTAGCGATGCTCGGCACCTTGTTCTTAAAAAAGTCTCGCGTGGCGAGTGTTTAAAGCATAGGCGTTTAACTTAGGAGAGTGAGACAATGTCTGCTCTCCTAGTTAATCAACTCACGATCTTCAACTTTCAAGCCATTCGCTTTCAAGCCATTCGCTTACGCTTAATCTGGGCCATGGCAGCCATCATGGACGCCATGGTTAATAGCGCTGAGCCAGGCTCTGGTACATCGGCGGCAACCGTTGTCTCACCATTCCAGGTAATTGTCTCGCTATTCCAGGTGACCAATGCTGTATCACCACTGAGCGAGGGGTAGGTTGACTGATAGGTCAATGACGTATTTGATACCCCATGATTGAGCGTGGCCAATGCAAAGTCACTTACAATCTCATAGACTGCAGCCGTCGGATGAACGTCATCCCACCATAAGTATTCATCAGGGTTTTCACAAACACCATCAAACTGAAATACCGGTTGAAAATTAATCAGACAAGGGTCGGTAACATTGGTCAGGCCAAAAGAATTAGGGTCAGCCAAGATATCATCAAATAGTGAGCTGACATCCAGGGTAATCACATTCGCATCAGGTTGAGCCTGGCTAAAGACATTCAACTTTTCTGACAATAAGCGATTATGGCCAAACGATAGTAAATCAAGGGTCTGAGGAATGTTTCGTCTGGGAAAGTCTGCATCTAAAAAGTCTGCAAAGGGGGCTGCCCCCAGGGAGGGTAGGTTAACCACTAAAAACTCTTTTGCACCCAGGTCATTCAGCTGAGTTAGGCCATTAATAATATTATCGGTAACAACATTAGGAAGGTCAGCTAAGGACAAGTCTCCTAAGGAATCTGGAGTAAAGAAGGCTTCGCTATAGTCATTACCGCCCACCCAAACGACATATAGATTGTTAGGGTCTGGGGGAGCAATATTTGAGAGTGCCGCAAATCGATCAATTTGGGCTTGAAACCCTGGGAACAGACTTGCTAAAGCAGGCGGAAGGTCATCATCTAGGATATGAACATCGGATGACAGGGCACCACTAAAGGCAAAGTTAAGCCCCTGAGTGGAGGAAAATGATGAGGGGTTGAGCAGCAAGTCTGTAGATGGCTGTAGAGCGAGACCCAAAGCCTGGGCAACGTTGTCAATCCATAGAGGGCCGTTGGAGTTAGTTTGGTCGTAGGGCGGGCTTGGGGGTAACCCCGAGAGGCCAAAGGGGGCCGCTAAGGCATCGGTAATGTTAAATAGATTGCCTGTGTCAACTAGGCTATCGCCAAAAACAGTTAGCCCTGAAAAGGTGGCGGCCTTTGCATCTAGGGCAACTAAACTAGATGAGATGGCTATGCCGATGGCTAAGAGTGGGGGTTTCATG
>JAHQVZ010000022.1 GCA_019634055.1 Leptolyngbyaceae cyanobacterium MAG.088
GCTATGTGGAGAGCGGGGGGAAGCCTCAGCGAGACCCCTATGGCAATCCCTACGGTAGAAATTATCAGCAACCCTATGGTGGTCGAGGCTATCAAGACCAGGGCTATGGTCAGGGCTATGATGACCGAGGTTATCAAGACCGAGGCTATCAAGACCAGGGGTACGGTCGTGGCTACGATGATCGTAGATATGACGATCAGGGGTCAGGCCGTGACTACCCGCAACGAGGCTATGAAGATCGGCGATATCGTGACCAGGGGTATGACGATCGCGGTTACGGAGAGCGCGGACGCAACTATGACCCCAACTATCCAGATCGCAGGTCTCCTGATCGAGACTACCGGGATGATCGCGATAATCGAGACTACCGAGACGATCGTTGGTAGACTATGCGGCGCTATCAAATCATCTATTTTTTCCAATAGCGGATTTCTATGGCTGCATTGTAAATCGCCTCATTGGTTTGTACAGATTTCTCCAAGTTCACCACTGGGTTTGGGTAGTCCACCCCCAGGCTAACCTGGCAACGTTTTTGCTCCTCTGCATCCAGGGCCCAGGGGCTGTGGATTTTTTGGCGAGGTAATTTTGCCAGCTCTGGTAGCCAATGTTTTACATAGCTACCGTCTGGGTCGTAGTCTTTAGACTGTTTAGGAATATTGAAGTACCTAAAGCCCCTCGCATCGTTGCCAACGCCAGCAGCATAGTTCCAGTTTCCCCAGTTGCTACAGACGTCATAGTCTATAAGCAACGATTCAAACCATTCTGCCCCCATGCGCCAGTCGATGCCGAGATTTTTAGTGAGAAAACTGGCGACATTTTGGCGTCCTCGATTGGACATAAAGCCGGTGGCGGCTAGCTCTCGCATATTGGCATCCACCAATGGGTAGCCTGTTTCCCCACGGGTCCATTGTTCAAATCGCGGCCAGTCTTGTTTCCAAGCGATTTTTAGCCCCCGTAGACCGGTGGGGTAAAAAACGGTGTCGCCATGTTTAGCGCAGATAAACCGAAAAAAATCTCGCCACAGTAGCTCAAACACCAGCCAGTAGGTGGAGTCATTACGTACACGCTCTGCTTCATAGGCACTTATCTCTGAATAAATGAGACGGGGAGAAAGACACCCCAGGGCTAGCCAGGGAGATAATTTAGAGGAGTAGTCGGCCCCGAGCATAGCGTTGCGGGTTTGTTTGTAAACGCGCAGTTTGTCGACATCCCAAAAATAGTGCTGTAAACGCTTGAGTGATTCATTTTCTCCTCCTTTGAAGGGTAAGACACCTCGTGAATCTTGAATTTTCTCGTTTAGGCCAAGATCTGCCAGAGTGGGTAAAGCACTAGTATCCATCTCAGGCAACGGAGGTAGCTTTTCTGGAGGGGCAAATGCAGCGTAAACCGAGCTGCTTTTTTCTACCTTTTTACGAAAAGCGGTAAATACTTTGGGTAATTGAGAGATTTCAAAGGGAAGGTCGTCTCGATGGTAAAGAGTCGCTCCCCAATACACTGCATGGCTAATTTTCAGTTTAGTGAGTTGTTGTTCTAGGGTGGCAGCAACGGCACGTTCTTCACGGGTGACTTCTTCATGCCAGTAGACCGCATCTACCTGGAGGGACTGCGCGATCGCAGCCACTGCTTCCTCCGGTTTACCGAAACGTATGATCAAGTCTGAGCCCCTAGCCTGAAAAGAGTTTCGCAAATCTGCAACACTCTCTAGCAAAAACTGTGCCCGGTAGCTGCCTGTCTTAGGAAACCCAAAACTAGTCTGACCAAACTGACGTGGGTCAAAACAATAAACAGGAATAATCTCTGCTTTTTGCTCTAGGGCTCGATAGAGTGGTTCATGGTCATGAAGACGAAGGTCATTGCGAAACCAGAGCAGAATGCGCATGAAACGTGACTAACGGATAAAGAACAGAACCTATTTTTCTACCAAGGTAGTATGCTAAATAAAAGTTAACAATACATCCAGTACAGAAGAAGGAACAATAACGATGGCGCTTAAAGTAGGGGATATAGCTCCAGATTTTACGTTGCAGTCTCAGGCTGGGGAGTCAATAACGCTATCTAATTTCAAAAACCAGAAGGCCGTAGTGCTTTACTTTTATCCTAAGGATGATACGCCAGGCTGCACCACGGAGTCCTGTACCTTCCGTGATAGTTTTCAAGATTTTCAGAACCTGGGTGCTGAGGTCATTGGCATTAGTAGCGATTCTCCAGACTCTCATCAGAAGTTTGCCAATAAGTACAGCCTACCCTTCACCCTGGTGAGTGACACCAGTTCAAATGTTCGTAAAGCGTATGGAGTACCGGCTACTCTTGGTTTATTACCTGGTCGTGTGACCTATGTGATTGATAAAACCGGCACGATTCGTCACCTGTTTAACTCGCAGTTTAATCCCAAAAAGCATGTTGATGAAGCGCTCACCGTACTAAAGGGCCTGAGTTAGGGCTGACGTAGCTGTTGAGCTGGCTCTTGAACTTGCTCATTCATCCAAGCAATCACAGTGGGTGACCGGGCCGTGAAGGTAATCACATAATCTTGGTGGTCTTGTCCCTGTTGCTGTACCTTGGCATAAATGTCAGTCTCACGAATTTCGGTGGAGGCAGATTCCGATTGAATCACCAGTTTGATATTGGTCAACAGGTTCAGCGGTTCGGTCCCGTCAATATGCAACAAAGCGGTTTTGGCAGATAACTTTTGCAGGTTGCCATGTTGATGCTGTGCCCCCACCTGTTTGCCTTCTAAGGCAACATATTCGATGGGGATAGCTTTTAGCACGGGCTGCAATGGCAGATCTTCAGGCGTTAATGAAAGATTGTACAGATCTCCGCCAATGCCAGTGACGTCATAGATCGTAATAGGGCGTTTAATGCCTTTTGGATAAACTTCAACCTTACTTTGAATGGCCAAACGGTGGTTGTTAACCTGGCCAATTTCTTGGTGGGTGTCTTCAGAAATAAATATTTGCCCACCTGTGGTGTAAGACTCAATACGAAACGTAAGGTTAACGGCACTGCCGATAACGCTGTACTTCGTACGTTTTTCAGAGCCAATATTGCCAACAACCACACTGCCCGTGTTGATGCCAATTCCCATGTCCTGCTCAGGGAACCCTTTAGCCCGCATAGCTTGATTGACTTGAACCATGGCTTGTTGCATTGCGATCGCACAGGCCACCGCTCGATCAGGATGATTATCATTGGCCACCAAATTCGGAGCACCAAAGATCACCAAAATACCATCCCCCATAAACTCATCTATGACACCCTGATAATCATTGATAATGTCGGACATGTAGCCCAAATAGAGATTTAAGATTTTAACCACTTGCTCTGGAGGTAGCTGTTCTGACATAGCCGTAAAGCCCCGCAGATCAGAGGTCAAAATGGTGATTTTGCGAGTCTCTCCACCCAGTTTCAGATTGTCGGGATTTTCCAACAGACTGGCAACAATCTGATCACTAAGATAACGGCTAAAGGTACGGCGAATTTGACTAGCACTATGGGCGAGATACGTATTAACCCCAGCAGCAGCTCCCACCAGAGTCATTAAGGGTGGAATAACCGGCACCCACCAACCGAGCAACAATAAACCATAGGCCCCCATGACTAAACTTGAGGCCATAGCTATCAGTAGAGAAATTTGTAACAACAGCGTTCGTTTGCCTGGATGCCGCTGCCGCCAGGTAATCGCGGCCCCCAGTAATGCCCATAGCAAAATCCACAGAACTTCAATCGGTTCTGACCAGGTCCGAATCAGAGCACGACCATCCAACGCTGCACTAATAATTTGACTGGTCAAATTGGCATGAACTTCCACCCCAGCCATCGACTTTGGCAGGGCCAGCATTTTACTGCTGTGGGGCACATATACTCTGTCCTTGAGACTTTCAGCCACAGACCCAATTAAAATCACCCGATCTGTGGCCCAATTAACTGGTAACTCATTGTTCAAAACAGCTCTCAAAGGAACTGTTTCAATCAGTTCGCTGCCACCACGATAGTTAATCAGGGTTTGGAACCCTCTGGCATCAGCCCGCACATAGCCACCATCATTAGCTTCCAAAGGTCGAAATATCGTCCCATTGAGCTGCCAAAAGTCTGTGTTTCCTACCGGCTCAGGCCCAATACCTTCAGCATCTAAATAGTGCAAGGCCAAATAGAGTGCAAAGCTAGGAGCTTGGGAACCTTCGGGGGTAGTCACCATCAACAGTCCCCGACGGATAGTATTGTCGTTGTCTACAATTCCATCATTGATGCCCACCTGCCCAAGCTCAGCCAGCACGGGTGCGGCATCAATCAAGTCGCGGTCGGCATTGTCTCCCAAGATGGTGCGAATACCGACCAGATTAGGGGTACTGCGAAAAACCTGCTCTAGCTCAGCATGGCCCGGCTCGACAGGTACATCTCGAATAATGTCTAGGCCAATAGCTCTAGGCGATTGTTGAGCCAACTTACTAATGACTTCAGCATAGACGGCATCAGAGAGAATCGCCTGTCCTTGTGCTCGAATATCTTGTTCGTCAATGCCGACAATAGCGATGCGCGGATCGGTTGATTCAGGTCGCCACTGTAGATACTGGTCGTAGGTACGCCACTCTAAAGGTTGAAGCAGTCCAACAGCCCTGAGCAAAACAACAAGTACAGTGACAGTGGGCGTAGCAACTAGCACCCCACGCCACTGCCACCAGAGTTTTTTCAGGTTCATTACTCCGCCCTATAATTAATGCCTTCTAGCAATCGTTGCAGATTACCAGAGTCATCGTCGTTGGGGGTAGTAGCGTTTGCATTAGGGGCCGTCGGTACAGGTGTTGGAATATCTACCAGCGATCTGCTCTGACCTACAATCGGTTTCTCAGCAATAGCGGCCAGATCTACTGACGATAGCAGTTCGGTCCAAGCCTTCGGATTCTGAGGACGCAAGTTGGCAGCTAGAGCAATGGTTTCTTGCCAAACGCCTGCTGAGGCATAAAGTTCGGCCTGGGCTAGTGGATCATCAGCTACCCCATCTAGTTGAGCGAGAAAATCTGGACTGGCATCGAGACGTTGAATGCCACCGCCCAGTAAAATATCGTCTCCGCGATCATCAGGATCACAAATTAAGGCAAAATCCCAGAAATATAGTTGACCAGACTCAAATGCAGGCGTAACACCATCTACCTGATGTCTGGGTAGATCGATTTGAATGGTACCTGGAGTATCGGGTAATGCAATGGTTCGTTGATAAAGCTCGTCACCCAGCTCGCTGACAATAGTCAGCTCAGCACTTGTGGCACTCGTTTCGGGCACATAAAACCAGAGTGCCATGGGAATATCAGTATCGTTACCAAATGCAGTTGCGATCGCATTATGGGGCAATAACGATGTCAGGGAAGGGCGATTTTGAGGATCTAAACAGATTTCACCACGGGTGGCAAGAGATGGCCCCCGAGCTGGAGCCCCCCGATCACGGGTTTGTGGAAACTCTAAAGCATAACTAGGACCAGCTATGGCAGCCATCAATATGGCCAGGGAAGCTGGAATAAAATGTGAACGAATAGACATGACGATTTCTTCTCTGACAACGTCTGATTAAGCAGCACTGAGCAATAAATGATTGCAATATTTACCTGTTCTTACGATTAACTACATAGCTTTCAGAATCTGTTTCGGCAACTTTTGAGTAGACCAATCAGAAAACTGTCTGCTAGGCAATATCACATAGTTGCCCTATGAAGGCTCTATAAATAATTTCAAGTACACTATCTCAATGCGCTAACAAAGAGTGTCAAGCACTTAGATAGCGAACTTATCTTGACATCTACTTGTGAAACGTAAAAATGATCCTGCTAACTCTACATATGCAGATGTAACAGTTATTACACGTAAAATAAAGCAAAAATACGCCCGCTATTAGTTATCTTCATCTACGTCAAACGATACTTCTAAATCAACTGAACGATCATCGGTATCAAGACCAAAGTATCGAGCTTCAATCCCTTCAATATTGGCACCCGCCTCTAGCGAGACCAAAGAAGTCACTGACCCCAGGGACAATAAATCACCTGGTTTTAGTTCTACGCCTTGGGTTTGTAATGTGTCACGTAGCCAACGAACAGCATTAATCGGATGCCCCAACAGTGCTGTACTGTCACCCTCAGCTAAAAATTGCCCTTGGTGGTTTTTGAGCACAACCCGGATATTAGCAAGCTGGGCTAGACCAGTGTCTTCAGGTTCTAGCTCAACTGGATCGCCAATAATGCCATACCGGGCACCAACATTAACCGCAACCAATGCCCCCGCATTCACTTGAGCGTCTTCTTCGTAGATCAAGTCGGGTAATTCTAGAAATGGCATCACAGCATCTAAGCTAGCCAATAGCTCTAAGTCTGTTTCTGCTTGATTGATATCGGCACTGCCTACCCTTACCATAAGGTCGCCTTCGGCTTGGGGGCGACTGCCAAATTCCAACGGCAAATTGGCACCACTTTCAAGCAGCATATTTTCAAGTAAGAAACCGTAAAGGGGGTGACTTACTCCGAGCTGAGACTGCGCTTTCGCATTAGTCAACGCCACCTTATAGCCAACAACTGTACCGTCTTCACCAGCTTCGTTCATGAGGCGGCGCACAAAGTTCACTTGGACAGACTCAATCTCTCTAGAGGATAAGCCTTCGGTCAGAATTGGTGCTGGATAACCAGCTGAATAATGTTGAAACAGTGAAACGGCAACTAAATCTGTATAACTTTGGGCTAAACGCAGAGGTTGCAGAGGTTTAGGCAGGGTTTCGGCTTGGATTGCGGTGGCTCCACTAGCCATGAGAATACCAATGCCAATGCCCTTTAACCAACGCCAGTGTTTCATGCTCCGTTTCCTTGCTTTTAGTAAATTCGGTAAAGGTTATTAGATTGCTCGTGTGCTCTATTTCTATGTATTCGCCTACTTAAGTAGAAACCCCCAAAAGAAACCCCTAAAAAGTTAATGCTTATGACAGCTAACTTTTAGTAGTTATTTAGCATACAAAGCTTTTGCCATAATTACACCTATAAAGTGACGCCTAACCAATTGGCTTGGTAGACAAGCTTTATTTGTAGTCTCTTATGGTTTCCTAACCTTTCTAATCATTTGCAAATCTCCTAGGGCATTTTGTTAGTCTATATAAAGACATCTACGATCATTCCCATAGATGATGGTGCGACCGTTATGTCCGTTGTCTTAGCGAAGTCATAACAGATGAAGGCGGTAGTTTTTAATTCGACCGTTCAGGCCACTTCTGCGTCACCGACCGTGACTAAAGAGAGGGCTAAGCAAGTCACTCGACAGCCATATCCTAATTACAAGGTCATTGTGCTTAACGATGATCACAACACGTTTCAACATGTTGCTGAAACACTGGTGAAATATATTCCTCATATGACCCCTGACCATGCTTGGAAATTAACAAACCAGGTGCATTATGAGGGGCAAGCAACCGTATGGGTAGGACCACTAGAACAAGCAGAACTCTACCATAGTCAATTGATTCGGGCTGGATTAACGATGGCCCCTTTAGAAAAGGCTTAGTCCATGGACTCTACTCATAACCAGTTGAGGAGACAGATATTTCTGCACCATTCCACCGTGCATTAGGCCATGGGCAATGGCATGAAGGTAAGGCACAGTTTGAGATTGCAAACGCCTTTTATCGTCCCACTAGCCAAATAGGTCGCGATTTAGCCGTACTGGCCGCTGCCATCTACCGTCAGCAGCACGGGAAATTGAGGGTAATTGATGCGATGACGGGCTGCGGTGTGAGATCGCTACGATACCATCTGGAATCTGGTGCAGACTGGGTATGGGCCAATGAAGGGAATCCTGACCTGCAAGTAGTCTTAAATACCAACCTGAGTCAGGGAATCACATCCGGGTCTTATCGCATCACCCATCAAGATGCTATCCAGCTATTTTTCAGCTGTGCGCAGCAGCAGGACTATTACGACCTGATTGACATTGACAGCTTTGGGGCTCCTATGCCGTTTGCAAATACGGCACTATGGGCGATTAAACTGGGCGGACTGCTTTATCTCACTAGCACCGATGGGCGCACGACCGGTGGCCACGCCCTAGAAAAAAGTATTCAAGTATATGGAGCCTGTGCCCGCCGTCATCCTGCTGTATATGAACAGGGGCTGCGACTACTGCTGGGTTGTGCGGCCCAACAAGCCGCCACCAGGGGGTTTCACATTGAGCCAGTATTTTCAGTCTTTAATGGATCAATTCATCGTGCAATGGTGCGAGTTGTGGCTGGAACCTGGCAGCATGAACATTATGGTTTTCTGGCCTATTGCCATGGCTGTGGTCAGTTTCGTACAGCTAACTGGCGACAGTTGGGCCAGCTAGCGTGCCATATTTGTAGCACGGCCCCCGTTGTCAGTGGCCCTATGTGGTTAGGACCACTGCACAATGTTACCTATATAGACCAGATGGCAGCGTTAGCCACCAGTTGGCATTGGCCTCAGCAAATCCAACGGTTATTAGCAGTGATGGGGCAAGAGGCTGATATGCCGCCTTATTACTATCCTTTAGCGGAGATTGGCCGCCGGGGACAGATGGATATTCCGGCCAAGCAACGACTCATTGAAGGAATTGGTGCGATCTCAAATTCTCATGAGTCTAATTATCGTGCAAGTGCCACACACCTTGATACTCAAGCCATCAAAACTAACGCCCCTCTAGCAATCTGCTTAGATGTTGCCAAAGGCTTACAAACGCGATAAACCTCAATCGCTGTCAATCAATCTCGTCACCAAATCTAATGTCATCTTTTATTGGTCATACACAATACCGTTGTATGCTCGTGCCACACCACACCAGCTACTGCCACACAAACAGTCGAGTCATACCACTGCGCAGATTACTCCACCGTCCCTGACCGCGTAGCTTTCGCAAATGCTCCCCATGAAACTTAAGGTGCATGGATTCATCTTGCAAAATGTACTCAAACAATGTTTGAACAACAGGATTTTCACTCGCCTTTGCCAGGCAACCATAGTAAGCAACTGCAATAATTTCAGCATGAACATTGGCGTACTGCTGGGCCAAATACAACAGGCATCGTCCTTCGGATTGTTCACCTAGTCGAAATGTTTGAATAGATTCAATAAACTCTGGATTTACTTCTAGCTGCTGGTGTTCAAGTGTTTTGAACAGCCCTTCCCAACGTTTTGTATAGCAAACTGCTGGATGCATTCAGCAGTTTGCTGCGCACATAGCTGTTGTCAGCTAAAGCTTCCAGGGATCATCTATGCATTGAACTATGTGCGCCAAGCTATATTTTGGCTAAAGTAACGACTCCAGACAGGAGATGTCTTCGTGATATTGGCAGATAAAGAAATAGGAATAACAACCATAATTGTTTCGTTGTCGAGCATTGAGCTGAACAACATTCTGCGGTGCGCTAGTTCCCTTTGACTTGGATGAAACATAGATAAGGAAATCAGGGGGGGGTTGAAAATTAGCCAGAGCTATTCCTATGCCCCGCTGGTGTCCCACCCTTAGCTAAAAAACGGCTAAAACGCCTACTTTCTATAGCAAATATCTCGATTTATTGCTGGAGTACCTCATGTCATAGGGATACACGAGGTAGCCTCATATACTACTCATACAGGTGCCCTTAAAATCGAGATGACATTCTCAGTGTTTCCTAAATACCTTCGGTACTGGCACATAATGGGTTTATTACCCACTATTGCCTTCGGTCTTTTCTGTGTTATTCCAAAACTGCCTCAATCAACCGCCTTAGCCCAAGCGTCAAATACTACAACGGTCACGTTTGATCTCAACGCCAATTTACAAGACGAAGATCAATTCTATAATCTGCCCTATCCGTCTGATTTTCGCCTGGATGAAAATGGCAAGCCTGATCTGTCAGCATTTCCGGTTTACTCGAAACATGGTGTTGGTTTATTTAAGCGGCTGAAAACCATCGCTAGCGATCGCACTGGGTTTCCCACCACCGCCGCGGGCTATTTTCGCTTCGACCAGCCCCTAGCCCCCCTTGATATTGAACAGCTCATTCCAGCCGAGATAGACTCTCCCATTTTGCTGATCGATATTGATAGCAATTCGCCCGAGCGGGGTCGCCTATTTCCCGTTGTCGCATCTACCCTGGCTTCCGACCCTTTTTATGTACCTGAGCATTTACTAGCAATGTCGCCCTATCCGGGCATTGTCCTTCATCCTAATCGGCAGTATGCCTATGTGGTGTTAGATTCCCTAAAAGATGCCAACGGTCAGCCCCTGCAAACGACAGAAGTCTTTGCTCAACTGCGACAAGGTGGCATTCCCCAGGGCCAGGTGCGGCGTAAGTTTTTAGCCTACCTGCTATATAAACCTCTTTGGGAAACGCTTGATAAATTGGGCATTAATCGAGAGAGCGTTGTTGTAGCCACAGTATTTACAACCGGGGATGTGGTGGCTGATATGGCCCAACTCTCCGACCAAGTTTTGCAAGCGTACACACCTGATGTTCAGTTGTTAGGCCATGATCCTAACCATGTGATCTCAGATTTAGACTATTGCAAAGTAACGGCCCAAATTAAGCTGCCCCAGTTCCAAACGGGTTTTCCACCGTACTTTGAATATAGAGAACGAGAAGGGTTATTTACCTTTGATACCAATGGTAACCTCAAACGCCAGCGGTATCAGACCGTCCCCTTAGTCCTGACCCTGCCCAAAGCACCTATGCCAACAGGTGGATATCCGTTAGTAGCCTACTACCATGGCACCGGAGGGCTCAGTACCCAGGTGGTTGATCGAGGGCCGGTGCCCCGTCCGGATCTAAATCGACTGCTTAATCAACTCCCACAACCAACGCTCAATCGATTGCCAGATCGGGGGCCTGCAGATGTAGTTGCTCGCCATGGATTTGCTGCCGTTGGCAGTGCTTTACCCCTGAACCCGGAGCGTCTTGATAATATTTCCGCCATTGTCTTTTCAGAATTATTAGATGGCCGTATTTATCTAAATCCAGTAAACCTCTCTGCCTACCGAGATACATTCCGTCAAGGGATGATTGAACAAAGACTTTTGTTGTCGGCCCTGGAGCGCTTACAAATCTCACCTAACTTGTTGACAAACTGTGAAGGGCCAACGCTGCCCGCTGGAGAAACTCACTTTCGCATGCAAACAGATTCAGTCATTGCCCTGGGACAATCTCAAGGTGCTCAATATGCCGTCATGATGGCAGCAATTGAGCCAAAAATTGCCGCAGTTGTTCCCACGGGATCAGGAGGTTTTTGGGCATTATTGTTTTCAATTTTGGCAAATTCAGATGACCATCAAACAGATTTAGCCGCATCCTTACCCGATTATTGTGCAGATCTCTTAGAAATCAAGATACCTGAAGAAGACTTACCCAGTGACTGTACAGTGGATGACTTTCGTGAAATTGGTAGGCTGTTAGGACGCGTGCTTAAACGCCCAGAACCACTGAACCACTTATATCCAGCACTGCGATTGATGCAGAGTACCTGGGAGTCTGTAGAACCGATGGTCTACATGCCTCGGATTGCCAGACGTCCTTTACCGGGACATCCGGTGAGATCGATTTATCAACCTGTGGGACAGTTCGATAGTGATTTTCCTGAAGAAGTCTTTAATGCAGTGGCCCTAGCCAGCGGCGTTCAACAGGCTGGCCCCACACTATGGCCCGAAATGCAGGAATCTCTGGCTTTAGAGGGATTAGATGGAATTTTGTCTTACCCGATTTCTCATAATTTAATGAGTGAAACGGGTATTCCTTACACTGGTATTGTGGTGCAGTATGCGGGGGATGGAATCAAAAATTCCCACACAATCTTCTCGCAACGGCTTGATGTGAAATATCAGTATGGTTGTTTTCTAGAGAGTATGAAACAATTGAAAACACCAACTGTACTGGCTCCCCGGCCTGTGCTTCCCCCCTGTCTATTTCCATCTGAAAGGTGGTAACACTATCCAAAGAGAATATATGTACGGAATTCCAGGTGTTGCAGAAATATCAGCGTTAGATTTTGCTAATCGGCTATTAGAGGGTGAGCTACAGCTGGTGGACGTACGGGAACCAGAGGAGGTTGCGATCTCACACCTACCTAATTTTATCCATTTACCCTTAAGCCAATATTCAGACTGGGCAGAGCAAATTTTCACCCATTTAGACCCGAGCCTTGAAACCATCGTTATGTGTCACCACGGCATGCGTTCTGCGCAAATGTGTCAATGGCTTCAAAGTCAAGGCTTTGAGCGTACAAAAAACCTTTCTGGTGGCATCGATGCCTATGCTCGACTAGTCGACAATTCCATACCTCGCTACTAAATGTCCTTGCATTCTTGTCTTTTTTGACAGACATTGGATATAACCTCTTCATCCATTGCTTATTGCCCACTGACTGGTGGGCCATGTCCACTCTACTTCTGCCTTTTCTCTCCTATGTTGAGTCAGCTGCAAACCCTTGTTCGTGAAGTGGATGGTCGCTATGCTACCGATGCAGAGCTGATGTTTTTACAAAACTATTTGAAAACAGCTCGTCTAAGATTTAGCGCCTATCAAAAAATTCAAAAGGCTGAGAAAGATATCATTCAGCAGGTCAAAAGCAAGATCAAAGCTACCGAGCCTCAACTACTACGGCATGGCAAGGTAGACCTCAGTGTAAAGTGGCAGCGGGATGCTGTGCGGGGGTTACGGTACTGCGCCCATGCTCTATTAGTGGCGGATGAAGCAGGACTAGAAGAAGGTTTCCTCCTCTGGTTTCAGTCCATTATGCGTTCTTTCAAAGCCCAGCCAAGTTGCAACATTACCTACAAAGTGATGCAAGACGTTGTGCGGCAACACCTTACACCTCAAGAGGCTGAGCTATTTTGCCCAATTTTATCCCAGGCCAGACGTTTGCTAGGTCAATAGCGTTACCCTGAAGTTACACCCAGGTACATCAAGTCTTATGGACACCCCGTCAGTTCATTCCCACAAACTGCGTCAGCAATATCCCCAAAAGCATAACCACTATAAGTTTTCCGATTTTTTTCAGTTCAATGCATCGACAGGCACCATTGCTGACTGGAATGGCAGTCGCAATATTCTAACCAGCGAAGATTTTATTATTGGTTTGCTGGAGGGGCTAGAAGAAGAGGTGGGAGCAGCCTCGGCGGCGGTCATGTATTCCATCGGTTTGGAATGGGGTAAGCAAGACTCATTGTTTTTTGATCAGTGGTTTGAGCGTGAGTACAACATCAGTCCACAACAGGCCAATCTAATGTTTTTGTTAGAAACCTGGTGGTGGCCTTTCACTGCTCAAGGTTGGGGACGTTGGGAAATTGATATGGCTGATCGCACCCAGGGGTTTATGTTTATCAATCTGTTTGATTCAGCCGTAGCCCGTACCTTAGGAGATGTGGGTAAACCCGTTTGCTACCTCTATGCTGGTTTATTTGCTGGGTTCTTTACAGAAATGGTCCGTAAGCAGCTAAGTTGTATTGAAATTCAGTGCTACTCCATGGGTGAAACTTACTGTAAATTTTTGCTCGGTGCAAAAGAACGTATTGATGCAGCCGCATTTTGGTTAAATGAAGGGGCAACGGCTAGCGATATTGAAAATCGTCTGCGGTCTGGGGACTCACTATAATGGTCATGCTACAGCCTCCCTCAGATAGTCAGCGATTAGAAATAATCTCAGTCGGTGATTTTTTTCGGCAAATTAATTGGTCTGGGGGAACGTTGCCACACCTTAATGATGATGTGGCCATAGAAGATACTCCCTATGAAACGGTTGGACAGTTTTTTTCGACCTTTCCCTGGCGAGGTGCAGTAGCATCCATACCTTCTGAAGATTGGGAAGCAGTTAGCGACAATGAGGTAGACGACCCCATGGATAGAGATACCTTGACCCTAGAAGACTTGTCAGCTTTGTTTTAAACTTTTCCATGCTCAGAAAAGTTGTTTGACAGTTGTTTGAACGGAAAAGAAGCTACAGGCTTGCCTAAATCATCACTATGACGACTCTTGGCCAACACATTTTTCGACAAATTGAGCTACAGCCAGACAAAGGGTATCTTACAGCTCAAGAACTGGATCAACTCGGGCAGTACGTTGGTAGCCTGTCAGATCGCATCCGTGCCTATCGCCAGATGCGTGAATGGGAAGTTAACCTCATACAAGAACTGGTAGACCGGCTGCCTACAGATTTGAAAGAAAATAGCAGTGCCCTAGAACAAAGTATCAAGCAAACAGTTTTAATCCTGCGCTATGCCGCCTTGAGCATGTTAGTGAATGATGACAACCTGGGACGCCGACGTTTAGAAAGTTGGTTGCCAACGGTTGTGAAAGTTTACCAAACTGCAACCATAGATACATTGCTGCAGCGATCTCTTAGTCAACAGCTACCAAGGCTATTGACAGATTCTCAGTTTGCGCTGCTTAAACCAGCTTTAGAGTCTATTCAGCAGCTGTTGCAGGAATAGGCTGCTCGTTCTGCTTGAAGAAACTCTCCAGTGGTAGAATTTATCATGTAACGTAATTTTATTAGGAGCCCCTGAGGTAGCTCAATGGTATTGGTAGCCGACTTACTTGCAGACAATAATTTGACGGCTAACTATTTTGCCAGTGATGTGTATGTACACGGCACACTAGAGCTGGGATTATTAGAAAATCGTCGAGGTGATCGTCTGTTAGCCTTGCCCGATACACTGATTCGGGCTATTTATGCCGGTTTGGATAATGAAACCGGTCAGGCTTCAATGCTGGTTTTATATAACTGTGGGCGTTGGTGGGGTAAAAACTTCTACATACGTTTTTGTGAAGAGCTTACTGATTACTATAATCGCTCGGTGTCAGGTTTATCGATGGCCGAATTTATGCAGGCGTTGCAACAGTGTTGGATAACGCACGGTTGGGGTCAGATAAGCTTAGATCAAACTTACCAATCTCATGGTTTTTTGGTGATTAAAATTCGAGCGTCAGCATTTATTGACTATGCCCCAAAGCTAGAACGACCGGTAGGTTTTTTAGAAATGGGGGTATTGCAGGAATTTTTTAGCCAGTTGAGTGGTCAAACACTCCATTGTGTTCAAACAGCTTGCGAGTCTCTGGGTGCGGAAGAAAATTGTTTTGTTCTGGGTCTTGAAGATCGCCTTGCTCTGGCAGAGACCGGTGTGGATCAGTGCCTTCCCCATGCTGAAATTATGAGCCTACTGTTAGAACAGAGGGCATAACAGCGTGCTAGCAAGTCAACAAATGCTTTTACGGATACAGTGATGTGAATATTCGCCATCAGCGGTCTAGCTATCGCCTGTTGGGGCTGGTCGGCAACGGTCAATTTGGACGAGTTTATTGCGGAATTCATCGTAAAACAGGGCAGCTGGTAGCCATTAAGTATCTGCATCGCCATAGCTTATCTACCAATGCATTTTTGAGAGAGCTCAATTGTTTGTTGAGTTTATCGCACACCAATATTGTTGCCTGTCATGCTTTAGAACATGCTGAAGACGGACGAAGACTGATATTGGAATATTGTGCAGGCGGTACATTGCGATCGCACATGCTCAATTCGCTGAGTCTGACTGATATCCTCAATCTCAGTTTAGATGTGCTGCAGGGTCTAGCCCATGCCCACCAACAGGGAATCATTCACTGTGATATTAAACCTGAAAATATTTTACTCAGCTACTGTGATGGGCGTTGGCGAGCCAAGATCTCAGATTTTGGCATTGCTAAACTTGCACAAGATCAACCTAACCGCCTGGGAACAGGTCAAACAGGCTCTCCTGCCTACATGGCACCAGAGCGTTTTTACCGACAATACTCGCCAGCGGCAGATGTATATGGCGTCGGTGTGATGTTGTTTGAGTTGGTGGTGGGGCATCGACCGTTTAAAGGGACTCCGAGCGAATTACAGTTAGCTCACCTCAATCAACCGGTACCCGAAGCGACTCAGCTGCATGAACCACTACAGAAAATAGTCGCGAAGGCATTAGAAAAGTTGCCTGCCCGTCGCTACCGGACAGCGGCCGAAATGCTGACGGATTTACAACAACTGACAGAATCGCTCCGCCTCAATCTAGAGCCAACGATTAATTCGGCAAAGAACAGCCCCCCCTCCGCCTACACAGGGTCGCCTTTGCATGCCTTAATCCAGCCTGTGCGTCATCTTAAGACTGTATTTGACAATCCACACAACAACAATAGCCCAAGCGTTTCCCAAACCCGTCAGGCCTGGATGGCCTATGGGTCAAAATTAGCCGTTCTCAAGCAAACATCGCTCACAATTACTGACCATAGTTTCGATGGCCCTATCCAGGGGCTATATCCATCGAAGACTGGCGGCCTCATGGTAGCTACAGACTATGGCCTTTGGGAAACCTCCAAAGATGCCACTCAAAATGGGGATCTAACTCTCCTTAAGCACTGGCAAACATCGGCCATGGTCACAGTAGCCTCTTATCACCGCTGGATTGCCATGGTCGCTCTTAAAACTAACCAATTAACCATTACAAAATCATCTAAATCTGGCCCGACCCAAACTATTCGTCGACCTCTCCCCCCCGATATGGAGGTCAACCAGATCTTAGCTGTGGATAGTGGTCACATAGCAATTTTAGGTAGTTCTAAACACCAGGGCAGTCGATTGTTGTTATGGAATCGCCGAGGTATTTACCTCACATCCCTGGACTTGGGCATTAGCTTACAAAATGTGACCCCTATGCAGCAGTCACACCAGTGGATGGCAATCGATGCAAACGCGCCCCAGACAGTTATTTTGCTAACACTTAAACCCCTACGTATGAACCGCATAATCATAGATATATGCCCTCGATTCATGCTGGATTTACCCTGGGGATATCTCTTCAGCAATGTTGCAGGACAGATGTTACTGCTAGACCGTGATTTCCATCCCATTGGCAACATTAAAGGACCTGAAGGAATTACGGCTCTGACATCGATGAGTACGAATGAGTTGTTAGTGGCCACGTGGAAAGATAAAGTTACGGGCGGTGCCCTGCATCAGCTAAATTTGCAGGACTTTGAATTGGATATGATTTTCTAAGATCACAATCGACATATATGGCCCTGAAACAGTTTTATCAATTCCTTAAATTCACTCGCCCGTCAATGCCATTTTCCCGTAGCCATTCTAATCGTTCTTGGGCCTCAGCTTCGTCGATATAGGCCCCTGCCTGCATAAACGTACGACGGCCTACCCTTGTCCGAAAGGCATCGGGCACCAGCCCCTCTAAGTCCTCTGCATCGGCCATCTCCACTAAAACGCGGTACCGGAAAGTTTGCGTGAGGGCGACTGTCCCCGGTGGAGTGAGATGCATTGCACCACCACTACTCGGAATTGCCGCTGTGGGGACAGGTAATCGTTGACTTGCCGGAGAAGCAACCGTAGGGGCATTGGGAGTTGACATGGCCACTGTCTCCTCTGAGGAGGACGCCACAGGCTCAAGATTGCTGTTTAATCGAGCCAAGAGTTTAGAAATGCCCTCTTGCCGCCCATGGCTAAGAGAATCATTTTGGGTAATCTCTGGTTCACTGGCTGGAATGACGGCGATGGGAATACCACCGTCAGCAGTGGTCTGGGTAATGTCAGCCTCATTAGCTGCATTGGGCACCGCGGACTCAGGGGCTGACAACGGTGTCTGGTAAGTTGTTGCAGCATTATCTTGTTCGTCTGTGCTAACGGTAGCAGGCGCTAACGCAACAGCAGGACGCTCTCTGGCTAGTTGCTCTCTTAACAACGAGATCGCACTAACGGGCCTTTCCTCACTCCGCGCAATCCCATTGTTAGCTATGGCCCCCTCAGCGTTAGCTATAGGGCCCTCAGCGTTAGCTATGGGCCCCTCAGCGTTAGCTATAGGGCCCTCAGCGTTAGCTATAGGACCCTCAGCTGTTTCAGTTGGCACAGGGGCTTCAAGCACAGGCTCCTCTGCCCCATTAGTGGCATGAGAACCCGCTTGATCAGGTGCAGACAATCGTACCGGATGCGTTGTAGCAACTCTCTCTTGTGCTGCCGTACTAACCGGAGCAGGGGCTGGCACCACTGCTGGGCTCTCTCTAGACAGTTGATCTCTTAACGATGCGATCGCACTAACTGCCCTTTCCTCATTACGCGTAATCCCATTATTAGCAATAGTCTCATCAGCTATCTCCGTTAACACAGAAGCTGCAGCCACAGGCTCTTCTTCTATATCTGCAGGCGCTTCTATGATCGGTTGTTCAGGCAAGGAAACCGCAAGGGTTGTGTCATTCGTATCAGCCTCAGACCGAGGTAGCACTGTTGGTAACGCTTGGGCACTATCACGACGATCATTTTCAGGCTCATTAATACCAATCACAGTGGCGTCCACTGGTCGCTCAGGGGCTTCCACTGGCCGCTCAGGGGCTGTGAACGAAGTGGAAGCAACTGTGGCTGATGACTCCACTTCGATCACCCCGTTTCGTTTATTGCCCACCAGTGCATTCGCCTCTAGCAGGGGGCGAGCATTATTCTGCAAGGCAATACCAACCTGATTACGAGCAACGCGGTTATTGCTAATTGTGGGCGTAGCCGGGCTAGTTACGGTAATCGCCCGACCTGTCTCCTCAAAATAATTACCTCGGATTAGGGCATGCCCTTCCCCCTGAATTGTCAAACCATACTGATTGCCATGGAAATAACTGTTCTCAATGACAGGGCCACCCTCAGCCACCCACACTCCAGCAACAGCATTAGAAACCAGCGCCACTCGCCTTAAAATAGGTGCCCCGGCTGAAATCCATATACCGCTGCCATTACGATTAGATACCAAAATATTCGCCAGACCAGAGCGATCAGCCGTCACGATGGTAGCGTTTTGAGTAGTACCTCCAACGTGAACCTCTCCCCCGCCAACAATCAGTGTGTTACGAGCCTCACCTGACTTTCCTTGAATCGTAATGCCAGGTCGTAGCCGCAGGGGAAACTGTTCGCCAGAGTCTTGACTGTAGTGGCCCGGTGCCAACAAAATTACCGTACTGGTAGCCGGTGCCGTGCGCAATGCTTGGGTAATGGTTTTATAAGGCTGTTCAGCACTTCCAGAGCCTCGCTCATCACTACCTGTCACAGCATTAACATGCAAAACACTATAGCTTTGACGCGCTGACCCCATGCTCAGCGTTTGCCGTGTAGACGCCCTACCAGAATCCTGAGCAGTGGCCGGATCTGCCGTTATCATAGCTGCCATTGCCAGCAGCAACACCATGCCGTGCATGGGTTTTACCTTTATTATTGCGCTCATCGTCAAATCCACTAACGTGACTGCCCGGTGAAGAATGTTCTCCGGGTCAACTGCGATGACGCTCTGCCTACCATCCCAAATCCATGGTTATAAGTAATGCAATATCTGCGGTGGGTGCGTGAAGCAGGATGTCGTTTGTATCTGTGTTATTCCTGGGGTGATTTATCCCTAGGATTTATGATTAGGGATTCTGCAAGGGGTTAGAGATTTTGTCAACCCTTTGTAACAGATTACAAGAAAAGAATGAATTCGCTGCGCTAGTGAGTTCGCTCGCGAAGCCATAGGTAGCTAACGTATAGAAGTCGCTAGGCAATAGGGAACGTTATCCACTAAAACATGTGAGTGGTCTGTCAAGACTAAATTTTAGGATAGATGAGTGATCTGCTAAAACGCGGTTAAACCTGACACACCCATCACTACTCACTAGTCCCCATAGGCTGAGCTTGTCGAAGCCCACTCACTGTCTCAACCCTAATTTTTAGCGTTGACGCTGCCCTAGCTTCCAACACGATTGCCTAGGCCCC
>JAHQVZ010000179.1 GCA_019634055.1 Leptolyngbyaceae cyanobacterium MAG.088
ATTTACCTGGGGGCAATCTCTGCCATGGGCACTAAACTGCCGTGGTACATCATGCCCCTGTATCCATTTGTGGCCTTAGTGATTGGGGGTTATCTGCACCATATTTGGCAGCGGCCACCACGTTGGGCCGCCGGGTTGCTGGGGGTAATTGCGATCGCAGCCCTCATCGGTGGTCCTTACTTGGGCATTAACGATCAACAACCCACCCTGATAGCCATTGGCATTGTTTTAGGCCTCAGTGCTGGTTGGACTGCCTGGCAACTATGGCACCGTCAGCGGCGCTGGAGTCTGACGCTTATGGCAGGGCTGTACCTGACGCTGTTATTGCTCATGGGGTCTGATTTTTGGCTATGGGAATTGAACGAAGCCTATGCGGTGAAACCAGTTGCCGCGTTGGTCACCCAACATGTGCCGACGGACGCTGAAGTGGTGAGTACCTTTAGCTATGGACGGCCCAGTCTAAATTTTTATTGCGATCGCAATATCCCTGCTCTTTCTGGTCAGAGGCTGATAAAGCGCTGGCAGAATGGTCTCTATGTGTTGGCAGAACCCCATCATTTAGCTACCCTACCGCCCCATCGTGAAATTGCCCGTGTTGAAGAAATGGTACTCATTCAGGCGCTTGGGTCGTCGCGTTAATTTGCCTTGACGTAAATGTATATCTGAGTATTGCTTGGGTAATTTTAAGAATGCAAGCCGTGCTCAAGAGACGTTGCTATGATCATTGAATTAAGCAACATCCAGACCTTTATCAACCATCCACTAGTTAACCCGAGGATTCACCATTGGCTGACGACCCTCAAAAGCAGAAAGATAACTTCATCACTCCTCGTGCTCCTTATCACGGAGAGTTTACTCCTGAGAGGATGGTATTCAATGCTAATTTGCAGGAGTTTGCTGGCAAAGTGTCATTAATTTGTAACCTGGAAACAGGAGGCAAAATTACCTCTGAAGACGCTTACAGCCGCATTAAACAACTTTGGAAGGCGCTAAAAGCGTCAAAGAAAGTTTTATTAGACGAAACAGATAGCCAGGGCAAAAGCGTATAACCCGCTCTACAGATCAATAGATCTATTTTTGTTTTATTGGCAAAAATAATCCTGCACTGCTTTAACGATGCGCGCTGATGCTTGACCATCCCCAAATGGATTAATCGCTCGGGCCATGGCTTCATAGGCAACCGGATCACTCAGCAGTTTGGTCGCTTCGGCCGTAATTAAGGCTGGGTCAGTGCCAACTAGTTTGGCCGTGCCTGCTTCGGTGGCTTCAGGTCGCTCCGTTGTTTCCCGCAGAACTAGCACTGGTTTACCCAGGCCAGGGGCTTCTTCTTGCAGGCCACCTGAGTCGGTGAGCAGCAAATAGCAACGCTGCATAGCGCCCACAAGTTGGCCATAATTGAGAGGCTCTACTAAAAATGTGCGTGGATGACTTTCTAAGGCTGCTTTTAAGGGCTCTCGCACGGTTGGGTTACGGTGTAGCGGTAACAGCAGCGCCACATCCTCAAATTTGTCTAAGATTTGCAAAAAACCCTGGGCAATATTTTGTAGCGGTTCACCCCAGTTTTCCCGACGATGTACCGTCGATAAAATGACTCGATGGCTGCTCCAGTCCAGCCCAGGTACATTACAGGCAGGTGTTTTAGATGCCACGGTTTGGAGGGCGTCAATCACCGTATTGCCTGTTTTTAGAACTGTTCCGCACACTCCCGATGCTGCTAAATTAGCCACTGATTTATCTGTCGGTGGAAAATGTAGCGTTGTAATCTGAGACACTAAGCGTCTATTTGCTTCTTCAGGAAAGGGATTCAGAATGTTGTCGGTGCGCAGTCCGGCTTCTACGTGACCCACCGGAATCTTTTGATAAAAGGCCGCTAGGGCTGCTGCAAATGCTGTTGTTGTGTCTCCCTGCACCAATACGATGTGGGGCTGCAGTTCAATAAACAGGGTTTGTAGCCCCTGCAAACTCCGACAGGTAATGTCCGATAGGGTTTGCTTAGGCTGCATGATATTCAGATCACGGTCTGCCTTGATATCAAAGAGCTGCATCACCTGATCGACCATCTCCCGATGTTGGCCTGTGAGGACGACCTGGGTCTGAAACCCTGGTGTTTTTTGAAATTGTTGAATCACTGGGGCAAGCTTGATGGCCTCAGGCCGGGTCCCCAAGGTAATGCAGACACGAATAGGCGATGGGGTCATAGGAAGAGAAGAAAAAAAATCGGCGCTTAGTGTGTTTAAAGACCAAACTGGTCCCTAGTCAAGTCTTCCATAGCAAGGCACACTGTTAATCTAGTTTGTCTGCTCCATGGTTTATTTGACCCATCATGCCTCAATCTATTGTCGTTGACGCTCAGCACCTGCAGGCGTTGGACCTGACGGTGGCCCACAATACCCTGAGTCAAGTTGACTGGAACACTGAACTAAAGCTCAGTTTTTCGATCAACTACCCCCGTGATGAAAACGATCCTCGCGAGCTATCTGAGATTCCTGAGGTCAGGCTATGGTTTATTCGTCTTGATAGTCACTATCCCTGGTTGCCCCTATTTTTAGAGGCTGAATCCGGTGAGCTAGGGCGCTATGCGGCTATGCTAATTCCCCATCAGTTCAGTCCGCTAGATGGCATTCGCTACAACCCAGAAGCCCTGGAAATTTTTGTCATGGGCAAAGTGTTTACTATTGCCCAATGGCTTAAGGATAATCAAATTGATGGCATCGAAAAACTGAAGCTGATGGTGCGTACATTAGGCTATGAGCTGGATGACACATTGTTTGACTTGTTACGCTAAACCTCTGTTGTCAGCCGTTTTATCGATTTAATCCGCTGTTTACGTGATTGCCTCCGGTCCAAGAGTGCGATACAAATCTTACGGATGTATGGATAACCTTTATCCACCGATCACCTTTTACACATAAACGAGGAGTATTCCTTTAATGGCAGGTATTTTGGGCACGCTGGTGATCCTATTGATATTGCTGGCTTTGATAGTTTGGTTACTGATCGAACGGCAATTCCAGGGTCGTCCCGGTAATCAGCTTAAGCTGGAGCCTGGCAAGTGGACCATGACCACCAAAGAGCCCCAGCACTACGTGATTGAGGGGGACGCCGCCCTGGTCAATCTGACCCGTACCTTAGAGATTATGGTGCCGGAAATCTCGGTTGATACTCAGCTACTATCGGGGGCTAGCCTGGATGGAGTGACGGTGGAAACTGAGCTGGTATCGGACCATGAGGATGCTCCTGCTAGACCGGATAATTACTGGTTTGCCTACATTGTCAAAACTAGCAAAGCCACCGGTTTAAAAATCAAGTTAGATATTAAAGGTCCTGATCTATCTAAGCTCAAAGCTGTTTGGGTCAAAGTTCACTACCTTACCTATGGGCCTGAAGGTCGGATTCCCAAAATGGGCAATGTGGTTGTACCCCTTAAGTATCCCGACCCTGATGCGCCGCAAAACTGGAAGTCTACGCCTAAGGCCGAAGTATTGCCAATTCCTACCCACTTGCTAGGGCCATTGGATAGCCCCATCGATACGGTGAAGCGTTATGTGGAACCCTATGCTAAACCAGGGGATATTGTCACCATCGGTGAAACGCCTGTGGCGATTATGCAGGGGCGATGGCGGCACCCGAGTAGTATCAAACCGGGATGGGTTGCTAGACGTATCTGCTATTTCTTTATGCCTACCTCGAGTCTGGCGACGGCTTGTGGTATGCAAACCCTGGTGGATTTGGTGGGGCCAGTCAGGGTGGTCTATGCGTTTGTAGTGGGTGCGATCGCAAAGAAATTTTTGGGCAAAGCTGGCATGTTCTATGTGTTGGCAGGTGATCAGGCGCGCCTGATTGACGATGTGACTGGCACCTTACCCCCTTACGATCAGTTTATTGTGCTAGGGCCTGAGCACCCGGAGAAAATTGTTCAAGATATTTATGATCAAACTGGTCTGAAAGCTGCCATTGTGGACGTCAATGATTTGAAAGCCGTTAAAATATTGGCAGCCACACCTGGGACTGACTTAGACTTAATAGCAAGCGCTCTGCTTGATAATCCAGCTGGTAACGCCGATGAACAAACCCCTGTGGTTTTGATTCATCCGAAATCCTAGGGATTTTGTAAACATTTCCGTTCTATGACACCCGTTAACCCCTCCGAATCCATTGCGATTCGTCCTGTACATTTCCGTGACTCAGAAAAGCTGATGCCCGATGGCGGCTCAGAGGTTGTTAACTGTGGCGCATTTACGCAACATCAGCCGTTACCGGACTCGGGCCAGATGTTGGGCAAAGCTTCCTGGCGGCGCTTATCGCGTTTGGTTAATCCACTACAGCCTAAGGCGATTACCTTTGCTGCCGAGTGCAAGCACACCACGCACGGCGTTATTCGGGTTTCCCCTTTTAATTCCACCCGTAGTACCTGGCGCATTGACCAGGTCATGGTGAAATCGTTAGCCAATCAGGGATTAACGCTAAATCTGGATTTGGCAAGCTCCCTATTACGCCACTGTTTTGAGACCATTGTGGAAGCTCATACTTGGATTAGCGAAGCTAGCATTCACGACAAGTTTGGCTTGGCCCTATATCGCCAAAACGGGTTTCAGCCCCTTGCCTACGTTACGTATTGGTCCGTAGATGCTGAGCAAATCGCCAATCTGGCTGAAAGCGAGCCTGATTTGCCGAATTTACTGCCCGTGAGCAATGCTGATGCCCAACTTATTTACCAGCTAGAAACGGCCTCTATGCCGCCTCAGTTGCGTCAGGTTTTTGACCATCAAATTCAGGACTTTCGCACCCGCTCCATTGCTGGTGTACGTGCCCAGCTGCGCCGCTGGTTAGGGCAGTCTGAATCCGTCTCTGCCTATGTATTTGAGCCCCAGCGTAAGGCCGCCATTGGATACTTTAGTCTGCGGCTTTCCCAGGATGCTGCCCAGCCTAATCGAGCAAAGCTGACAGTTCATCCTGCCTATACTTGGCTGTATCCAGAACTGATGACTCAAATGGCCCAGGTGCTACAGGGCTCCTCTAATCAGACGTTGCAATTGGCCTCTTTAGACTATCAGCCTGAACGGGAAAGCTATCTGCGAGAAATTGATGCGACGGAAGTGGGCCACACGGTGATGATGTCCCGCTCTGTATGGCATAAAGTGCGGGAATCAAAGGCAGTTTCGATTGAGGGTTTGCAAGATGTTCTACAGGGATTGCAGCCTTCTGGTAAGGCCATTCCCAGTCGGTTTTTTTGGGATGCGGCTAACTCCGGTTTAAGACATTCTGCTGGGGATGACTCCTCTAGTGGAGCCGGTTAGTCAGTTACACCACGTTTAAGGGGCAGCCTGTTGGGGGCAAAACACTGCCGTTCTGAACGTGAACACTTTTTGATTATGATTTCTGTTCTGGGATTAGATATTGGCAGTAAACGCATTGGTGTGGCTGGATGCGATCGCACAGGCCTAGTGGCCACCGGTCTAGCCACCATCGATAATAAGTCCTTCGTTTATGTCACCGAGCAGCTGAGTCAAATTGTTCGGCAGCGAGAAGCCACATTGCTAGTGGTGGGGTTGCCATACACCATGAACGGTTCTGTGGGTGCCCAAGCCCGTCGAGTGCAAAAATTCACCAAACGATTGGCTAAGGCCCTAAGTATGCCCGTGACCTATGTTGATGAACGATTGACATCGGTAGAAGCAGAGCAGCAGCTGCAATCAGAGCGGCGTTCCCCCAAAAAAAATAAAGGACTGATTGACCGTCGAGCCGCTACTATCATTTTGCAACAGTGGTTGGATCGCTCCCGAGCAGAAGGCCGCAGTTCCTAACCCCATGTTCTACAGCGCATGCCAAATTTGAACCATAATCCTAATTATAATTCCGAGCAGTTTCCTGACTTTCAAGCAGGTCAATCCATTGTCACCCTTACAGATGATGACGGTCATACCCTGGCTTGCTATGTTGAAAAATCCATTACGCTGAGTGATTCGGGGCAGGAGTATGTGCTGTTGCTCCCCGTGGCTGCCCCCATTGAAATTTTTAGCTGGCAGGATGCTGATGATACCTTGGCTGACATTGAGGACGAGGATATTGATCCGCTATTTCCTAGTGCCCGTGCGGTTTTAGCAGAATTAGACTTGACCTTACAACGAAGTGCTTATACTCTTACAGCCGTAGGTAATATCCCTGATGCTGACGACGATAGTTGTTTTGCCTTAGAGGTGGACGATGATGGGGCAACGGACAATTTTCAAATGCTGGCGCAGTTTTATCATCGCGAGCAGCGCTATGTTGCTTGTACGCCCCTAGAGCCATTACTATTTTTTGCTTATCGCACTGATGTCAATACGGTGGTGTTGCTTTCCCCTGAAGAATTTCAGCGGTTACAGCCCCAAATTGAGGATCAGCTTTTTGAAGGGCTAGATTAGGCTGGCATAAACCTACAGTTAAGCGTGCCAATCAATTCTGAACCTGGCCATTGGTCTGTCTAAACGAATTATGGGTTGTTTAAAGCGAATCTTTTACGTTGGTATTTTTCCGGTTGCATTAGGTGTAGCCGCTTGGCAAGGGTGGTCTTGGTGGAGTTGGGCAACTAGTCCTGTATTAGCTGGTGATAATGACCAGACGGTACAAATTCAAATTCCCTCTGGCACGGCCGCGCAGCAGATTGGTCAAGATTTGGAAGCCGCTGGATTAATTCGATCCACGACGGCCTGGAAAGTATGGAATCGGCTACAGGGCTTTAACAAGCGTGAAGGTGGTCTTCAGGCCGGAACCTATTCCCTATCTGCCAGCCAGTCGATGTCAGAGATTGCGGATCAGATATGGACTGGGGATGTGATTCAGACTAGTTTTACGATTCCAGAGGGCTGGAACCGTGATCAGATGGCTGAATATCTGGAGGCCCAGGGGTTAGTCAGTGCCGGGGAGTTTTTACAGTTAACCGAAGCAGTTCCCTATGCTGAATTTCCTTGGTTACCTCAGGGAATACCTCATCTAGAAGGGTTTCTCTATCCAGATACTTATCAGTTACCCAGCGAGCAACTGGATGCCGAAGGAATTATCGATATTATGCTGCTGCGGTTTGAGCAAGTGGCACTGCCGGTCTATCAGCAGGCGTCCAGTCCCTATTCCCTTCAGGAATGGGTCAACTTATCCAGCATTGTTGAAAAAGAATCTGTGGTAGCTGAAGAAAGGGATACGATTGCCGGTGTTTTTGCCCGACGCCTGCGCGAAGGCATTAGTTTGGGGTCCGATCCAACCGTGGAGTATGGTCTAGGAGTGACCCAAACGCCGGAAAATCCGTTAACTCTGGCCCAGGTTAATACCCCCAACCCTTACAATACTTACCGTAACCTAGGACTTCCTCCCACCCCCATTGCCAGTCCAGGCATCGCTAGTTTAGAAGCTTCTTTAAATCCGCCCGATACGGAGTTTCTTTACTTTGTAGCTCGCTACGATGGTACCCACGTATTTAGTCGTTCGCTGGCAGAACATGAGCGTGCCCAGGGTGAAATTCGCGATCGCGTCGATGCTCAATTGGGGGATGATCTTTAGGGCATACTCCTTAAATCATTGTCAACCAGGGCAGGTACAAGACCTGTCCATCTCTAACTATGACGTCCTGGGGTCGACTCCTACAACCTGACCTTGCTTTGCCTGGCTCGGTGCTTCAACTGACGCCTGAGCTGATTGCGCAGCATCATCTGAAAGGACTCATTCTGGATGTGGATGAGACCTTAGTGCCCTTTAAGCAAAGTCAGCCTTTAGAAGAGGTACGCCAGTGGTTGCAGCAGATGCAATCGATGGTGACAGTGGTTTTGGTGAGTAATAATCTCAGCCATAGCCGCATTAGCCGCATTGCAGAAACCTTAGGCGTACCGTTTTATACAGGTGCGGGTAAGCCATCCCGGCGTAAACTGCGCCAAGCCGTAGCCTTGATGGAGCTACCTCATCAGGAAATAGCGATGGTGGGTGATCGCTTGTTTACGGATGTTTTAGGGGGGAATCGCTTGGGATTATTTACGGTTTTAGTAGAACCGATGGTAGATCCCATGGAAGCGACGTCATCTAATTCGCCCAAGCAATGCTTGCGAAATGCTGAGATCTGGATATCAAAGCGTCTCGGGGTAGTCCTAGCTGCTGGCGACCCTCGTTAGGTTTGATCTAAAAATCTAAAAAAAATGTTACGCCCGTGTTATTACCGTAATTTTATTGCGACGATAAACATATTGAATCGGATCGCTCTTTATAAAGATCCTGATTAATAAACGCGCGCGAATTTTAAGGATGGGGGGCAGCTTCGCTGTACCCCTTCTTTTTATTTGATTGGGTTTTATAGAGCCGGTCACATGGGTGAGGAAAATTCTTGTCCCTGAAAGCCTTTAAGCTACTACAGCGCCAATGTGACGCTCAAAGGTACTAATGCATTAGAACCTTTGCTATATATGTGATTAGGAGTGATATCCATGCTCTGGGTTTAAATAACCATCTCCACTGTCTTTGCCAGTTTCCCTGTGACTCTCTGTGACTGCAACGCCATCAGCTACATCCAAGCCGCCGAAGCCGCAGATCATTGTGGTCAAGATCGGAACGTCTAGTTTGACCTCAGCCAATAACCAGTTGGCTCTGTCGGTTCTTGCCCGCTTAGTAGAAACCTTAAGCTATCTGCAGGGCCAGGGGCATCGAGTCATTCTGGTTTCCTCCGGGGGGGTGGGGGGGGGATGTGCTCGGTTGGGGTTGAGTGAACGGCCAAAGGCCATTGAACAAAAGCAGGCGGTGGCGGCCGTTGGTCAGGGGCGTTTAATGAGAGTCTATGACGATCTATTCACAGTCTTAGATCAACCTATTGCTCAGGTCTTGCTGACTCGTAGTGATTTAATGCAGCGTTCGCGCTACTTAAATAGCTATCACACCTTTCAGCAGTTGTTTGATTTGCAGGTTATTCCCATTGTTAATGAAAACGACACCGTAGCCGTAGACGAGTTGAAATTTGGTGATAACGATACGCTCTCAGCGCTGGTGGCTAATTTGGTGGGGGCTGACTGGTTATTTCTGTTGACGGATGTGGATCGACTGTATTCTGCTGACCCACGGGCTAATCCAGATGCGGAACCGATTACCTGGGTACAGCATCTGAAGGATTTAGATATCGATGTGGGTGACCGGGGGTCAGCCTGGGGCACTGGCGGCATGATTACCAAACTAGAAGCGGCTCGCATTGCTACAGGGGCTGGTGTTCGCATGGCCATTACCAATGGCCAGACTCCAGATAACATTCTCAAAATTTTGGCTGGTGAACCCTTGGGCACGCAATTTGCACCTAGGCCAAACCCTTCTAGTGCCCGTAAACGTTGGATTGCTAATGGGTTGCGACCCAATGGCAGCTTATATCTAGATGCGGGTGCCGTACGGGCGATTGGTAAAGATGGTAAGTCGTTGCTGTCGGCAGGAATTGTCACTGTTGAAGGCAACTTTCAGGCTCAGGATGCCGTGATTTTGTGCGATCGCAATGGCCAGGAAATTGCGCGTGGTCTAGTCAACTATAATCACCATGAACTTCAGCAGATTCGCGGACGTCGTTCTAATGAAATTTCTATGATCTTGGGCTATGAGGGTGCTGATACGGTTGTCCATCGAGATAACTTAGTGCTAAACCCGGACGCTACGGCTTCCGATATGAAACCAGTGGCAGAGAGTGAGCATACTTATTAAATTAGGGCTTATTACAGTTAGGGCCTTAAATTTACATTCAATGGGGACATTGCTGAAGAGACGGTTTCTCTTCGAAATTTTATGAAAAGAGCCATTGTTATACCTAACTACTACGCTTAACTAATCATTTATATGACTAATAGTACAAACACCTCAGCTCCATCGATTTTGGTGACTGGCGGGGCTGGTTATATTGGCTCCCATGCTGTGCTTGCCTTAGAGCAAGCAGGCTACCAGGTGGTTATTTTAGATAGCCTTGAATATGGTCACCCGGAGCTAGTAGAGCAACATCTCAATGCAAAATTAGTGCAAGGTAATACGACTGATCGTGCTTTATTAGACCAACTATTTGAACAATATAATTTTGCTGCTGTCATGCATTTTGCCGCCTATATCGCGGTAGGTGAATCTGTGAGCGCGCCAGCTGAGTATTATCGCAATAATGTTTATGGCACCCTGACCTTGCTACAGGCCATGGAAGCTGCTGGGGTAAAGCGATTTGTCTTTTCCTCTACCTGTGCCATTTACGGACCGCCCAAGACAGTACCCATTCCCGAAGCTCATCCTAAGAATCCCATCAGTCCCTATGCCAGCAGCAAGTTAATGGTAGAGATGATGCTTCAGGACTTCCAAAAAGCCTATGGTTTGCAATCCGTTTGTTTCCGGTATTTTAATGCTGCTGGGGCTGATCCTAAAGGGCGACTGGGGGAAGACCACAATCCTGAGACACACCTGATTCCTTTAGTTTTGCAGACGGCTCTTGGCAAACGTGAACATATTTCGATTTTTGGCACGGACTACGAAACTCGGGATGGTACCTGTATTCGTGACTACATCCATGTGACCGATTTGGCAGCGGCCCATGTCAAGGGTGTGCAATATCTAATGGATGGCGGTGAGACCGCCTTTATCAATTTGGGTAATGGCAATGGTTTTACCGTCAAAGAGGTGATCGAAACCGCTCGTAAGGTTACAGGACATCCTATTCCTGCTGTTGAATGTGAACGCCGCCCCGGTGACCCCCCCAGCTTGATTGGCAGTAGCGAGCATGCTCGTCAACGGTTAGGCTGGGTGCCTCAATATGCCGATTTAGAGACTATTATTTGCCATGCCTGGCAATGGCACCAAAAACGCCATAGTTAACATAGGGTGTGGTAAGTACTACTTCATTCACGTTTCCGGAATAAATTTACACCGGTCGTACTGATAGTAAATATTCGATACCAGTAGTTTGGTTTCTGGGCTTTTACAGAAGGCTTTACCCGATCACACCTTTACGGGAAAATGCATCAATCAGGAAAATTATCTAAATCCAGATACATCCAGGGATTGAGTGCACTAAAATGAGCGAATTATCTTAGTCAATCCCCTCCAATGGCATTTTGCTTGGGGCATTCTCTAATCAGCAGCAGGCGCACGCATGGCAGTGGCAACTACGATTGTAAACGGATGGCAGCAACGGCTTCAGGCTGATTTGCCCGATCAGAGCCATGATACCCACACAGCGATTACCCAATGGCTTTGTGGGGAAGACACGGATCGATTTGAGTCACTTTCCCATAAAGATTTATCCATTGCTACTCAAGCAATGGATTATCGGTATCGCATTTTTTATAAAACCTATTGGGGCTTGCCTCCGGATCGGGCTTATCAGACCTTGATGAGAAAGCTGGGGGGCTTGTTTTTAGTTCGTAGCAAAATTCGTACCTGGATTGCCCTTAGTCGCGATCGCCAACGTCAGGTCAAAGATGTTCTGCAAGAAATTATTCAGGAGATGTTGCAGAGCGATCGTCATCTTCAGCAGCAGATGAGCTGGATTTCCCAATGTACCAAACGTTCTCAGCTGCGTAATTTACTGACTATGGCGACCATTGAAGAGTACTGTCTGCGGCCCATTCGTAACCAGCCTTTGATTGTCTATCGCTTTGTTAACTATCTGCGCCGCTCCCAGCGTGGGGGCATGACTCAGGTGCCTGGTGCTCAGTTAATCCAGCTGATTTCAGAAGAAATTGGTACGGACGATACCGACAGCACTATTAGTCTGTTTGATATTCAGGCTGTTAGTACTTATGAGCAGCAACAGGAGTTTGAGGCAACCCAACGGGCACGTAAGTCGGTTAAAGACAACTTTACCGATTATTTGCAAGAGACGTTAGGTGATACGGCTACTAAATGGCTAGCACTGCATCTACAGGGCTATACCCAAGACAGTATCGCTAAGCAGTTGGATATGAAGATCAATGATGTTTATCGACTGCGCGAAAAGATTAGCTACCATGCGATCCGTATTTTTACCCTCAAGGAACAACCAGAACTGGTATTGGGTTGGTTAAAGACTACTCTGACCGATCACGATCTGGGCTTAACCTCTAGCCAATGGCAATCCTATTGGCAGTCTCTAGAGCCTTCTCAACAGCAGTTATTGACTGAACTGAAACAAGGTAGCGATATTGATGCGATCGCGCAAAAGCTGGGGTGCAGACCTAAACAAGTCATGAGTGAATGGGCTAAGCTTTACCTAGCCGCCCAAGATTTACGGACCTAGCCAATCTGAGGCTCTTTAAGCTTGTCTTTGGACAATGTCTTTAACATTGTCCGTGGGTAACCAACCGGGAGTGGTTTATGGATGGGTTACGTCACTCATACTGTTGAGCCTGTAAACCTATCTTTGTTATTCCTTCCTAGGCCGTCATCATGCCAATATTTCCTGAACACAATGCAGTTTCGTCGCCGAGTAATCTAAAGCAGACTGAAAGCCTGGCAAACTTAGAGCAGATGTTCCTGCTGATAGAAGGAATCTTGCCCTTTGAGGCCTGTCTTTACTATCAGGTTCTGCCACTTTCACTTGAGGGGAGTAGTCTGAACCTGGGTATGGTAAACCCCGACGACACTAAAGCGTCTGACTATGTCAGACGTCAAGTATCCTATATCAACTGTTCTATCGTATCGCGCTCTATATCTTCTGACTGGCATCGAGAGATTCTGTCCAAATTTCTGAGTCATTCAGCAAAAAGCCGTCAGGCATCTCAGCTATCTCAAACTAAGACAAAAGCAGCAGAGGCCCCCCCTTTTTCAGAGCAGCCTACCTTAGTAGTCGGATCGCCCACTGAAATTATTGAAAATCCTCGTGAGGTTATTGCTAAACAGGAGCCTGAGCCTTCGTCATCAGTACCTGCGCTAGCAGAAGACCCTCAAAAGAAAGCTGCCGACAAGCCACAGACCTCTCCACTGAGTATTGAGTTAGAAGAGAACGTTTCGATTCCAGCAGCAGCAGTAGAAAAGCCAGCGTCAAAGGCGGAAATTACTCCTAAGGAAGGCTTTAACCCTAACCAACTAACTCCCAAAGAACTAACTCAGATTTTACTGAAACGCATTATTACCCAGGAAGGCATTGGGCGACTTTATCTGGAACGTCAAAGTAATACCTGTCGAATTTTGTGGAGTAAAGATGGCGTTGTCCAATCAATCGTAGATAATATTTCTACGCAGCTTTTTCAAGGAGTAATCAATGAGCTCAAGCGAATGATGAGCCTCTCATTGATACCCGTTCGTAAGCCCAAGCAAATTGATATTGAACGCATCCATAATCAAAAACGGATCTTGCTACGCTTTCGAGTAATGCCAGGGGATCACGGTGAAGAAGCAACGTTGCAAGTTTTGCGAGGAGCAGCGCTGAAATTTTATCAGCAGCAGCAAATAGATAATCTGGGGCGTGATGCCTTAGGCGTAGCTCACGATCTGCAGCAGCGCATTGATGATCTGCGCACTCAAGCGCGGCGCAATATGGACGTTCAGGATGATACTAAACAAAAAACACTGCCTGCCATTATGAACATGCTAAAACAAATGGAGCAGCAGTTGCATGACATCATAGATGATGCAGACCAATAGATTTAGCACCGTCTATTGTGATGAATGAGAAAAGTCTGTAACTACCATTAACAGACTAGTCAGACGTAGAGGGCTTATTGCGTAAACCGTTTACTAGGCGGCGAAAGTTTATCGAAAATTCGGCTAAGCCCAATAAACTACCTTCTTCATCTTCTTGCCAGGATGCCGATAAAACCCCGTACGTTAAGCCAACCGTTCCTAAACCAAAAAAGCCTAAGGAAACCAGGAGCACAACGACATTAGGAAATTCGACAATATGTCGAGTCAAAAGCAGGTAGGCAATGACAAAAGAAGACATACCCAAAACCGTAGGCACCCCAGCAAAGACTGCCATCCGTCGAATCATGCGACGACTGACTACTTCTGGAATTCCAGAATCAGTATTTTTACTTGCAGGTTTATCAGCAGATGCAGATTTGCTGGCAGACTTGCCTCGTTGACGTGATGCCTTAACCTCGGAGCTTAATGCCTTAGGTGATGTTTCTGTGCTTGATGAATCAGCCTTATCACTCTGTCTCTTATTTGACTTAGGCTCAAAGGGAAGTGATTCACGCTGAGGTTGGGAAGGCATAAAACAGACAATGCTAGACTACGGAAACTAGGTTGTAAAATTAGTTACCTAGTATCTTATCCACGAATACCTAGATTTTTGATTAATTCCCGATACCGATTAGCATCCTGCTTGATTAGATAAGCTAGCAAGCGCTTACGGCGACCGATCATACGCAACAGTCCGCGTCGAGATGAATGATCTTTTTTATTAGTCTGTAGATGTTTGCTCAGCCGATTAATTTTTTCAGTGAGCATGGCTACCTGAACATCTACAGAGCCAGTATCTGTTTCATGTACCTGATAGTCAGAAATAATTGATTGCTTTTGTTCTTGAAGAAGCGCCATAGAGCTTACCGATTAAAGTCTGTAAAGATGAATAGACGTTAAATGTACAGGCCTTGCACGATTCAACGCAGGATTTTGTATTGTACAACAGCAATGCTGGTCAGGCCCTATAACTGTTGAATTTGTTCTATAAGGTCTGCATACCTGATAGCTGGAAGCGGTATCGACATAGTATGCAACCACAATACTGGCTGCAGCTTCTTCACACTTACACCCTAATAAGCGACTGTACGGAACAAGATGAGAAAAAATCGGACCTTATTTTCTGGGAAATCTATTAAGGGATGTAAGGAGATATAGAACCTGCATCGACATGCTCTAATCTGGGGGCGAAACCTTGCTACTACGTTTTAATAAATTTCTCAGTATCGACATTTCTGAGCCAATGACTCCAGTCTGGCCCATGGGCCAGACTGGAGTCATTGGCTCAGGGTTTAAAGAATTAGAGCTATTTTCTCAATCTTTAGAATAGGTTCCTCAATTTGGCTGCTTTCAAAGGCTGAAGAATTTCCGATAATAGGGTCCTCATTTCATTTAGGACATTTGAGAACAGGTCTTATTTATTACAGGCTTCAAAAAGGAAGCCCGCTTCCTTGCAGTGTTTAGCACTGTGTTGACTATAGCCATGTCAATATTTTTTACTTCATCAATTGCGCTTGCCCATGTTTCGTCTTCAGTTTTTTCCCTCCCGTATACTTGCCATGGTCCTAGGGGGCATGACCGTAATGGTTCCAGGGAGTGCGATCGCTTTAGATGCTGCAGGCCCTGAAGCCAATGTTGCGGGGGCTGCGAATGGGGCAGCAGACATTCGATTGGCCTTAGATGCCATGGATCCGGCTAATAGTGTCGAGCCTCCTGGTTTGGATGTGAGGCCAGGAAATGGGGCAATTAGCCCGTTTCTAAATCGGGCTATGCAGGAAGAGCTGAGTAATTTGATGGGGCGATTTGAGGGGGCGTTACTCCATAGCTATGCGATGACTCAACCGGCTGAGTTGGCTCTGAGTTCAGTGAGCACGGAAGGTAGTTTGAGCGCTAGTTTGTCAGGGGCTAGTGTATCCCCTCCCCTAAGTCATCCGGCCCTTGAAATGGCCCGAAAAACTTTGAACGATTGGGATGATTTAATTGCTCGACGAGATTATGGGACTGCTCGTCAACGTTGGCTAGAGGCCCGTCGCGCATTATGGAATGCGTTTCCGGTCAATCAATCGTTGGCTCAGGCTGAAATTCGGGCCATGTGGTTAGATCGCGGCACAATTGTGCAAGCTGGGTCTGAAGAAAAGTTAGCGGAGATTTTTGATCGGCTGGCGGCTGCAGGTATTAATACAGTTTTCTTTGAGGCAATTAATGCAGGTTATCCTATCTATCCTAGTCAGCTTGCGCCTCAGCAGAATCCCCTAACTCGCCACTGGGATCCGCTGGCAGCAGCTATACGGTTAGGCAACGCCAGGGGGATTGAAGTCCATGCCTGGGTCTGGTTATTTGCAGCTGGTAATCGCCGTCACAATGCGATTTTGAACCTTCCTGCTAGTTATCCTGGGCCGTTGATTAATGCCAATCCAGGGTGGACTGGGTATGACCGTCAGGGACGTATTATTCCTTTAGGACAAGATAAGCCATTTTTGGATCCTGCTAATCCAGAGGTCCGCAGCTACTTGATGCGTATGCTGCAGGAGATTGTCAATAATTACGATGTTGACGGCATTCATTTTGATTATGTGCGCTATCCCTTCCAAGATCCTGGCGCTGATCGTACCTATGGTTATGGCACAGCTTCTCGCCTGCGCTTTAGGGATATGACGGGTGTGGATCCGGCGGTTTTATCTCCTAGGGATAATTCGTCTCTTTCTGCCCATGAACAGCGGCGACAGCGACAGTTATGGCATCGTTGGACTGAGTTTAGGGTAGAGCAAGTGAGTTCATTCGTAGCTGAGGCATCTCAAATGCTGCGGCAACGAAAACCTGACATGACCATTTCGGCGGCGGTGTTTGCGAAACCCACCCATGAGCGCATCCAAAAAATTCAGCAGGATTGGGAAACTTGGGCTGAACGCGGTGATGTGGATTGGATCGTATTAATGAGCTATGCCATGGATACCAATCGGTTTGAGGAGCTGATTCATCCTTGGGTTTTAGAAGATAATTATGGTTCTACGCTGATCCTTCCGGGGATTCGGCTGCTGAATTTGCCTGACATGGCAGCGTTAGATCAGATTCAAACCCTGCGGGATTTGCCGGTCAGTGGCTATGCCCTATTTGCGGTTGATAATTTGCAGCGGGGTATTCAAACGTTGCTGAATAATACGCAAGGGGCTGCGGATATTGAGCATTCTTTACCTCAACAGCAACCGTTTCATACGGCAAGCGAACGCTATCAGTCTCTGCAGCGAGAGTGGGGATGGCTGTTGAGTAATGGTCAGCTTTTAATGTCTGAGCAGGAACTGACCCAGTGGGTTGATGATGTGAATGGATTGGGTAGTCAGTTGGCTGACCTGGCTGAGGATCCGTCTCACCGGACACTCGGAGAAGTGCGATCGCAACTGGACGAGCTTAATCAGATACTTGCTTCTGAATTGACGGTAAAGTCTCAGCAAAACCAGTATCGACTGCAAACCTGGCAACACCGGTTAGCTACCATCGAACATTTACTAGCCTATGGTGAAGAACGATTTATTCCTTAACTGCATATTATCGTGTTGTTGATTTGATTTAGTCAGGTTAGCTCTATGACCTGTGAGTGCCAAATGGTGAGTGTTAATTAAACTCTAGCCAGGAAATAGATATCAAAAAAAACTGATATGTAAATTCCCACCTGGGGCAGAATAGGCTAATCAGGCTTACCCCTACAAATTAAATGACATTGGTCTCCAATCTCCCGACGGATCCAGCACCTTCTCAATTTGATGCCCTGGAGCAGCTGATTCTCACTCGCAGTGCAACGGTTGGTGTGGTGGGATTAGGGTATGTGGGCTTACCCTTTGCCATAGAAAAAACAAAAGTAGGGTTTAGCGTTATCGGGATTGAGCAAAACCCTAAGCGGGCCGAACGGGTCAATCAGGCAGACAGTTATATTGACGATATTTCGTCGGAAACCCTCAATCAAGCAATTTCTAATGGCAAACTGAAGGCCGTTACCCATTTCGATGTAATTTCTGAAATGGACGTCATTGTTATTTGTGTGCCGACACCCTTAACTAAAAATTTGACTCCCAACCTTAGCTATGTGGAGAGTGTGGCCCAAGAAATTGGTAAGCGTTTACGTCCTGGCCAATTGGTGTCATTAGAATCTACTACCTATCCAGGAACTACGGATGATGTCATTCGCCCAATTTTGGAACAAATCAGTGGTCTGCAGCAGGGACAAGATTTTTTTCTAGCCCACTCGCCTGAACGAGTTGACCCAGGCAATCAGCGATACACTACTCAAAATACCAACAAAATTGTAGGTGCTTCCGATTCTCAATCTCTCAGAGTAGCTGAGCTTTTTTATCAGCAAACAATCTCGCAGGTAGTGCCTGTCAGTAGTGCTAAGGCAGCGGAACTGGTAAAGGTATTTGAAAATACATTTCGGGCGGTCAATATTGCGTTGGTTAATGAGTTAGCACTGCTCTGTGACCGCCTTGATTTGGATGTTTGGGAAGTGCTGGATGCTGCCAACACCAAGCCTTTTGGTATTATGCCATTTTATCCAGGTCCGGGTGTCGGTGGGCATTGCATTCCTATTGATCCTCACTATTTAGAATGGAAAGCGAAAGAGGTCAATTTCAATACCCGTTTTATTGCCCTGGCGGGGGAAATTAATCGAAGAATGCCGTCCTTTGCTAGAAGTAAAGCGTTCCGTGTGCTGAATCAATTGGGCATTGCTCCTTCTAGGGCTCAAATTTTAATTGTGGGTATAACCTACAAAAAAGATTTGGCTGATTGGAGAGAATCTCCTGCCATTGAAATTATGAAATTTTTACTGAAAGATCAGGTCTCTCTGCGTTATCACGATCCCTATATTGACCATATATCTGCTGCAGGTCAGCACTTTAATAGTGTCCCTCTCACTGATGCTGAAATTGCTCGGGCTGATTTGGTACTGATTGCCACAGACCATAGTTGCATTGACTATGGCAATCTGGTGGCACAGGCAAAGGCTGTATTGGATACTCGAGGAGCGACACGGAAAATCGAATGCGATCGCACCAAGGTAACATTGCTATGACCCAGGTGATTGTTGTTGGTAGCGGACATTGGGGAAAAAATCTTGTCCGTAATTTTTACGAATTGGGTAGTTTGGCTGGCGTGGTTGAGCTGTCACCTCCATTGCAACAGCGTTTGCAACAGAATTATCCTGACATGCCTCTTTTTACTGATTTTCAAGCGGCATTGGCAACAGATATATCAGCCATTGTTTTGGCGACGCCTGCACCTACCCACTACACTCTTGCCTTGGCTGCTTTAAAGGCAGGTAAAGATGTTTTCGTAGAAAAACCAATGACCCTGCTTGCTAGCGAGGCGCGTGAGTTGGCGACCTACGCAGACGACCATGATCAGATTTTAATGGTGGGTCATTTATTGCTTTATCAGCCTGCCATTGGTTGGATACGAGATTATCTCAACTCAGGCAAAGCTGGAGTGGTGAACCATGTGGCTACCCATCGTTTAAATTTGGGAAAAGTACGTACTGCAGAAGATGTCTGGTGGTCGTTTGCGCCCCATGATGTGTCTATTATTTTGGATTTATTGGGGAATCCTTCTGTGAAAACTGTAAATGCTTCAGGGTATTCCCGATTGCAGGCCGATATTGCCGATGAGGTGCATGTGGATTTGACGTTTGAGTCGGGGCAAACGGCTCATTTGCATTGTTCTTGGCAGTGGCCGTTAAAGCAGCGTGGGTTGGTTGCGATCGCAGACAACCAAATGGCGGTGTACGACGAAATTCAACAGGTGGTCACTATCCACAATAAACATATCAATGCACAACTGGATGCTGTTGATGACGGTATGACCGTCGTTGATATTGCTGATGAGCAGCCACTGAGACTGGAGTGTCAACACTTTTTAGATTGTCTGAAAACACGTCAAAAGCCCCATTCTGATGGTTGGAATGGAGTGGCTGTGGTTAATATTTTGGAAAAAGTACAGGAGGTATTGAATGGCTGATTACTTTGCTCATGAGACAGCCTGTATTGATGAGGGCGCACAAATTGGTGCAGGCACTAAGATATGGCACTTTAGCCATGTGATGCCCAAGGCAAAAATCGGAAAAAATTGTTCCCTAGGTCAAAATGTTTTTGTCGCCAACAATGTTGTTATTGGCGATGGCTGCAAAATTCAAAATAATGTTTCTCTCTATGAAGGTGTGATTTTAGAAGATTATGTTTTTTGTGGCCCCAGCATGGTTTTTACCAATGTTAAAACACCCAGATGTGAATTTCCACGTAATACATCTGATGATTACAAAAAAACCCGAATTAAACAAGGAACCAGTATAGGTGCTAATGCCACAATTATTTGTGGAGTAACAATTAATGAGTATGCTTTTATTGCGGCTGGTGCAGTGGTCACCAAAGATATTCC
>JAHQVZ010000180.1 GCA_019634055.1 Leptolyngbyaceae cyanobacterium MAG.088
CCGTTGCTCCAGGTAGCGATGACAGAAGCCTGGTGTCATAACCATGGAGACTTATTGGGGCATTTACAGCGGATTGCCACGGATATTCGCCTGGTCAGTGCTGATGTGCTTAAAAGTATGTGTACAACGGTGAGCCCGGATGGGGTGGTTGCGATCGCTCAGCGAAAAATTCGGTCGGCTGACTTATCGGACGCTATATCTCTTGGAGTTGCCCTTGAGCGGTTGCAGGATCCTGGAAATTTAGGAACCGTTATTCGTACGGCGGCGGGGGCGGGATGCGATCGCATTTGGCTAACTGCCGATAGTGTCGATATTGATCATCCTAAAGTGCTACGGGCGACAGCCGGTCAATGGTTTCGTTTGCCAATGCAGACGGTGGCTACATTGGAGTCTTTAAAGAAGTTGCTGACGGTACAACTGGTTGCTACCACACCAACGGCCGCTCTGGACTATTGGGAGTTAGACCTGCGTCAACCGACTGTATTTTTGATGGGTAATGAAGGCGCTGGGTTATCTCAAGAGGCCATGGACTTGGCTACCCATGAGGTCAAAATTCCCTTAGCGGTTGGAGTGGAATCGCTGAATGTTGCGATCGCAACAGCTATCTTGCTTTATGAAGCTAGGCGTCAGCGTCAGGATTGACAAAAGCTCTTGTCGTTCGTTTTTTCTCTGACGCGGCGGCGGCGGGCTTAGGAGAATGAGCAGTCCGATCAGATGCTGACCCTTTAGGTTCATCGTCTAAAGCACTAGTCTCTGTCGTATCGCCTAAAAGCTCATCTAAATGAGCCAGGGATTGCATAAAATCAGCAACTGCAGATTGCCTTAACTTGCGTTTATCCATAATCTTGCCTCGCTAGTTGGCCGCTGTACACCGGTGCCAGTATTGATTGGCATTGCCATGGGGTGAACCGTAGCAATTGGTATAGAGGTTTTTGGTAATGGGACTTTTGAGCCTAACTCTAGCCAAGATGTTCCAAGTTTAGGAAAAAGTAGGAAAATTAATGATTGTTTGTGAAGAGCCTTTTTGTTCGGGAACTAGCTCTACAGACACAAACATTTCTACAGGTACAAAAGGGGTAGACATTGAATTTAACAAATTTGCAAATAATTGCTCAATATCAAGTTGTCTAATATCCACAATCTAGTTGAGAATAGATTCTGCCCCTATGTTACCCATGTCGTTTTTCACCCTGGGCAAGCGTCATCAAAATGACTGGGGGCGCTAATGTGCTGAAATTGGGAGATCGTTGTGAGTTCATCCTTTGATTACGACCTAATCATTGTGGGGGCGGGTGTTGGTGGTCATGGTGCAGCATTACATGCTGTCAAAAGTGGCTTGAAGACTGCCATTATTGAAGCAGCTGATATGGGAGGCACCTGTGTCAATCGAGGATGTATTCCGTCTAAGGCACTGCTGGCAGCTTCTGGACGTGTGCGTGAATTACGGGATAAGCACCATTTGCAGTCGTTTGGCATTCAGGTAGGCGATGTCCAGTTTGACCGTTCCGCTATTGCTGATCATGCCGGTAATTTAGTCAGCAAAATCCAGGGCGATTTGACCAATAGCCTCACCCGTCTCGGTGTGGATACGATTCGTGGTTGGGGTAAATTGACTGGGGCGCAAAAAGTAACTGTGACCACGGCTGATGGCGACAAAGCATATACCGCCAAAGATATTATGCTGTCGCCAGGGTCTATTCCATTTGTGCCACCGGGGATTGAAACTGATGGTAAAACTGTATTTACCAGTGATGAAGCGATTAAGCTTGATTGGTTGCCCCAGTGGGTTGCCATCATTGGTAGCGGCTACATTGGCCTAGAATTTTCTGATGTATATACAGCTCTAGGGTGTGAAGTCAGTATGATTGAAGCTTTGCCCCAGCTGATGCCTACGTTTGACCCTGACATTGCAAAAATTGCAAAGCGGGTGCTCATCGATCCTCGGGATATTGATACCCATGTGGGTGTCATTGCTAAAACGGTGACACCTGGTTCTCCGGTTACTATTGAGCTGGCGGATTTAAAAACTAAAGAAACGGTTGATACGCTAGAAGTTGATGCCTGTCTCGTTGCTACCGGTCGAATTCCAGCGACTAAAGAGATGGGGTTAGAAAGTCTGGCCATTGAAACTGACCGCCGTGGATTTATACCCGTGAACGATCGCATGGAAGTATTGCGGGACGGCGAGCCTGTACCCCATCTATGGGCCATTGGTGATGCAACTGGCAAAATGATGTTAGCCCACGCCGCTTCTGCTCAAGGAGTGGTTGCTGTGGAAAATATTTTGGGCAATGGCCGGAGTGTTGATTATCGTAGTATTCCAGCAGCGGCGTTTACCCATCCTGAAGTGAGTTTTGTAGGGCTGACAGAGCCCGCTGCCAAAGAGTTAGCTGCGGCCGAAGGCTTTCAGATTGGCTCCGTACGTAGTTACTTTAAGGCTAATTCCAAAGCGTTGGCAGAAAACGAGTCCGATGGCTTGGCGAAAGTCATCTATCGCAAGGACACAGGAGAAATTTTAGGCACCCATATTATCGGTATCCATGCGGCAGATCTGATTCAAGAGGCCGCTAATGCCATAGCCCAAGGTCAGACGGTTAAAGAACTATCCTTTATTGTGCATACGCATCCGACGCTGTCTGAGGTATTAGATGAGGCCTTTAAACGTGCTGAGGTAACTGCATGAAAATTAGACGGCGTTCGCCTAACCCGACTGTAGCCGTAGATACACTGCGCTATCAGGTGAAGGTGCCTGATAGTGAGCCACGTAATATTCTTGAAAAAATTGTTTGGCACAAGGAAGTTGAAATCGATCGCCTGCGGCAAAAAACGCCCCTGGCTGAGCTACAGCGGCAGATTTTGACTGCGCCGCCGCCGCTGGATTTTGCTGCGGCGCTGCGGAATGGTAAGACAAAACCGTCTGTTATTGCTGAGGTAAAAAAGGCATCGCCCAGTAAAGGAGTGATTCGTGAAGACTTTGACCCGGTTGCGATCTCTACCGCTTACGAAAAAGGTGGCGCTACCTGTTTGTCTGTGCTGACCGATAAAGCATTTTTTCAAGGAAGTTTTGACTATCTTGCGCAGGTGCGTCAAGCTGTAAATCTGCCTCTGCTATGTAAGGAATTCATTATCTATCCTTATCAGATTTATTTAGCTCGCATCCATGGTGCTGATGCTATTTTGCTGATTGCAGCTATTTTATCTGACAAAGATTTGGGCTACTTTACCCGAATTGCTAAAGCATTAGGTATGACTGCCCTGGTAGAAGTTCATACGGCTGAAGAACTAGATCGGGTGCTTAAGTTAGATCAGGTTAAAGTGCTTGGGATAAATAATCGCAACCTTGAAGATTTTTCAGTTAGCCTAAACACGACTCGTGATTTATTGGCCCGTGCTTTAACCCATGCTAGGGCTGATGACATTGTTTTTGTCAGTGAGTCTGGTATTAATCACTCAGATGACGTGAAGCAAGTCGCAACGGCTGGTGTCCAAGCTATTTTGGTGGGTGAGTCGCTTATGCGACAGCCCGATCCCGGTGCTGCTATCGGTCAACTCATGGCCTAGATCCTGTAGGTCGTTTATTTTCTACCAGTTTCAGGTTCCCTACTCTGATTTTCCGACTATGGATCGTCCTATTCCTCTGCCATCTCATATTCATTACGAGCTATTACTAAGACTTTTAGAACGTGAAACTGCTGCGGCTATTTATCAGTATTCGCCCCAAAAAGAACAGTTGCAGGAATTGATTATTACCCTGCGCAAGGCCATGTCTCAACAGAAACAGTTGGAAGAGAGTTGTAGAGTTTCTGAGCTGCCAGTGGAATACTACTGGTCATTAAATGAAAAGCCAGGAGTTTAATCTCGATCAGGGCTAACTAGCAATATCGATTAAAATAGCCTGCTGGACTTAAGTCCAGCAGGCTATTTTAATCGATATTTTTCCTAAAGTACCTCTTAGCAGATAACCCTAGGGATGAAGTAATAGATCAGGGAAAAAGCGATTAAACTCAATGAGGATTCCAGCAGTGATAGTCATCCAAATCGCTGCTACGACAGGTGCTGTCGAGAGATATTTCATCATGGGAATTCTTCCTAAATAAAAGCGTCAAAAACAGACTGACTAATGAGTGCAACTCGATCAATGCTGTGACTAAGATGCACTCGAAAGAACATTGCTTTAACGAGGTGAAATAGTAATTTCATCGTCCTTAGCAAACATTGCGCCAGAGGCCATGTCCTTAAATGCAGCCAGAGGCCATGCAGCACCAGCCAAAGAAGACTTGATGGCTAAGCCAGTATCAATGATGATTTCCATTTCCTCAGGCTTCTTAGCAGAACGAGATTCGATCAGATAGGAACGTCCAGCCCAGCCAATCCAGCCAGCAATGTAGAGGAATAGAATACCGGGGATGACAAACTCGCCCAAGTGAGCCAAATCACCATCTACAACGATGTGAGGTAGGCCATCTTCGCCACAGAGCAAGGTGGAATTAGCATAAAAATCAAAACGTGCTTTAGCAGCGTCTGTTTTGGCCGCAGAGGCACGTTGTTGGAAGGCAGCAGATTCACCGCAGGGGGTCAACCCAGCCACGTTATCTCCAGCTAGGCTTGCAGAAGCGGGTGCTGTGAAGCCAAACCAGAGGCAGATTACTAGAGCCAGAGCAAACAACCGTCGCATAGAGTGTTTCCTTTGTGATTTACAAAAGACAGAAAAATAATTCAGAGAATCTCTTAACTTAGATGACCAAGCGTAACGCTGCTTTAACCAAGTACATCACTGGTGTGCATGCCTTCACTGTGTCTAACGTCTATTTAGGAAGTTCTTAAAATGAACCAACGTGAACTAAATTAAGGATCTACTTGACTCTCAGGGATCATACCTTTCTGTCAAACCCTGACAGGGGAATTGCTCACAAGACTTTACATGCTGACACAATTGAGAAATGGCCAAAATTTTAGCGATTGAAACAAGCTGTGATGAAACCGCAGCCGCTGTCGTAGACCATCGTCAGGTGCTTAGTAGTGTGGTGGCCTCTCAAATTGATCTACATCGCCGTTATGGAGGGGTGGTACCTGAGTTAGCGTCCCGTGAGCATTTGTTGACTATTGGCGATACTGTGCATGAAGCTTTGCTCGCCTCCCATTTGAGTTGGGGGGATATTGATGGCGTGGCGACTACCTGTGCACCGGGGTTGGTCGGTGCGCTATTGGTGGGTATGAGTGTTGGCAAAACCCTCTCAATGGTTCATAACAAACCATTTTTAGGTGTCCATCATCTAGAAGGCCATATTTATGCTGCTTATTTAGAGCAATTTGAGCTTCAGCCCCCCTTTCTGTGTCTGTTGGTATCTGGTGGACACACCAGTCTGATTCGGGTTGATGGATGTGGCCAATACAAACTACTGGGTAAAACCCGAGATGATGCAGCGGGCGAAGCTTTTGATAAAGTTGCCCGTTTGCTTGAGTTGGGCTATCCCGGTGGGCCAATCATTGATCGATTGGCACAGCAGGGAAACCCGAATGCATTTAAATTGCCAGAGGGGAATATTTCTTTGCCGGGTGGAGGATATCATCCCTACGATGCTAGTTTTAGTGGCCTGAAGACAGCGGTTTTCAGATTAATCGAACGTCTTAAATCAGATAATGTCACTCCTTTACCAGTGGAGGATATTGCTGCAAGTTTTCAATACACTGTGGTTAGGGCACTGATTAGACGCGCGATGCGTTGTGCCCAAGATGAAGGCCTATCGAATATTGTTCTAGGCGGTGGTGTGGCAGCCAATAGCGGCTTACGGCAGACCCTGACTCAGAAGGCAACTGAGCAAGATATGGACGTGCATCTGCCATCGCTTAAATTTTGCACAGATAATGCTGCCATGATTGCTTGTGCTGCTAGTGATCACTTTGCCAAGGGACATCGTTCCAGCCTAAATTTAGGCGTTTATTCTCGTCTTTCCTTAGAGCAAGTTAGCGAGATATATCGATTTTAGTCAGGCTTGTTATCAGTCAAAAGCCACTGACGTACCTGGTTTTCTAACGCCATGGTTTGTTCCAACATGGCAAAGTGGCCACAGTGTTTGAACGCAACGACGGCTTGTTTACCTTGATGAAAAAACTGATGAAAACTGGCCAAATGCTCTACATACTTTGGTTCCATTACTTTATCTTCCTCTCCGGTGATAAAGTACACAGGCTGAGAGAGCTGAGCAACAATTTGAGGTAGTTGATGAACTTCCTTTTCAGTTGTAGACGCTAGAAGCGATTGGGTTGCTGCCTCTGGATCTGCTTGTAAAAAGTCGATCAGGCGCTGCTGTCCCCATTGATAACTCAGGGTTTGTTGCACCATGATATTGGCAAATACCCAGGGCAGTAAGGGGAAATTTTTTAACCACTTGGGTCGCCATCCGACCATCTGCTGACCAGCACTGCGAAACGTTTCAAATGCATTACGAATATATATGCCACCCCCTGCATTTACACAGATAACACCTCGCACACGGTCTGGGAATAAGTGAGCGGCCCATAGGGCAATGCTCCCCCCTAAGGAATGACCTATTAGCCAAACATTCTCGAGTTCTAAGCTTTCTAATAATGCATTTAAGTCGTGGGCATAGGCTGCTAGACCATACGGGGCCATATCTAAACGATTAGAGCGCTTCGATAAATGTTGAGTAGAATCACCAAAGCCTCTTAAATCGTAGGCCAGACAGTCAATATCTGGAGTTAATTGCTGCATCAGAGGGTGCCAATAGACACGACTTAATAACCAGCCATGGATGCAGACCAATACCGAACGATGGGGAGTGATGGTTGGGGAAAATAAATTGGGAGTGAAATCATAGACATGGGGCACTCCAAATACAGACGTTACCACCATGGTGAAAAATCGAATTCGTAAAAGGACATTCAAACTTGAACCAGTCCCATTGTATTAATGCTGGGAAGTTTAATAGAGCCCACCTAACAAGCGCTCGCGCATACCGTCTGCAATTTTATGACCTAAATATTCTGGAATCAGACTTTCATTAGGGCCCAGGAGATACAAAATTAAGCGGGTACGACCGCGCCATACCAATAGGTTAGCATTCACTACTAGTAAATCTTCCTGCCATATGGCATACATGACCTTGTAAAACAGACCTGGCTGATTATCTGCTTCGATCAGTAAGGCCGGTAAATGAAAGACGGGATCTACATAAAATTCAGTTTCAACTTTTTCTAAGCCCGCGTTGAGATTAAATTCAACGCTGAGCATTTCTTCGACTTCATAACGTCCGGCTAGTGCTTCGCGAATAGCACGGCAAGTATTGTCGGCTGTTTTGTCGCTAAGAGCTTTGCCACCGCGGGAAACCACTAATTTCACAAACACCAGCATGGGTGGGTAAATCTGCCCGTAGAGGCTAAGACTATGAATGGTTAGCCCATAGGCTGTGAGCACACCAAAAATGTCACTGAGTAAAAAAGACTGATTACGATAGGCAAAGTGGAGGGCGCTGCGATTACCTTCGGGTTTTATTTCAATAACGGCTTTTTTCGTTTTATATAGCTGATAGGCAAGCCGTAGATTTTGTAGCTGAATTTCGCTGCTGACAAACTGCTCATAAAATTGTGGAAACGCCCGGTTGAAGCGTTTCAACAACTCTACTGTCGATGTCTTTAATCCGGCTGCCATATGTATTCAGAAACTGCATGATTGAGTTGTACCCGTTGGCTAACTTGGCTAATTGCAGATACCAGCTCAACAAATGCTCCATTAATTGGTTCCTTGGTGAATCTGCTCCAAAGCACCTGCAGCAATATTACCCAAAGTGATTTGTTATCCTTGCTAAGGAAAAAATGTTCGACATAAGTGCCCTTATTAAGCACAGGTAGTTACATCAAACAACGCCCAAGTTATAAACGTATAGCTTGTTCTACGATAATGAGTTCAGGACATGGGTAAGGGGTCGTATGTTGGCAAGTTTACCGATTCGTTATCTAATTTCGGTAGATTCTAAATCAATGTTTTTGCCTCCTAGGAAAGGATAGACCTATACTGCTAAAGTTAAGACAGAGTTTATATTTCCAACTGTTTTGTATGCATGGGTTTCTGGAAAAGCTTATTTAGTCCCACCGAGGCTGCATCAGTTCCCACGCAAGCTGTTTCTGATGATTATGCGATCAATGCAACTGGTCCTGAGCAAACAGCCCGCATAGTTTTTAGTACCGATCGCAACATCGATTTGTATGAGCTAGAGGAACTATGTGATGCTGTGGGTTGGTCGCGTCGCCCACTGCGTAAAGTAAAAAAAGCTATTCAGCATAGTTTCTTGGTCGTTACTATGTGGGAGCACAAAGGAGCCCGTAAGCGTCTTATCGGTTTTTCGCGGGCTACCTCAGATCATGCATTCAATGCGACTATTTGGGATGTGGTTGTTCATCCTAGTTTTCAAGGTAGGGGACTAGGCAAGGCACTCATGCAGCAGCTTATTAAAAAGCTGCGGAGTGAAGATATTAGCAACGTTACATTGTTTGCCGATCCCCATGTTGTGAACTTTTACAAAAATCTGGGGTTTATGCCAGACCCAGAAGGCATTAAGGGGATGTTTTGGTATCCAGATTAGGATTGTATTGAGACTAGTTACATAGATGTTTGGCTTCGGCTATCCATTGAGCAACCATGGCTGTGTTGGGGCTGAGGTCGGCACGTTGCATCAGTTTTACTTGGAGCCGCCTGAGCTGGGCATGGAGTTGGGCAACGGGGAGTAGGGCCAACTGCTGAGGCGAACTAATGCCAGCATGGAGAAGGAGTCCGCAATATTGATAGCCCACACTGGGAAGGCAGGCTAGTTTTGCCAGGGCTGCCCATTTGTTGATGTGGGTAATGTGGGAGTTAAGTTGCTGAGCTAGTTGTAAGCGAGCCGCTTGGTTACGAGTTGTTTGGAGTAAATCGTGAGTGGTGAAAATATTTAATTGCTTGAGCTGTTGCTGGTGTTTTGCAGAGATACCTGGCAATTGTTCAATGGTCCAGTTTTGAAGTTTTAAGGAGTTAGGTGGCATGCTGAATGACTAAAAACCCTTAAGGCAAATAGAGGTATATTTATGTTAGATTGCTAGACGGCAACCCTGGGAACTTTCCAAGTTGGGTTGTAGATACTTACTTAGCTACGGGATGTAGCGCAGTTTGGTAGCGCGCCTGCTTTGGGAGCAGGATGTCGCAGGTTCGAATCCTGTCATCCCGATTATGTGATTTTGTTTTTGTAAGCATATAGTGTCAGTGAACTGGCTGCGAACCGGTTGATTACAGTTTCATGCACTTATGGCCTAAGTCGCCATGGGGTAATTGTGCTCTCTGTTGTAGGGCGGTGGTCAGTTTTGGAAATGTCTCAGTTGATCTCAGAGAGGTTAAGCTGTGTTACATGATTAACGTTGAGCAAGTTAACTTGGCATCGGGAGGAAAGTATGAAAGCTATATTTGGTCGGTTATTGTGTGGCCTATTGGGTGGTGGAATGATGACCGCTACATTGCATACCCCTCAAGCAGCAGCGCTTTCAGAAGATGAACTGCTAAATAAGTTTGCTGACGTTCCTGTTTTTGTGGTGGCTGACAGTTCAGGCGGCTATGTGACGTCAGTGGTTGATTTGCCTAACGACGGGATGGGCAATGTAGCCTTACTGAGGGTGTTCTTTAATGAGCCTGATGTTGTTAATTTTGTTGAGCAGGTCCGTCAAGAAGAGCCACAATTTAATCAAGGTGGTTCTGTCGGTGTGATTGATTTGGCTTCTGTACATCTTTTAGCTCAGGAGGAGCGGGAAACTCCACTGAAGCTTGTGTTTATCCCTGCTACTGATGATCTTGAAGCTGCACGTGCTCTAAATAGCGATTTTGGAGGAAATAATTCTTCCTCACTTGTACCACTATTTGCATTGCAAGATGCGGATGGGAATTATGTTTCCCTGTCTGTTAATGGTGGGTCAGAAGAATCAGAAGAATCAATTTTCTCGATGTTCTTTTCAAAGCAAGATGCAGATAATGTTTTAAGTTCTATTCAGTCATCGAATCCTGAGGTTGCTCAGGTGAATATTGGTGTGGTTTCTCTGGCGGATCTGTCAAGCAATCTGCTTAGCAGTGATAATGAGGCGTTTGAGCGTATTCGCTTTTTGCCAGATTCGGAGGTGATCAATCATATCCAAGGTCTGGAACTGGAATAATTTGGTGCAGTGCTATTGGGTTGGAGTTAGCTCGGGTTTATCTAGTTGGCAGAGCTAATGCAGTGTAAAAGCTAAAGATTCAGGTTGGAATTGATTACGAGTAAAGAGTGATTTTTAATTTCGTTTTGCTCTTTATTTTTTACTCGTCTTACCTGAAATCTTTGGCTTGATAGGCCACTAGTTATTTTTTTTAGGCGATGTTTGCAGTAAGTCGTAGATACGATGGGCCATCATTAATTTTGTGCTAGTGCCTATGGCTGCCTGTTGGCCTTGGGTATCTAAGAAAAATCCTTGGTTGAGATCGCTGCCAAACCCACTCTCTAGCTGATCCACCGGATTTGCCACAATGGCATCTAGCTTTTTGCGCTGTAGCTTGTCTAATGCAGGCTGGATAATATCACCGGTTTGAGCCGCAAACCCCACGAGGGTTTGGTCGGCTCTTTTGCTATTAGATAATTTGGCCGCAATGTCTGTGACTGGTTCAAGGGGTAGGGGGTTGGGTAAATCTGCCTTGGCAAGTTTGCCGCTAGCGCTGTTTTGGGGACGCATATCAGCCACAGCGGCAGCCATGATAATCCAGTCTGCTGTGGCCAACTGAGCCATGAGTGATGCTTCCATATCAGCGGCACTGATGACGGCAGTAGTTTGTACTAGCTCAGGAATTGTCAGGCGTAGCTGGCTTTCTATGGGGCCATGCACCAGGGAAACCTGGGCCCCACGATGGACGGCGGCTGTGGCTAAGGCAATGCCCATACGGCCAGTGGAAGGGTTGCCGATGTAGCGGACGGCATCAATATATTCATGGGTGCTGCCGCTGCTGATTAAGATAGTTTTGCCCTTGAGGTCACGGCAACCCTGGGTGTGCTGTAAGGAGTCTAGGGTGGCAAGGATAGTGTGGGGTTCGGCCATGCGTCCAGTGCCGATGCGATCGCACGCTAACCGACCAGCTGCCGGACCGACTGAGTGGAACCGTTCATCGCTCAAAACCTGCTGCCAGTTTCGCTGGATAGACGGTTGCAGCCACATATCCGTATTCATCGCTGGAGCCAACAGTACGGGGCATGTGGACGCCAGGACCGTATTGGTCAGCAAATTGTCCGCTAATCCATGGGCCAACTTACCCAGGGTATTGGCTGTAAGGGGAGCAATTAAAAAAAAATCAGCCCATTCAGCCAGCTCGATATGTAGCGGTCGAGCCTGGTCAGCGGACCAAAAGTTTTCATCAGTATAGGCCTGATGTCGAGCTAGAGTAGCAAACGTCAACGCCGAGACAAACGCCTCTGCTGAATCGGTCAATATAACCCTCAAATCTACCCCTGCCTTGGCAAGGGTAGAGACCACCTCACAAACCTTATAGGCTGCGATACCGCCACTAATGCCGACCAGAATTTTGGTGGCTGGCAATGTATCTGCCATTAAGCTTCGTCAAAGGCTTCCATATCTAGCAGGTGTAAATAAGACTCCACTAATTCTGGGCGTTGAAAGGCGATAGACCGTAGTCGATGCCAATCTCGTAACCCTTCAAAAGCAGTGGTGTACTCATCTTGATCTAGACGCTGTGCCAGCTGATCGACTTCCTCTTGAGTGACGTCAGCAATGGGCTTATCAGAAACTTTGCTTGTGCTTGAAACCATGATGCTGGCTCCTTTGGGCTGGGCGCTGGTACTAGTCTATGCGCTACAGAGCATACTGTCCCGTAATAGGTTTGAAATGTTACACCTACTTTTTGTAAAGTTCTTGACAAAACTTTTGAGCAGCTTCCAATACCTGCAGACTGATCTCATGACCCATGGTGAATTCGTGATAATCCACGGCTATGGAAAAATCATCGAATGCAGACTTAGTGCGACGGGCTTGGGCAATGGGAACCACTGGGTCCTGAATGCCGTGGGCTAAAAGTATTGGGCGTGGTGTTACTGGACTATTAAGAGATTGACTATGCATGTAACCGCTTAATATCATCATGCCCGCCAGGGGGAGGTCCATACCCACATCTAGGGTCATGGCCCCGCCTTGAGAAAACCCTGCCATGACAGTTTTTTCCAACGGGATGCCGGTTTTTTCTGGTAATGCGTTCAACCAATCTGTCAGGAGTTGTTTGCTCTTTTGTAGATCGCTTTGATTATCAAAGGGGATGTCAAAGTTAAAAATAGCGGGGAGGGCATACCACATACGACCACCAGGGGCCGCCATCCCTCCCGCCACCTGATGCAGATGAGGCGCATCGGGAAAGATCATTCGATAGTTGGCCAGTTGCATGTAAGGAGCAATGCCTGCTACATCCTGGGCATTGGCTCCCCAACCATGCAGAAGAACTAATAGATAACTGGCGCTAGCGTCACCAGCGGACAGGGCACGAAGTGACATAGGCTGGCCATTAAGTAAGAAAGGTCGCTACGGATCTTACCCTAGACCTGATCAGCTTGGTGCTGTCCGCAGAAACAGAAGACCCTGGTGGCTTTCAGTCTTCATGCTACTGGCAGAATACTTGTCAAGGTTTGTAAATAAGTCTGGTGTAGCACTAAGAGCCCAATAGAAACATATAAGGTGTCGCGAGTGTAAGGGCCACTAACCACATAAATTTCATTAATACTCCATAAATTTGTAAAGGTGTCTGCATCTGAAGCTATGAGTGCCCCTTTGGTAGTTGCATTAACTTCCAATTCATCACGAAATGCTATGCGGTATTCTTTTCCTTTTTTCAGCAATCTCTTCTTAAAGGCTGCTTTGCCAGTTGCTCTAACATCTTTGGTTTGGCACGCTAACCAGTCACCCGCCCTATCTGCCTCACAGCCCAGCGTAGCCCAGCCCAAACTCAGTCAGGCTCAGGGATGGAATTCGGTACTACATGTGGCGCGTCTTGTGGAGCGTGAACGACAAACAAGTTTGGTGCTGCAGTTGGAGGTGTTGAATAAACCTCAGACTACCTATGCTAATGCTGTGTACCAGGTGTTTGCTAGAACCCGTGGTAGCAGTGAGTGGCAGGAGATTCATACTAACCGAGGGGCCCGATTAATATCCGGTGATGGCGGTACGTTCATTCTTGAGTCTGAAGTCATTTCCCTTGCGGACCTGGAAGAGGAAATTCGTGATGAACTTGGCGAAGATCTGGATATTGAAGATGTGGAATTGGACTGCGTTGTTAGCATTCGCTATGACCTGGCAGGTGGCGGACGTGATCTGCGCGAAAAGATTAACCATCGCCAGCGTTACACAGAAATCAGTACAACAACGACGACAGCCATTGTTCGCACATCCAGGACGGTCACGGCCAGTCGAACATCATCTACAGAAATTACAGCTCAACAAACAGCGAATCGTCATGTAGTCCTGACATCAAGAGGGCACGATGACGATGATGATTGGGGAGACGATGATGATTGGGAGGAGGACGATGATGATGATTGGGAGGACGATGACGACGATGATAGTCGTTACCACCGTGGCCGTCATACTTCCAATTCTCGGACGACCGAGATTAGTGTTAATCGATCGTCGCGCATAGAGGCTGAACGTCAGGTAACACGTTCTTGGGAGTCGGTATTGCATGTGGCTCGCCAGACAGTGAGCCAGCGCAGTCGTAATTTAGTGCTGCAGCTAGAGATTTTGAATAAGCCCCAGACCACCTATGCCAATGTGGTTTACCAGGTGTATGCGAAAACCCGTGGTGGTCGCTGGCAGGAAATTCATACCAATAGCGGTGCACGGTTAATCGAAGCTTCCAGGGGGCGCTATGTGTTGGCCGCTGAGGTGATTTCTCTGGCTGACTTAGAACGTGAGCTACGGGCTGAATTAGGTGACAATCTGCGTCTGGAGGATGTGGAAATTAACTGTGTGGCAACGGTGCGCTATGACTTAGCTGGTGGTGGACGTGATATTCGGGAAAGTTTTTCCTACAAGCGGAGCTATACGCAGATTGTGACGACGACAACGACTGAAATTACTCGGATTGCTGGGTCGGCAACCGTGGTGGTGGATGGTCGCGATCGCTGGAGAGATCATGATAATTGCCAGTGTGGTGATAGTCACGATGATGACGACTGGGAGGGCTATGACGACGACGATGACGACGACGACGACGACGACGACGATGACGACGACGACGACGATGACGATGATTAATTCAACTAGTTGATGTTCTTCTTCTGTTGATATGAATATGCGCCCCTTGATTTGCTTCAGGGGGCGCATGTGAGTTGATAACTTTGCTATTGGGGATTTTGGAGCTAGAAAACGTACCTTGGCGTTCTACCCTAGTTAAGGTTAATCACCCCATGAATCGAAAAGAAAGGATCCCATGACACGCTTAGCGCTGCTTAGTGCCTCTGACAAAACAGGAATCGTTGACCTGGCCAAGGTTCTCACCACAGACTTCGACTTCGATATCATTAGCAGCGGCGGTACTGCCCGCACCCTTACCGAAGCCGGTATCCCCGTTACCAAAGTATCTGACTACACTGGGTTTCCAGAAATTCTGGGCGGACGTGTCAAAACCCTTCAACCCCGCATCCACGGAGGCCTCCTCGCCCGCACCGATAACCCCGACGACCAAAAAGACCTGGCAGATAATAATATTCGTCCCATTGATCTAGTGGTCGTTAACCTCTACCCTTTCGAGCAAACCATTGCGAAGCCCGATACCACCCTGAGCGATGCTATCGAAAATATCGACATCGGTGGCCCTACTATGCTCAGGTCTGCTGCCAAAAACCATGCCTATGTAACTGTGCTGTGCGACCCAGCTCAGTATGACGGCTACCTCAACGAATTACGCACCAATAATGGTCAACCCTCACTAGAATTCCGTGCCCAGTGTGCTCGCCAGGTCTTCTGGCACACCGCTACTTACGACCAGGCCATTGCCACCTACCTGACTGAGCAAGCGGGCGATGCCACCAGCCAACGCTTTGCCCTTAGCGGTACCCAAAAGCAATCCCTCCGCTATGGCGAAAACCCCCATCAGCCAGCTGTGTGGTATCAAACCGGTAATCAATCTGATGGCTGGGCCTCTGCCGAAAAACTTCAGGGCAAAGACCTGAGCTATAACAACCTGGTTGACTTAGAAGCGGCTCGTCGCATCATTGCCGAATTCCCCAGCGAAAACGGTCCGGCTGCGGCTGTGCTCAAACATACCAATCCTTGTGGTGTGGCCATTGGTAACTCCATGGTATCTACCTACAAACGTGCGTTTGAAGCAGATAATATATCTGCTTTTGGTGGCATTGTGGCGCTTAACCAGGAAATTGATGTGGCGACGGCGACGGCTCTGACTCAGACATTTTTGGAATGCGTAGTAGCCCCTGATTGTGCCCCAGCAGCTCGGGAAATTTTGGAGAAGAAGAAGAACTTACGGGTGCTGGTGTTGCCAGATTTATTGAGCGGTCCAGGTCAAACGATTCGTGCTATTGCTGGCGGTTTTCTGACCCAGACATCCGATGACGTTCAAGACGATGTGGCCCAGTGGAAAATTGTGACCGAGCGTCAGCCTGACGAGGCAGAGTTAACGGAAATGCTCTTTGCCTGGCGGGTGGCTAAACATGTCAAGTCCAATGCAATTGTTGTCACGAAGGAAAACACGACCGTTGGCATCGGCGCTGGTCAGATGAATCGCGTCGGCGCTGCAAAAATTGCCCTGGAACAGGCAGCAGATAAAGCACAGGGAGCCACATTGGCCAGTGATGGATTCTTTCCGTTTGATGATTCTGTACGGACAGCTGCCGCTGCTGGGATTAAGGCGATTGTGCAGCCGGGGGGCAGTATTCGTGATGAAGATTCGATCAAAGCGGCTAATGAGTTAGGGCTGATTATGGCGTTGACGGGCACGCGGCATTTCTTGCATTAGGGTTCGACTCCGCTCACCCAGCTTGTGACTCCGCTCACCCAGCTTGTAGAGAGCTCCTAGGGGGGAGCGGAGTCGTATAGTCTTTCGGGCCTGGATAAACCTAATGCGAAGCGTCTTCCACGGAGAAACCCCGACACCTAGTTCCCCTTTAGCCACTTCTGACCTTTTAGACGACGCAACACGAATAGAACCATCAAATCGAGCGTGATGCGTCGTTCGTCGCCCATAAACTGCTCGATGGTACTGGGCGTTGCGCCATTAGTTGCAAATGAATAAACTTTAGGACCGGTGATGCTCTCTTCTAGAAAGGCGATATTGAATTGGCGTGCTCCATTGGCCCAGCGACCAATCACCTGGGGATAGCTATCTTTGTCAACACCGATGACATTAATAGGCTGAGTTTCGAAAGAAAGATCAAAGTCTTCTAAGCCTTCTTCTTTGGCCAGGGCTTCTTTTACGGCAGGTAAAAAATGCTGCTCAATAAATTCAGCAAACGGTTTGTCCTCTAACTTGGGCGGTTTTACTTTTTTTGCTTTTGCCGGGGGCTTAGCTGCTTTATCGGCTGGCTGTTTCTTTGCCGGTGCTTTTTTAGGAGTCGACTCGTCTGCCATGCTTTTGTCAGTTAGTTTGAGTTTGGAGCATGGACCACACTCCAAACAAGGTCTTTCTCATATTAGTAAACCTTGCTCACATCCAGAACTATAGTTTTTATGCTGGTGAAGTTTAAGTTTACAGACATTGTCTTTCAGGACGTATAAAAAACGCCTCCTGGAAGACAATGTTTCAAGGAGGCGTTTATACCTGAGTTTTTATCTAGATGCTTAGGACATTACACCCGCAATAGCTGAACGTACTGTGGCTGTATCAGTCTGTTTGGTCACAGGATCTAGACCAATTGCTTCTAGATCAGCGTCTACCATCAGCTTAACTAGACCAGGGAAATCAATAGAAGGCTCCCAGCCTAAGGTTTGCTGGGTGTGGCTAGGATCACCAATCAAAATATCTACTTCAGCAGGACGTAGATAACGGGGGTCAAACTTGACATAGTCATGCCAGTCGAGGTTGACATATTTGAAGGCGATATCTAGAAATTCTTTGATAGTGTGGGTTTCCCCTGTGGCTACCACATAGTCGCCAGGCTCTTCCTGTTGTAGCATCATCCACATAGCGCGCACATAGTCTTTGGCATAACCCCAATCACGCTTGGAGTCTAGGTTACCTAAATAAAGGTCCTTTTGCTTACCGGCGACAATACGAGCTACGGCACGGGTGATTTTTCGGGTCACAAAGGTTTCTCCACGGCGGGGAGACTCGTGATTAAACAGGATGCCATTGCAGGCAAACATATTGTAAGACTCACGATAGTTAACGGTCTGCCAGTGAGCGTAGACCTTTGCGCAGGCATAAGGACTGCGGGGATAGAAGGGAGTGGTTTCTTTTTGGGGAATGTCTTGAACCTTACCGAACATCTCGGAGGAACCGGCTTGGTAAAAACGCACTTCGGCATCGGTGCGTTGCTGGTAGTCTCGAATGGCCTCCATTAGACGTAGGGCACCCATCGCTACGGTATCAACGGTGTATTCTGGTGAGTCAAAACTTACCCGTACGTGAGACTGCGCGCCGAGGTTATAGACTTCATTGGGCTGAACCTGTTCTAAGATACGCCGAAGCATGGTGCCATCATTGAGGTCGCCGTAATGGAGAAATAGACGGGCATCTTCACTATGGGGATCGATATAAATGTGGTCAATGCGATCAGTGTTGAATGTGGAGGTGCGGCGAATAATGCCGTGGACTTCGTATCCTTTTTCTAATAAAAGTTCAGCAAGGTAAGAGCCGTCCTGGCCAGTAATTCCTGTAATTAGCGCACGCTTAGTCTGCGTCATATCTCAGTTTCCTTAATCTATAAAAATTGCTAGTAGATAGCCCTAATAACCAAACTCATGTTGGTTGAGGAAGACATTCATAATTGTTAGGAATGTTCTAGACCCCGAAAGGTCGTTAGTATGAACATCACTTAAAACTATGAAAGCCCACAACAAGCTACTTTGATAGGTGCAGTATGACAGTTAGCCAGTTTAGCAAGGATTAATTGCTTACCCGATGAGCTGATACACCTTTGCTTGCTTAGATTGCCCATGTGTGCTGAGTTTGTCAGAAGTGGTCACACTACAGATATTGGCTTCATGGTGTGCCGTTAAGTATATAGAGTTCTTATTATATTCATTACGTTAGCTTTAAAGCTTAGGGCCTTAAGTCAAGGAAGTGTGAGGCTTTTGTAAGTCAGGATTAAGATCCTAGGCTCTGCGATCGCGTTCAATATCGTAGATGGCTTTTTCCCAACACCATTGCTCTGAACGATCGGGGTTTTGCGATCGCACCCGTTCTACTAAGCGGGCTGCCACCGCTTGATTCCCATTGACTAGCCGCATGAGCCGTTGTCTGGTTGTCCGCGGTACCCCTGATGGGCCAGTGGGCAGAGAGGGGACTGCAAATCGAATGGGTAATCGATATCCCGTCAACCAGCAAAAGACGGCCACCACCAACACCGTAATCAAGATGACTGAAAAGATGGATGACATGTCAATTTACCCCGCATTTTAAGTATCTTAGCGACCTATGGACTCAGTAGTTATTGAGACTCAATCTGTCTTGGACTTTTGGTTTGGTTCACCACCGGGTGACTATCGTCAGCAATGGTTTCGTAAAGACCCTGACTTTGATGCTCAGATCAAGGCACGGTTTTTAGATCTTTATTGGGCTATGGTAGCGTCCACACCGGAGGGTTGGTTGAAAACGGCTAAATCAAGCTTGGCCAGGATTATTGTGTTGGATCAGTTTGCCCGCAATATGTTTCGAGGAAAACCCCAGAGCTTTGCTGCTGACCCCCAGGCCCTGCAGACGGCAGTTATGGCAATTGAGAGAGGCTATGGGGATGAATTGCTGCCCGTGGAGCGCTTTTTTCTTTATTTGCCCTTTGAACATAGCGAGCATCTTACCCATCAACATCGCTGTGTTGAGTATTTTGAGGCACTGGTTCAAGTGGCTCCAGATTTGGAGCATGGTTTGGAGTATGCTCGGCGTCATCGAGATGTGATCGCTCGGTTTGGGCGTTTTCCCCATCGTAATGAGGTTTTGGGCCGACAAAGCACTGAGGCCGAGTTGGAGTTCTTAAAGCAGCCAGGGGCAAGGTTTTAAATCTTGCTAGCCCGAAATCTCAGCCTTAACGGCCCACTAGGCCTATTTTTCGTATGCAATTTCAACCGTGGTGTGAACATTTCCGCGAGGTTGAAAGTCGCCTTTGATCTTGAAACTCAATGGATCCGTAGCGGCTATAAAGTCATCCATGATTTGATTGATGGACTCTTCGTGGGAAATGTAGCGATCGCGATAGCTATTGATATAAAGCTTGATAGCTTTGAGCTCGACTACTTTTTCGTTAGGGCTGTAGGTAATGTAAATAGTGGCAAAGTCAGGATATCCGGAAAATGGACACTTACAGGTAAACTCAGGCAACGTGATGTTGACGTCATATTTTCGACCTGGACGAGGATTGGGAAATGTAATTAGTTCGTTTTCCTCAATTGTCCGCTCGCCATATTTAAAATCGGCATGGGGGGTAACGGTGGTGTCAGTCATGGTTGTAAAGTTCTGAAAAAAATTGATGGTTTTTGAGGAAGCAGGGTAGAACTAGACTTGCAATGCGCCTTTGGACAAATTTTCAAAGAACTTTGAGCAAGTACTTGACGAATCGCGTTGACGTTGCTCTAATTTGAACGTCCCGACGGGGTAGTTTCCCGCCTGTTTCCAGACTAGCTGCTTGTGAGGCTCCTGTTGGCAAACAGCATAGGGCAGCTAATTTGTGTTTCTATTGGAGATTTTTGGAACTGCTTATGAATCCTTCCCATAATTCTGGCTCAGGGCGAAATCCGATGAGACCAGAGTCTGGCTATTCCCCTTCGGTACCTGTGTCGGTCTATCGTGAGTTGGCAGCTGAGCTGCAGGCAACTAAAGCAATGGTGGATTCACTGAGCACGCAGAACACCCATCTCACCAATCAGAACCATATTCTGCGACAAAATATTCACCAGATGGTGCAGGTGGCGTTACAGCTTGGTCACCATGCTGATGTAGCACATCCTGCTGAGGTTGAGATGACGGTATCGCCACCTGCTGAAGAGTTTCCTGTCTATGATTATGGTCAGCTTCAAGAGAGCCAGCAGAGTGTGCAGCCAGTCGAAGAGCCTCGTAAGCCCAGACTCCAAAAAAGACCTAAAGCTGCTTTGTCTAAAGTATTTACAGAACAAACTGGAGAAAATCGTCGTTATAGTTTGGAATCACCAGCCAGTGGTAGTTTGAGTACGCTCTGGCTAATTGCCTCCATTGCTATCATTATTCTGACGGCGTTTGGAGCAGGCTTTTTGATTATGCGGCCGCTGATCAACGATCGTTAAGTCAAAACCATCGCTTCAACCAGGTTTTACTCTAAAATTAACTACGCAGTGAATAAGCGACACCGTATCAATGTTTATGGTGGCTTATGTCTGTGGCCCGTTAAACGTTGATATCGTATGTTGGTCCAATCTCGCTGTTGGCCCGGTGTATGGAGTTTATAAATTCGCATGAAAAAAATAGAAGCCATCATTCGCCCGTTTAAACTTGACGAAGTCAAAATTGCCCTTGTTAATGCTGGCGTTGTCGGTATGACAGTGTCTGAAGTTCGTGGTTTTGGCCGTCAAAAAGGTCAAACTGAGCGCTATCGAGGGTCGGAGTATACCGTTGAGTTTTTGCAAAAACTCAAGGTTGAAATTGTGGTTGATGATGATCAGGTGGACAATATTGTTGAACAGGTGATCAGTGCTGCTCGAACGGGTGAAATTGGTGATGGCAAGATTTTTGTGACCCCCGTTAATGAGGTTGTTCGTATTCGTACTGGTGAGAAAAATTCGGAAGCTGTTTAGTGGCGTCTGACAGGTTGCCGATTGACGATTTTTTAGCAAATTATGGACGCTTTGGTGTCAATTTGGGACTATCGCGTATTGAAGCGCTGCTTAATCGTCTAGGTAACCCTCAAGAGCAAGTGCCCATCGTCCATGTTGCAGGTACGAATGGTAAGGGCTCAGTATGTGCTTACCTAACAGCTGTATTGTCTACATCTGGGTATCGGGTAGGGCGCTATACATCGCCCCACTTGTTAACCTGGAATGAACGCATTTGCATTGATCAGCAACCTGTTTCTGACGAGGCACTGTGGCAGCATTTGATGACGGTGACGGCGGCCATTGATGGCAGTAGTGGTGAAACGCCAACTCAGTTTGAGGTGTTTACTGCTGCTGCCTGGTTATATTTTGCAGCTGAAGCTGTTGATATTGCTGTTATTGAGGTGGGTTTAGGCGGGCGTTTGGATGCGACGAATGTGTGTTCTGCGCCTCTGGTGACTGGCATTGTGTCTCTGAGTCGTGAGCACTGGCAACGGCTAGGACCGACGTTAGCGGATATCGCTAGGGAAAAAGCCGGTATCCTCAAGCCAGGGAGACCTGTGGTGGTAGGTCCCTTGCCAGATGAGGCTGAGCCTGTGGTGCGGCAGCGGGCATTGGAGTTGAACTGTCCGCTGTATAGGGTAACGCCTGCTCAATTGACTGAGTCAGGTAAATGGCGTAGCGGTCTCGAAGATTTGATTGAGTATGAATCTGGTTTGTTGGGGGAACACCAGCGGATAAATAGTGGCATTGCGATCGCAATGCTTCAACTCCTCCAGCAGCAAGGCTGGCAGATTTCCACTGCGGCTATTCAAAAGGGCATTGCTACAACCCATTGGCCAGGACGCCTGCAATGGCTCACCTGGCAAGGACAACAACTTTTGATTGACGGTGCCCATAACCCTGCTGCCGCTGAAATGTTGCGTCGTTATGTGGACTCTCTTCCCCAACCTGTTATCTGGCTGATGGGAATGTTGGCTACTAAGGATCACAAGGATATTTTTCAAGCGTTGTTACGCCCAGGTGACACGCTACATATAGTGCCTGTACCGGGACATCAAACAGCACAACCAACAGAACTAGCGCAGTTAGCCCAGCAGGTATGTTCAGGGTTAGTAAGTTGTTATACCTACGAAACCATTGAGGCGGGACTGGCTGTATTTGCTGAAACAACCGAGAGCACCAAAGTTCTTTGTGGTTCTTTGTATTTAATTGGGGAGTTTCTATCTCGTTTTAGCTAGGTTTTAGCTAGCATTGCCCAGATTACCGATTATTCCAGTCGTTTGCCGCGTCAGCGATGGCTTCATCGACAGTTTTTTGGTCCAGCATGGCTGCCTGTAGATTTTCGTAGATAGCCTTTTGCAGTTTTTTCACATCTTCAAGGGCCGGAATCAACACCTCTGCATCCGCTAACTGACTGGCGCTGACGGCGCGAGCCACTTCAATTGGGGGAGCACCATCGGGAGCCTCTGTCAGGGTGCTATCGACGGCGGCAGCTGTGGATGGTAGTACATTGGCAGCCTGGGCAAACGATAGCTGATTGTCGTTATTGGTGACATACATGGCAAACTTTACCGCTGCCTCAGGTACATCTGTGGATTGTGGCACCACTAAGTTCATGGCTGCTACGTTTTTTTTGCCAGTTTTGCCGGTGATTTGAGGGGCCGTTTTTGTTGCTGCTGCGATGTCAGGGGCGTTATTGGTAATGTTGTCGAGAGCTTCAGCTCCAGAGGCTAAAAAGACAGTTTCCCCTGCCTGGTATAGCTCGATGGCCCGTCGATGGCCCTGGGTTAACACTTCTCGAGGTAATAAATCTTGCTGGTAGAGATCGGTCCAATATTGAAAAACAGCCTTACCTTCAGGGGTATTAAAGGCAGCATTGCCATCTTCATCCACCAGAGGTACCCCCATCTGAATAAATGACTGTAATACGTCAGCCGCATCTTCCGGGACAAAGCTAATGAAAAAGGCGTATTTGCCCGTTTTTTCTTTGATTTGTTTGGCAGCTTCCGCCATCTCAGCATAGGTACTGGGTGGCTGGCTAATACCTGCCTGTTCCAACAGATCTGTATTGAACAGGGTAACTCGGGTGGTGAGATACCAGGGAAAGCCAAAACTAGACCCATTGAGTGTGGTGGCTTGCCAAATTTTAGGTAAGTAAACAGCTTGTTCGTCGTCGGTAAGCTGATCGTCCAGCGCTAGCCAGGCATTACGACTGGCTAGCTGAGAGGCAAAGTCAGGGTTAAGGTTGACCACATCAGGCGCTGTACCTGCTGACACGGCGGTTAAAATTTTGCTTTGCATGTCTGCCCAAGGCACATCTACCCAGACTACCTCCACATCTGGATTGGCAGCTTCAAAGTCGGCAATTAACTGGTCAAAATAGTCAGTAAATTTTGGCTGCAGCTGCATGGTCCAAAATTCGACTTCCTGTTTGCCAGACTGTTCGTTACTACCACCACAACCAGCGATCGCAAGGATTACTCCAGCAGCGGCCCAAGATGCCATGCGTGCTAAAACGTGCCGACGTTGAAACAGTTTCATGATGGTTTTCTGTTGATTGAAAAAAAATCTATAGAGGTGTTCAGACACTTTAGACCAAGACGGTCGTGTGTGGGAGACCAAGAGGTTGTGTGTCGTTTTCTAGAAGAGGTCTGTACTTTTTAGTTTGCTAATGAACAATCACTTGACTAGCGGAGTCTCGTGCCCGGACACGCGCTTCCTCAACCGTATTGCCCAGAGCTAAAGCGACGCCCATGCGACGGTTCTTATAAGCACGGGGTTTGCCAAATAATCGCAGCTTACTAGTAGGCACAGTCAGCGCCTCAACTAATCCGGTATATGTCGGACTGTCACTCGTTTCACTGGCCAAAATCACCGCTGAGGCACCGGGAAGAATTTGTTCAATGTCACCGATGGGTAATCCAGCAATGGCCCGGACATGGAGTTCAAATTCCGACATGTTTTGACTCACCATCGTTACCATGCCGGTGTCATGGGGGCGAGGGCTAACTTCACTGAAGTAAACCGTTTGTTCTTTGCTCGGATCTCCGGCAATAAACAACTCCACGCCAAAAAGACCAACGCCCCCGAGGGCATCGGTAATCGCTCTGGCAATGTTCTGGCATTGAGTGAGTGTGTTGGGATTGAGGGCACAGGGCTGCCAGGACTCACGGTAGTCGCCACTCTCCTGACGATGACCAATGGGCGGGCAAAAATGCGTTGTGGGTTCAGCACCGGCTAGATGAGACCTGACGGTGAGGAGGGTAATCTCGGTATCGAATTCGACAAAGCCCTCAACAATGACTCGCTGATCTTTACCTCGCCCTGCTTCAAAAGCGTAGCTCCAGGCCGTGTCAACGTCGGCAGCAGCTTTAACAAGACTCTGGCCTTTGCCAGACGAACTCATGACCGGTTTAACCACACAAGGGAAACCGATAGTTGCGATCGCCTCCTGATACTCCGCCTCCGTTGCTGCAAACCGATAAGGCGATGTGGGCAGTCCCAACTCCTCTGCCGCCAATCGTCGAATGCCTTCACGATCCATCGTCAGACGTGTTGCCAGAGCCGTAGGAATGACCTTCCAACCCTCCGCTTCAAGTGCAATCAACGTATCTGTTGCTAGGGCTTCCACCTCTGGCACAACAAACGTTGGACATTCCTGCTTAATCACTTTTTTGAGTGCCTGGCCATCTAGCATGCTGATCACATGAGAACGGTGGGCCACTTGCATTGCAGGGGCATGGGCATAGGCATCCACCGCAATGACTTCTATCCCCAGACGCATCGCTTCTAGGGCCACCTCACGCCCGAGCTCCCCAGCACCCAATAAAAGTAAACGCTGTCCGCTATCTGAGAGAGGTGTGCCCCAGGCGACATTGGGAGGTTGATTTGCCATTCTTGCCATGGTCGTTTGAGAAAAATCTAACTTTTTTTTAGAAAACGTGTGATCAATTTAGCCAATTGCGTGTAATATCGCTCGTAAAAAATCACATCATTTCTCAGAATCTTATCCATTGTTCTGATTCAGGACTATTCCGGTTAAGGCGTATGAGACAGATGCGATGTTCAAACCTAAGGTGCAATTCGTTAGATAGTCAAAACAGTTAACAATCTGCAATGAAATGATTTGGGTGAATTCTAAAAGCTGCCTAAGCTTGAAATTTCAATGACAGAGGCATTTTCGTGACAGTTGTTTTTCTACTTTTTACAGATGAGAAAAAACTCAAGTTGGAAAAAGTACATTTTGTTTCTTTTTTAGGGCAGTATTGACACCAACTTCTGTATTCTTTGGAGATTGCTGGCCATTCCTGCATAAATTGTGTACGATGCGTTAGCAAAAAAATAGGTCAAAACTTTGAGGCCACCAGGCCAAACGAACAAGATTAGGCTCCGCCTAGTTCAAATTGCTTTCCATAACCGGATAACTTTGTGACCGGATAATGCTGTGAATAGTTTAAAGTCGCTATTTTCAAGAAAATCCCCTGGCGTTGGTGTTGAACTCACGCCTGAACGGGTCAATGTAGCTCGCCTGAAGAAACAGGGGCAGAAGTTAAAGTTAGAAACTCTTGCGTCTGCCGAGATTCCAGAGGGCATTTTTGAAGAGGGTCAAATTATCGATACAGCAGCTATGGCTGAAGCCATCCGGTCTGCTTTAACGGAAAGCAAGCTGAGGGTTAAACGGGCCACAACCGCTGTTCCTGGCCGTGCGATTACGAGAGTTATCCCGGTGCCTGCTGAGTTAGACGATAACGAATTGCGTGAGATGGTCCTTAACCAGGAGGCCAGCCTTTACCTTCCCTTCCCTCGAGAAGAGGCTGATGTCGATTATCAAAAACTGGGTTTCTTTGTGGACGAGGACGGTATCGAAAAAGTCCAAGTGTTGTTGGTGGCTGTCAAAAAGGAAGTAACCGATGCCTACATGGAAACATTTCAACAAGCCGGACTTAGTCTTGATGTCTTGGAAACCAGTAGTTTCGCTCTGATTCGTACCATTCGTGAGCAGCTGCGACAGTTTACACCTCAAGAGGCTGCTGCCATTGTCGATATTCAGTTTGAAAGTACCGAAATCTCAATTGTTGTCGATGGCATTCCCCACTTTTCACGAACAGTTCCCATCGGTACGTTTCAGATTCAAAGTGCGCTCAGTCGGGCAATGAATTTACCACCAACCCGAAACACGGAATTACTTCAAGGAATGACCGTGCCAGCTACCCCGATGGATAGTATGGGGGCTCCGCAGATGGGAGGAGGGACGAATCCAGGTACAGCCGCCATGCTCAGGGTATTGGGTGAGCTGTCTGATGAATTGCGTCGCTCCATTGACTTTTACCTAAATCAAGGAGAAGACATGGAGGTTGCTCAGCTGCTGCTAGCAGGTCCTGGTAGTGCCATTGGCCAATTAGATGAGTTTTTTGCTCAGCGTTTAAGTTTACCAGCTAGCCCTATTGACCCTATTGAGGCCCTGTCACTAGACGTCAGTGATGAGATTTCTGAGGCTCAGCGGCCTGGGTTAGCAACAGTTCTTGGCTTGGGTTTGCGGGAGGTTTAGGCAATGTACAGTATCGATATTAACTTTCTCAATGCTCGAGAAGAACGTCCTGTTCTCGCCACTCAGTCAGCAGTTGTACGACAGCCAACTGCTGATCGTACTCCCATAGCTATTGGGCTTGGCGTGCTTGTCGCTGCTTTGGCTGGAGTCGGCGGTTTCTTTGGCTTTCTCAAATATCAAGAAGCCAACCTACAAAATCGTCAGGCTGAATTAGATGCTCAGTTGGTTGAGCTACAGGCAAAGCTTGACGAAGTTGACCAAATCAAAGCAGAAACTGAAGCAGCTCGTTCAGAGAGTCGTGCTTTAGCTGGTGTGTTTGCTAAAATTCGTCCCTGGTCTGCCATTGTTAAGGATATTCAAAATCGGATTCCTACACGGACACAGCTGGCACAGATCACCCAGACCGAAGGTGTATCTGTTTCTGATGAACCAGGCGGTGACGCTGTTCCTCCTGAAGCAGGTGGTATCAATATCAGTGGTTCAGCCTGTTCCTTTGATGATGTCAATGACTTTGTTCTTACCTTAAAGAACTCACCCTTTTTGGAAAGTGAGACAGTCAAATTGGACACATCTAGTCTTGGCGAAGAAGTCTTAGGACGTTGTCCCGGTGAAGCTCAGCGGGATGAACCCACACAGTTAGTGAAGTACACGATCGCTGGCAATATCAAAAGTGTATCTACTGAACAGTTTGATCGACTGCTGGCTGAACTTGAAAATCAGCAAGCATCTGTAGGTCTTTCCTCTAGGTTAAAAGCCCTTTTAGAGACAGGAGTGCTTGAATAATGACATTAAGCGGAGATTTTATACCAGCTGAAGATGATCTATATGATGAGCCGACGAACCCTGTTATCTTTGGCATTGAGCTAACCCCTAAAATATTAGGTGTTTTAGCTGCCCTGGTTGGCATTGGATTGGCAGCATATTTGTTTCAACGGTTTGCACGACCTGTGCGTCAAACTAATAAAGAGCTTAGGGACGATATCACCTTAAAAGAGGAACAGCTTGTTAACCAAGAGCAAGAACTAGAAGAGATTGCAAAGCTTGAAGAAGATCGCGATGCTGCGTTGGCCCAGCGTCGTAATGTGTATTCTTTGTTCGCAGATGAGTCGTCTATGGATACTCTGCTGCTAGATCTTAACCAGCGGATCAAAAATAGTAATGCCACTATTGCTGAGAGGCGTAACCAAATTAAATCTCGCGGTATCCCCCCAATTTTGGTGGAGGCGCAGCTAAACAGCTTTGTTCCTAGTGGGGAAGCTGTGGTTGAAGATAGCAGTCTGGGCGCAGATGTTGCTGGCTTACTTAAGCGCCAGACCTATAGTGTTGAGTTTGAGGGGGAGTTTGCCCAAACACAAGCTGTTTTAGCTAATGTTGAGCGGCTAGAGCCATTGCTGTTACTCAGAGACTTTTCCTTATCGTCAGCTGAAACAGTTAACGAAACAGTTTTGAACGCACAGGGACAGGTTGTGCCGCAACCCAAAGAAAGGATCAGGTCGAAATTTGAGCTAGATGCCCTTATCCCGACTGGTGATCCTAGTGTGCCGCCAGAGATTGCTCCACCGCCTGCACCCGAAGGTGAAGAGGCTGAGGGAGGAGGTTAAGCGCAAAATGATTTGTCCATGATGAGCATGTAGATCCTGTTCAAACAATTTGAGATTTCATCCCAAACCATTGACGTAAGTTAACTAAAGCTTAAGGAGTGAACTGTGAAACGCTTTTTCAAACTTGGAAGTTTAATTGCTGGCGGAGCCCTGGGCGTTCTCACAGCTCAGACTGCTGAAGCTGCTGCCACAGCTATTCAAAATGTTGAACTTAATTCAACAAAGACGGGTGTAGAGCTGTTGCTTTCGACCAAAGGAGGCGACACCCCTCAAATCTTTGCTGTTAATCGAGATAATGTTCTCCAGGCTGATATTACTAACGCTCAGCTAGCGTTACCTCTCAATAAAAGTTACAGCAAGCAAGATCCTGCCCCTACCATTAAGTCAATTGAATTAGAAACCCTTAACGACAATACGGTACGCCTAACTATTAAGGGCGCTGATAAGGCTCCGGTTGTTGATCTACAAAAAGTAGATGGGCAAGGTCTGTTAGTTAGTCTGGATACTCGGCCTAATGCTGTCCCTAAACCGAGTGAGATTCCTGAGGCGATTGAAACTGTAACTGATGAAACCCTTCTGCCAGCTTATGTTGCCCAGGCTGAGACAGATTTGCCTGAGACGGATACTCCGGACATTTTAGTGCCCAATCCAGAAGTGATTATCGATGGTGAACCAGTAGCTGCTCCTAGCTTAAATACGGCTCCTCCATTTTTGCCCCAGGCTGTGCCGCCTCCGGTAGGCGATATTGCAGTATCTGAATTGAATGCGGGCCTGGATATTATTGATTTGGGTACGGCTGAGCGAGTACCGCGTTTGGTGCTTAGAGATGCAACAGCCCGTGAAGCGCTTTCGTTGCTGGCTCGTGCTGCTGGATTGAACCTTGCCTTTACTGAGGCGGGTGCAGACGGTGAAGAGTCTGCTGCTGCCAATACAAAGGTGACTTTGGATATTGAAGATGAGCCTGTGCAAAATGTATTTAATTATGTTTTGCAAATTTCCGGCCTAGAGGCGAATCGCGTTGGCCGGACTATTTTTGTTGGCCCTCGGTTACCCCAAGCTGCCCGTAACGTGACCATACGTAGCGTACGTCTCAACCAGGTCGATGTGGCTACGGCTATTAACTTCTTGGTATTTATGGGTGCTGAGAGTGCGTTTACTGATCAGCAAGAAATTACCGAAGTAGTGGCAACGACCGATGTCGGTGAGGTAGAGGAAGTCGAAAGAACTGAACTTGAAACTAATGTGGAGGTTCTGCGGGCTGACTATGAAGATTCGTTGCCGTTGCTACGGGGGCTAGAAGTGATTGGGGATGAACGAACGAGTTCTGTCACATTGGTGGGAACACCACGCCAGATAGAAATTGCCACTGCCCAGCTTGTGCAGCTAGACCTACGCCGTCGTCAGGTGGCTATCAATGTACGGGTAATTGATGTCGACTTGAATGCAGCGGAAGCCTTTAGTGCAGGATTTGGATTCTTTGATGGTGAGTTAGGGGCGTCTGTTACAGGTGGTGAACTAGATTTTAGTATCAATAGTCTGCTTAACTTTTCTAACCAATTTGTTTTGGACCTTGAGGCCTCAATTCAAAATCGCCATGCCAAAATCATTACTGATCCAACATTAATTGTGCAGGAAGGTCAGGATGCTGCCATAACTCTGGTAGAGCAGGTGGTGAGTAGCATTACGGTAACCTTTACCGATACTGAAGGCGGTACCCGTGAAACTCGGACGGTTAACTTTGAAGACGTTGGTTTGAACCTGGGTATTAATGTGGAACGTATTGACGACAATGGGTTTGTCAATATGTCTGTAGCGCCTACCATCTCATCACCGTTAGCTTCTTTAGTCGTGGATGACGATGGTGGTATCGTGACACCGATCTCAACCAGAGCGTTGGCATCTGGTTTAATTCGCGTTCGTGATGGTCAGACCTTAGTATTGTCAGGGATTATTCAGGAAACGGATCGAGTATCGGTGGATAAGGTCCCAATTTTGGGTGATTTGCCTATCATTGGAGCATTATTCCGTTCTACGAATAACTCGGATGAACGACGTGAGTTAATCGTATTACTCACCCCTCAAATTTTGGATGATTCTGACGAAAGTATCTTTGGCTATAGCTATACACCTGGGGAAGATGTTAGGGAGCTATTGGGCGAAGATGAATAGTTTTTGTTAGTCTCTGTAACAATGTTAGAAACCTCTGAATAGCCTTTTTAATAAGGGCTATTCAGAGGTTTTTGTGTGTTTAGGTGTATTTTTTTAAGGCTAGATCCTATGAACTTTCCTAAAAATCGCTGAAATCCATATAAATTCAATGTTTTATAGATCCATACTGGTAAAGTACCCCTTAGAATAGGTCAGAGAAAACATGGGACTTCAGGGGTTTCAGCGATCTGTTGAGATTTTCCTTATGTTTTTTGGCTGGTTGTCCAACCATGGACATGGTTCATTCATTGGTTTTAATCTGCGAGGAGACGAAGATGAATAAAGGTGAACTTGTGGACAAAGTGTCCGAAAAGGCGTCAGTTACTAAAAAGCAGGCTGATGCAGTTATCTCAGCGACGATTGAGTCCATTATGGAAGCTGTTTCTAGTGGTGAGAAGGTAACTTTGGTAGGGTTTGGCTCTTTTGAGCCCCGGCACCGTAAAGAGCGGGAAGGCCGTAATCCTAAGACTGGCGATACTATGGTGATTCCAGCGACTACTGTGCCGGCCTTTTCCGCCGGTAAGCTATTTAAGGAAATGGTTGCTAAAAAGTAATTAGGTCATTGTAATTAGGTGAATAGTGTCGCTACGGTTCTTAAGTGAGTATTAGGCACGTTTTTATTGGGGTTTGCCATGAGAGCGTTGTGTAGTACTTCAGACTGTGGCGGCACTTCTTTATAAGACTATACGTATTAAGCGATGGCCGTAATTCTGTTGAGCATTCCGAAAGCTCCCTGCCGTCCCCTAATACTGAGGAAACTCGCCTAAAAGCCTCCAATGTTGGGGGGTGGGGGGTCCGCAAGTAGGCTGATGGAAGGATTGTTCATCACCACGTTTAGTTTTGGCTACTTACTTATTTAAGGACTAATTGATGTAATTTATTGGTTATGAAGAAGCTGTTATGTCGTTGTAACGCGTGATGGGTGCAGCACTTGATGTGGTTGCTTCTTGCCTGATGGCTGCTACATGACAAACAACGAGACCGATTATGACTTGGCAATTTTGGGGGGGGATATGGGCAGTCGCTTGGCTGCCTATATAGCTGCTCGCCAAGGGGCTCGTGTTGCACTGATTGCGCCTAATTGGCAGATTAATGATGTCGCCTATACTACATTACAAGGTCTGTGTAATGCTGATCTGATCTCAGATTTGGAGTCAGGCTGGTCCTTGTTGCGAGATTGGGTTGACTATCAATGTGAACATCCAGTGCTTTCTCCAACCGTACTGAACGCTCAGGGGGTCGATGTCATTCTTGAGCCGGTTAGTTTTGCCCGAGAGAAGCGGCTAACGCTAACTAATCGTTATTTGAAGGCTCATCGTTATTTGCTAACGGATGGGTACAATACATCGCCCACCCTTGGTTATCCGTGCCATCAGTTGACTCAGCTTAAGACATTACCTCAGCGTGTTGCTGTAATCGGTAGAGG
>JAHQVZ010000181.1 GCA_019634055.1 Leptolyngbyaceae cyanobacterium MAG.088
AAATCCCTCTCGTTCGGGCACACTGGCTAACTCGCCATCTAACTTATAAACCCAACAATGGTAAGGGCACACAATACTCTTGGTAGACCCACAGCCCTCCAACAGTTTGACGTAGCGATGCAGACAATAATTTGCCATTGTGCGAATGGCCCCATCCTGCTGGCGCATAACAATTACAGGACGCTGCCCTATAAACGCCGTCATATAGTCACCCGGATTGGGAATCGATCCTGAGCGTCCCACCATCACCCAATCGTTATCAAAAATACTGGTTACCTCATGGGCAAACGTATCAGGGTCCGTAAACGCTTGTTGTTTGCGGGCTGACATGCGGTTGGGAATGTTGGGGGCCAGGGGCTGATCTAAGGTGTAGCTAAACTGTTTAGCAGGATTCATAATGTATTGGCCCTTTTCAGGTCGTACCGTCTGTGTACAAAGAATATCAAACGAACATTATTTGATTTAGTAAAAAATATTTTCCTTTAACAACAAAAGCTTTTTAAAGGAAAATCTCTTGCTATCAATCCTTGATATTTAAATCAGCAAATCGTATTAATTAATACTGTTCTGAAAATTACTTATTGCTAACAATAGAACACAAGGATCCAAAAGCCCCTGAAAGTATTTTAGTCGGTTGCTCCAGGTAGTAAATACTGTGGACACGTCTATAACGATACTTTTCGTCATTTAATGATTTGATTTAGTTCGCAAAAACAATTCAGCATCTAGGGTTCCGATTTGATTTCGTATCAAATGTCTGGTCCAAGAGATGCAGTCAGGCTCTTTAAATCACGGCCAAGTTATAACCTGGAGGTTTTCTACAGAAAACTCTAGTGCTGGACGTGAAAAAGATTTACTAAAGCCTGATTCACGGAGGGATAAAAGCCCGGGAGGAGTCGTTCAGCTTAACGCTGGATTGATGCTTCACTCCCGGGCTTTTTGCATTTTGCCTTCAATTTCAATGTTCTTCATTAGTAGATTTGATGCTTGATTTTAGGAGAATCATGAAATGGAAAATACAGCTTTTTCCTGGGGAATTATCGTATTCCTGCTGGGAACGTTAGGCATTGGTGTCTGGGCTTCTAAGCAAATTAAAGGCGATAGCGTCAACTTTTTAGTAGCAGGCAGAGGACTGGCCTTACCCCTGGCAGCGGCCACCTTAATGGCCCAGTCAGTCGACTCAAATGCCACCTTAGGTAACACCGATTTGTCGTCAGAATTTGGTTTTTGGGCGGGGGCGGCCTTACCCATCGGGCTAGCCTTGTGTTTGTTGTTAACCGGACTGTTCTTGGCGAAACCCATGAACCGCATGGGGTTAATCACAATTCCCGACTTTTATCGAATAAAGTATGGACGCACCGTTGAGCTGGTGGCAGCCTGTATTATGACGGTCAGCTTTTCTTTTTTGCTGGCCGGAACTTTGGTGGCTGGTGGCTATATGTTCCTAAACTTTTTGGGTCTTAGCTATTTTGGTGGCATCACGCTGCTAGCCGTTTTAGTGTTTGCCTACACGGTTTCCGGTGGTCTCTTTGCGGTGGCCTATACCGATTTTATTCAGGTCTTTATTGCCCTGTTGGGCTCCTGGGGACTGTTGCTCTATGTGCTGGCTAATTTTGGCTTAACCATTGAGCCTGGCATGGGGCCGCTAGCCTTCGATCAGTTAACCTCGGTCGGTTCAGGGGCAGCCATTAATTGGGCCAGTATTATCGCCCTCGGCTTTGGCAATATGGTGGCCATTGACTTTATGGCTCGCATTTTTGCGGCAGAAAGTCCAGAAACCGCCCAACGTGCCTGTTTGTTTGCGTCTGCGGGCACGTTAATCATTGGCATTCCATTTTCGATTATTGCCCTGGGTTCCACCAGTATTTTCAGTCAAGTAGGCATTACGGTTGAAGGCCCTGTTCTCTTTTCGTTACTGGAAAATGTGATTCCCCCGGCCTTGGGGTTAGTGGTGTTAGCGGCGATTTTGTCGGCCTCGTTATCCACTGCTGATGGGGCAATTTTGGGTACTTCATCGGTGCTGGCCCACAATGTTTTAGGCATTCGCCATGCTGGTGCCCATGGTGCCGGTGGCGACAAACTGTTGCAGATTACGCGACTGATGGCCATCGTAATTACCATACTGGGTCTCTTTTTGGGTCTGAAGGTACCGCAAACAGGGGTATTATTGCTGTTGGCCTTTGATATGAGTTTTGCGGGTTTAGTAGTGCCTCTTATTGGGGGGTTATTTTGGGCAAAGTCAACGGGGCAGGGCGCACTGGCCTGCATTTTGGCAGGGTCCATCACCCGGTTTGTATTCTTTGCCCTGATGCCAACCATGTTTGGTGTTGACAATACGCTGTTGTATATACCCAATGGTGTATTTACCATCGATTTTGATGGGTTTCCTACACTGATTAGCCCATTGGTCGGGCTGATTGCGTTTGTTATTGTCTCTAAGATGACCTACCGCGAACAGAGAAGCGATCAACAACAGGCTAAGGTGATGGCAAACATTCGACAGCTCTAGGGTTTTAGAGGACTGTCACAGGTCCATAAATGGGGGGTAAGTTAGGACGGCAATACGGTTTTACTTATCACCCCATGGACTCCCCAGTTGCCATCTACCACCTGGGTCACGCCAAAATCTACAGCCACTGACATTAACGAAATCGCCTCATCTTCAGACATGCCCTGGGTCGTCATCAAAAAGTGGCGCATTTTTCGAAATGCATCGCGCATGGCACCGTCTACAGAGGACTTACTGTAAATATCTTGTTGGGCTGTCTCGCCTAGCTCCGCTAAATAGTTCGCGTAGCTAAACCCATGGACTACATATTCATCATCAGTCTCTAATAACGGATAGTCTAAATCTTCGAGAACACTGCCTGCCAGGGTTTCTTGCTTATGAACGATAACCTTAATCACGCCCGTTAAAGACGTCTCAATGGCCGTTCCTGCCAGCTCAGAATCGCCTTGGGCAGCATGGGGGTCACCTAGCGATAACAAACCACCTTCCACGGCAACGGGATAGTACATGGTGGCACCCTTACCAATGCGCCAGTCGTCAATGTTTCCCCCAAAGTACCCCGGTGGAATGGAGTCTACAATATCGACCTCTTTAGGCGCTAAGCCAATGACCCCAAAGTGGGGGCGAATGGGAACTTTAACGTCTTCTAACACCTCAAAATTCTTATCGATGGTGCTATGGTCCACCGGTACCCCAGGATAGTCAATTTTCTCATGGACTACGCCATAGGGGTCGGTTTGGGGTACCCAACGATAGTTGTAAACTGCTTCCGCCCAGTCCTGCTCTCCCGTTGCATCCACTTCGTAGATGGTAATTACCTCACGAGGTTTAGGCTCTTCTATCATGTCGTTGTAATGGTATCCCCACCAGGCAGCCGCATTACTGCCAAAGGTTTTACCCTGATACTCAGAATTACCACTGGGACGAGGGGCCGCATCTAAAATTTCTACCTCTAAAACATCCCCAGGTTCGGCTCCATTGACATAGATAGGCCCTGTGAGAATGTGAACACCAAACCCCTCTCCTGCACCACGACCAAAGACCGATGCATCCAGAGGACCTGCACCCCGTCGATCAACACCTTTAAAGTCTTCTGTCCAGGCAAACACACTCTCTGCTCCTGGGTCTCCAATGACCATGCGTTCAGCATCATCGTTGGCATGGTGGGTGAGAGTTTCGACAGTAATCGTATCGCCAGAATCTACGGTTAGTTTTGGTTCTAAGGATTGACTGAAGTAGCCCCAGTGAACCGTATCTGCATTAGCGGGAAGATAAAGTTGTTTGTGCCCTGCTGCAAATACTTGACCATAGTCTGAAAATAATCCAAAAATTACTAAGGCAACGGCAATGCAGAACCCTAGTAATCCATAATACCAACGTCGTACCCAGGACCAGACCATGGTGAATCCTCACTCTAACGTAGTTGAGCAGTCAAAATTGAGCAGTTAAATCAATAATTTTAACTATATTTAGCTGGGTATATCCTACGGGGGCGACTTTGGTCTAATTGTGTTGTTTTATACCTTTGCCTAGGGGATTCTAGTGAAGAAATGTTTAATTCTGGAGTGGCGGCGGCAACTCACTAATCATGGCAATGGGACCGCCCCCTGGTGGCCCTTGGTGCTCACTGCCCCCTGAGATATAGACCATTGGATCTTGTACTGCGGCGGCAACAACGGCACCTACAACTGCGCGGGCCATGCGGGTGTGGTTAATGTCAGAGTCATCAAGCATGGTATGGCGACGACCTAAAATGTCTCCTGAGGGTGAGGCTTCTGCCTTGGCTAGTACATTTACAATTGAGTCTGTCGAACCTTGGGCACTTTCGATGGCTCGGGTAACGGCATCAATATCCAGGGCGTGGGCCATCACACTGTGGCCAATGCGATAGTTACTATGGGAATTAGGCGAATTGCCCAACACCAGAATTTCGCAGTTTTTGAGTTCTACCCCTGCCGAGGTGGATGCCACAGATGAGTAAAGATCGTAGTTAGTACAAATATCCGCTGCGGTCAGCTTACCGGGTGGAATCTCTCCTAAGGCGAGGGCCACTCCCAGGGCTGAGGCTCCACGGGAATAGGCCATGGATTTGTAGCTGTCTTGGGTGATGGTGTTATTGCTTTGGGCATTGCGAGAGGCGGTGAGTAGGGGGCATTTGATTTGGACAAAGTGGACATCTTGGGGGGATATATGGGCGGCTGAGATCGCACGTCTCACCCCATCCGCTACCACATTCACCATGGTCAACGTGCCAATCTCATCTACTAAAAAGTCTCGTGTGTGATAAACCCCTAACGTTAAGCCTAGTTGGGTAGAGCCTTCTAAATTCTCCAGCTGTCGGGTAAAGACTGTCATATGAGGGCTCAGTACGCCTTCTGTTCCCCCAGACATGACATAAACAATTTGGTCTGCCAATGCTGGAGTGATCAGCGGCTGCAAATATCCCTTCAGTGTGGCCACTGCAAACCCTCGGGTAAAATCATTCACACAGCCATTGCCCTCGGTTTTACCCATAATGGCCACAATGGTTTTAGGGTCAATCACCCCTTGTGCCACCAGGTTTATTAACCCTGACAAATCATCTGGAGCAGCTTGAGGAATCTTGAAAACATCTACTTTCATCGGTCATAGGCAGAGGACTGAGGTAATCATAGTCTTATTTTTTTTCATGTATCTGACCTGTTAGGTGATTTTAAGCTTGTTAGTTATCGTCAATAAAAAAGGTTGTCTCAATGTCTGCGACGGTTAATGGGCGCGAGAATAAATAGCCTTGGCCAAATTGACAGCCCAGCTGCTGTAGCTGTTGTAGTTGTTGGTCTGTTTCAATGCCCTCTGCGATCGCAGTTAATCCGAGTTGTTGGCTGAGGGCTAAGATGCTGTTCACAACCTTATACTGGCCGCTGTCTACTTGCATTTGATCTACAAATGAACGGTCAATTTTGAGGGTGTGAACGGGGAGTTTATGGAGATAACTGAGGGACGAGTAGCCTGTGCCAAAATCATCGATACTGATCTGAATATTTCTGGATGCTAGTTGTTTTAATACCTCAAGGGTCTGATCAATATCTTCAATGAGGATGGTTTCGGTAATCTCTAGGATAATTGAATTACCGTCTAATCCAGTTTCTGTCAAAATATTGTCAATAGTCTGAATCAAATCACCTTGACTTAAATCTTTAGCAGACAAATTAATGCTTATTTTGAGGGGGACGCACTGGACAAACCTGTGTTTCCATTCGACTATTTGCTGGCAGACGTTGTGTAATACCCAACGACCCAGGGGCACAATCAGACCAATCTCTTCAGCAACAGAGATAAAGTTGTTGGGAGCAATCAGGCCACGGGTGGGGTGTCGCCAGCGCACCAATGCTTCAAATCCGGTCAAGCAACGGTTTTTTAGCTCAAAAATAGGTTGATAATATAGGATAAATTCTTCCTGTTCGAGGGCTTTACGGAGGTCTATTTCTAAAATAAGGCGATTCATGGATTGGGCATGCATGGCCTCATCAAAGAATTGATATGAATTGCGAGCTTCGGTCTTAGCTCGGTACATGGCAATGTCAGCATGGTGAATTAAATCAGCTGCTTGATGATAATCCTCAGAGCCAATGGCAATACCAACGCTTAAACCGATGAAAATTTCATGGCCGTGGAGCATAAAAGGTGTTTCATAGTCGGCTAAAATTCGCTCCACGATTTGGACTATGGTGACTGGGTCATTAACGTTTTCCAAAAGAATGACAAACTCATCACCCCCCAGCCGAGTAACTAAGTCAATGTTGCGTAAATGTATCTTTAATTGTTGGGCCAGCTCTATGAGCAGTTGATCGCCCACTCCGTGGCCCAGGCTATCGTTGATTACCTTAAACCGATCGAGATCTAAAAATAGAACAGCATAACTATAGCTTTGGTCACGATGAAATTTCTTAATGCTGAGTTCTAACTGTTCGAGTAAGAATGTGCGATTTGGCAAATTTGTCAGGGGGTCATATAGCGCACTGTGTTTGATAAAGTCCTGGGCCTGTTTTAAATCGGTAATATCGGTAATGCTCCCCACATAGCCCAGATGAGTCCCGGTTGAATCTTTCTCAGGCATTGCCTGTCCATAGGCCCAGGTGATGTTGTCATCGGGCTGTTGAAATCGAAATTCGAGTTGAAAGGGTTGATTTTGTTGGGTAGCTTGAGTCCACTCGGTGATAAATCGCTGACGGTCATCAGGGTGTATTCTTTGGAGCCAGTCAGTCTCAATGGTCGTTTCTGGGGTAAGACCAGAAATTTGACACCAGTGCTCATTGACATAGATAAACCGCCCTAACACATTGACGCGAAAAATCCCGACCGGAACCGCTGCTGCTAGGTTGACATAGCGTTGCTCGCTTTCTTGTAGGGTGGTCGCGGCTCGCTGTTGTACTGTTTGGTCACGAAACAACCAACGAAATCCGACGATTTGAGACTGATAATCTTGCACAGTTGCAATGGTGAAACTGGCATAAAAGGGGGCTTCTTGGTGGGGTTTTAAATATAAAAAAACATTCTGTTGAGCATGGCCTTGACGCAGGTCGGCAAGAAGACTATAGAGACGTTGCCTCTCTGTTTCTGCTACCAGCATAGTGAATGGCTTGCCAATGAGAAAATCTTGGTGGCGATTGAATAGGATCGCTGCCACCAGGTTGACTTGTTGGATCAGTCCTTGGGGATCGGTCACGATATAGCCATCGGGGGCTAGATTGAACAGTTCAACATATTGTTGATGTTCTTTTAGGAGGATGCTCTGGGCGACCTGGGTTTGGCCATACTGGGCCGTCAATTCTTCTGAGAGGACATGGACTTCTTCTAGGGCGGTGGATAGTTCTTCTAGACCCTCTTTGAGAATCTCAGCGGGTGGATTGGATTGTCCTACCCGTTGACTTAGTTCTTCCAGTTTTTGATGGCTTTTCTTAAGCTTATGGTCAAAAATATCTGAGTTAATATTCATGATAACAAGTAGCGAGCTTAGGAGAGGGGCCGTAGGTGGAGGCGGGCAGACGCCTTAGGGGTGATAGCCGTTACGAGGTAAGGTAAACGATATGGTAGTGCCTGCTCCGAGGATACTTTCTGCTCGCATGGTGCCGCCATGCTGTTCGATGATGCTGCGACAAATGGCCAGACCTAACCCCACCCCACCCCGATGACGAGAATCGGATACGTCAAGTTGGTGAAAGGCTTCAAAAATGCGTTCTAGAGTCTCTTCTGGCATGCCTTGCCCTTGGTCTCGCACCTGAAATCTAATATGGGGTGACGTGGGGGGCAGTTCAGTATTTACGGCTTTCTCGGCGGTGATATAAACGGTGCTACCGTTAGGAGAGAATTTAATGGCATTGTTAATCAGGTTGGTGAGGACTTGGACAATGCGATCGCAATCTGCCCAGACAGCAACCTCGCACGGTGTGGTCTGCAACGTAATGTTATGCCTTTGGGCCACGATTTGTAACATATCGATGGCGCTGTTGATTAGGTCAGCGGCCTGACACGCTTGGGGATTAAGCGGCACATTGCCCAGTTTGATTTGTTGCAAATCAAGCAAATCATCAATTAAACACACCATGCGTTCTGCACTTCTATCGGCCACGTTCAGTAGATTTTGACCATTGTCTGAAAGTGGGTCAATGCCCCCCCCGGTGAGTAGCTTCAGGGCTCCGTGGATGGCGGTTAAGGGGGTGCGCAGTTCGTGACTGACAATAGAGATGAGCTGATCTTTTTGGTGCTCTATGGTTTTGCGATCGCTAATGTCATTAATCAAGGCAAAAAATCCATTGATCTGCCCTTCAACGGTTCGATCGGGCACAAACGTGGCACTAATCCAAAACGGCGGTTGATTGGGCCACATCACCTCCTGCTCAAAGGTGGCATAGTCTCCTGATAGTACTTCTTCCACCGGCAGTCTGATCTGCCGATAGGCATCTGGCCCCAGGACCTGCCACAGATAACGGCCAATAATATCTGTTATGGGTGTCCCTAACCAATGCTCATGGGTACGATTGGCATAGACCACCTGTTGCTTGGCATTGATATAAGTCAATAGCACCGGCAGAGAGTCTGTCACCCGGCGCAGTTGAGCTTCACGCTGCCGTAAACCTTCCTGGGCCTGCTTTTGGTCAGTGATATCTCGCCCCACTGACTGAAATTGGAAGAAATCACCGTTCTCATCAAACAAGGCTTGATGGACCCATGATTGCCAGCGTAGCTCCCCACTGGGTAAGGTAACTCGATGCTCAAGGGTGGTCACCGGATTGTCTCGATTGAGGGCAGCTAATTCCCACGTCACCATTTCTCGATCAGCGAGTGCAACCATGTTCAAAAACCTAGTGCCCATCACCCTCATGGGAGAGCGGTCAAAATAATGGCAAAAAGCTTTGTTGGTAAAGGTAATGCGGGTATCGGCCAAGGAACGACAGATCAATTCAGTCTGGTCTTCAACGATGGACCGATATTGAACTTCGCTGGTTTGCAGGGTGATGGCGGTCTGACGCTGATCGCTCAGGTCTCGAAACAACCAACGAAACCCCAACAACTGAGACTGATGATCTTTTATGGGGGCAATGGTAAAAGACCCATGGATATATTGCCGTTTATAAGAATGTAGACTTAGGTCGAAGTTTTGAACCGTTGCACCTTGTTGCAATCGGCTCAGTAATCTATAAAACTTCTGGCTGTCAGCTTGGGCAATCAATGCCCCCATGGGCTTACCAATCAGCCACCGCTGGCGTCGATCGAGCAGTGTTCTTGCCGTCTGATTGATTTGTTGGATGATCCCGTCGGTGTCGGTAACGATATAGCCTTCGGGGGCGAGATCATACAGTTCAAAAAATTGTTGCCGTTCTGTGATAACTGTTACATGGGCAGCTTGCAGCTGGTTATGTTGCTCAGATAGCTCTTCTGAGAGCACATGCACCTCTTCTAGGGCATTGGCCAGTTCATTCAGGGTCTTAGTGAGGATATCTTTGGTTACATCGTCTTGCTCAGTTTGTTGGGCCAACAGCGTTAATCGTTGCTGTGCTTTTTCAAACTTCTGGTCGAAAATATCTAAATATAGTGTCATAGGATGACATTCACTCCCTAGCACTGGGGTTTGAGTCAGGTTAATGGTCAGGAATCATTGCTTAAGACTAACTGCGCTTAATTCAGCGAGCCCAAAAATGGAGGCGGTAAATGGTTCTTATGATCACTATTGCAATAATATGGCCTATGCCTATAGCTGGGTCAGTATTTAGGTAAAATCTAAATTAAAATAGACCATATTAAGAATTATTTGACTGGTCTGCCTCCATTAACAGGATTACCCCCTGACGTTCGTTGTCAATGCCGATTAGGGGGGTACAGGTGACTCGACAGCTAAAGGCTTGGCCGCGACGGTTGATGGTGTCGAGCACCACTTCTACCCGATTTTCACCATTGAGACAGGTACGAATCGCCTCACGGAGCTGATCGACGGGTAGACCAATGTCTAGATTCCAGAAAGATTGCCCTTCCACCTCTTCGGAACGCAGGCCCCAAAAATCTTCAGTCTCATGGTTCCAGGTGAGAATGTTGAATTGCCGATCAAGCACCGCCACACCGGCTCGGATGCTGGTGAGAATCGAGTTTAGGTAGGCATTGGCCTGGTTGGCCTCGTTGGTGCGCAACCGCAGTTCATCATTGATGGTTTGCAGTTCTTCGTTGGTGGACTGCAGCTCTTCATTCATGGTCTCCAATTCTTCATTGGTGGACTGCAGCTCTTCGTTGGTGGTTTCTAGTTCTTCATTGGTGGACTGCAGCTCTTCGTTGGTGGTTTCCAATTCTTCGTTACTCGATTGCAGTTCTTCGTTGGCCGTTTCGAGATCTTGGTTTGAGCGCTGTACTTCGGTTTGTAGCTCGTGGTAACGGGTGACATCGGTAAAGGAAATGCTCACACCAATCAGGTCACTGCCGTTTTCCCGCAGGGGCATGAGCTGCACGTCAAAAAATTGGGTACCGCCGCCGTCTGGCAAGGACCGGGGCACATCTTTAAGCAGGCTGGGTTGCTGCTCATGGTAAACCTGCTCAATCAGGGACCGCAGTTCTAAGGGGCGATAGGAAATTTCTAGATCCTGCAGGGGCCGTCCCAGGTCCTTGAGCCTAATGTTAAAGGTACTTCGAGCCAGATGATTGGCCATCATGAGATGGCCGTTAAAGTCCACCACGATTTGGGCGATGGTGCTGGCGTTAAAGGCGGCATCCCTTAACCGGACCTGGACGGCCAGGCGACTACCCGCTTCTTGATCGCCCCCCTGGGCGAGCACTAAGAGTCGATCGCGCATGGTGACGCTGGAAACTTTGCTAAAAATTCGATGCTGCAGATTGATCGGTGTAAACAAACTGGCATGGGTGAGCAGCATTTCTGCTTTACCTAAAAATATTGCCCCAGTTGGGTTAAGGGCAAAGTGAAATCGAGCTAAAATCCGCCCCTGGGTTTCAGAATTGAAATACATCAGGGTATTGCGGCATAGCAGCAGGTCAAGCCTAGAAATGGGCGCATCTTGCATTAAATCATGGCGGCCAAAAATCACGCTGCGGCGCAAATCGGTGCGAAAGACATAGCCCTCTGCCAGGGGCTCAAAATATTTGTCTCGCAATGGTTTGGAGATAGTTTCAAGATCCTGGGATGTGTAATTGGCGTGTCGGGCTTCTGTGAGAGCTTCTTCATCCACATCGGTGGCGTAGATCTTGACCCGTTGGCGAAACTGGACTGGCCCCAGTAGTTCGGCCAAAATCATGGCCAGGGTGTAGGCTTCTTCCCCGGAGGCACAGCCGGCACTCCAGAGGCGAATGGGGTCGTCAGGGGCTTTTGCCCTGAGGATGCCAGGTAATACATCGTGCCACAGATAGTCCCAGGCGGGCTGGTCCCGAAAGAACGAGGTGACATTGATTAAAATAGTATTAAACAGGGCGGTAAATTCTTCGGGATGCACCTCTAAATAGTCGAGGTAGTCACTAAAGGTATCAATAGTGTGGGTATGCATTTGCTTAGTGACTCGCCGCTGCAGAGTCGAGCGTTTATACCCGGTAAAATCAAACCCGCGCGTTTGCCTCAAAAAGTCTAAGAGGGCTTCAAAGATTTGGTCTTCGTCTGGGGAAAGTTGAGCCGGCATCAGGGGTCTCTGGTGGTCACCAGGGTAATCAAAGCAGGGGCAATTTCAGGTAACGGTAACACGAAGTCCACTGATCCTGTACGTATAGCCGTCAGAGGCATACCTGAAAAGGCGGCAGTATTTTGATCTTCCACCATGACGGTGCCGCCCATGGCTTTAATGGCTTTTACGCCCATGCCGCCATCACTACCGGTGCCGGTCAACACTATGGCGATGGCTCGATCTTTATAACTGGCAGCTACAGAGTCAAACAGCACATCGGCTGCGGGGCGAACAAAGTGCACCAACTCTGTCTGGGTCAGGGATAGGGTGCTGTCTGGATTGACGAGTAAATGTTGATTGGGTGGGGCAATGTAAACGTTGCCCGGCTGCAGGTGATCGTCGATGGCCGCTTGTTGAACCGCCAGGGGGGTGCGGCGGTTGAGGATATCGGCCATTAACGATGGATGGCGGGGGTCTAGATGTTGAACGACGACGATGGCGGCTGGAAAGTTGGCGGGTAATTGGCCCAGGACCTGGCTGAGGGCGTTGAGGCCACCGGCTGAGGCTGCGATCGCAACAATCTCAAAGGCCGCTTGTTTGGATTCAGATTGATTACTAAGACTTGTTACGCTCATAGTCACAAAGCGTTTCAATTACAACGCTTTATAAAGAAACCCGAATCACAATTGCCACCCTTTTCATTGTGAAACCATAATTTTGATCGAGCCATAAATAGCCTGTATTTTTAACTTTTTAATATGTAAGAGTTGCAAGGCTTTGTAAGCAGGTTGACCCAATTAGCTATCAGATATCGAGGCCCCCTTCCGTCCCACTTTCTTGAATGCCCCTTGGGCTATATGCTGGGGGAGACTAGACTCAAAGCCCCCAGAATTGGGGGTTTGGGGGCAAAAAACGCGAATTTCAAAGGCTTGTTCATATCTTATAAAAGATTGAGTTCACCCACTTACAACCAATTTGCACAATCAACCAGAACCCCGTTATCGGCAAGACGCAAGAGAAAACAGACTAAGGGACAGAAATTAAATAAACTCCAACTTACTAGATTTCAACTCCCCATAGTTTTCAAATAATAGCTATGAGGATTATGGAATTTGATAATTTCTCTGTCCTAAATTAGCTGATTTTGGTCAGAAAGCT
>JAHQVZ010000182.1 GCA_019634055.1 Leptolyngbyaceae cyanobacterium MAG.088
CATCTTTTGGGCTTCACGCCATTGACGAACACGGGTGTCGATTACAAAGTAGTCGTCGGGCATGCGGGGTAAACCACAAAACTTGGCAAACTCACGGGCCCCTTTACCAATAAGCATGACATGCTCACTTTTTTCTAGCACCTGACGAGCCAACATCGTTGGGTTTTTGATTGAGGTAATACCTGCAACGGCCCCTGCTTGAAAGGTTTTCCCATCCATAATGGCGGCATCCATTTCCACTTCGCCATATTCATTTAGAACGGAACCACGCCCTGCGTTATAGAGCGGATCATCCTCTAGTTGTGCAGCGCAATGCTCTACCGCGTCCAACGCGCTGCCACCAGCTGCAAGAATATAACGACCCCGCTCTAAAATGCAGCGGATACTTTCCATAAACTCTGTCTCATTTCCCTCACGCTTAATTTGCTCCAAAGCGCCTGCACCACCATGGATAATGAGAGAGAAATTTCTTAACATAAATTAACGAAACTCATAATGGTAAAAACCTTTAATTATTCCATGCACATAGTAGGATGCACTTATAATTTGGTTACTTTCGCTACAGAATTATCCCATAATGTAGTGGCTGACGTCAGCATACTTAAGAACTAGCTATTATGAACTCGTTCCAAAACTTAGGTTTGGTTGGTCTTTCTCCATTTGAGTCTGCCACCTTAGACCTAGAAATCGCTGAGCTTGAAAGCTTGCGCATTAGAACAGAGCTGATGCTTGCCCTCCGGCGATATATTCGGCAACGGCAGTGGACTTTAGATGAGGCTGCTCGGGCATTTCGCCAGTCTTCTCCTCGGATGCAAAACCTCATAAATGGCGAAATCAGCCGATTTTCAGTAGAAGATCTGATTCAGTTACTGACTAAGGCTGGACTAACTGTTCATATGTCAGTTCAGTCCCCCTCCATAGCATCAGAGCTACAAACAAGTTAGTCCGAGCTGTGCAATTGCCCATGAGGTAGCGTATTCATCGAATAAATATACAGCAGCTGTACCAGCAGAATGGTGTACTACTTTGCTACCTGATTGTTTCTTGTCATGAAATCAAGACTTTTTAGCGCCATCGGACTCTGGTTTAGTCACTCTAATATCAAGTTTGTAATCAGTTAACTTCTGGTTGCGTATCCCTGGCTAATTAAGACGTTATTGCCTGATCAAGGATTGAATAGTGGGAGAGACTTGATAAAAAAGATAAAAAAGGTACGAATATCTCCAAATGTTTTAACGTTTCGATATTGCATTAGTGTCGCAGTATACTTCATGCTTTTTCATGGTTGAATTTTTGGTGTTTCTTTCTCTTTTTGGTTCATTTTTTAAACGCCTGAACAACAGATAGGCGAACAATTATTACGGTCTTACGATTTGCTGTTTAGGTTCATTCTTACTCTGAGAGTTTTTGCAAATGAAGATCTTTAACCATGACATTATGATGAGTACCCTGGATAAAAATGGGGGGATTCATCTTTTCTCAGGAAGAGCTGCAGGATTGAGTTCTCCGACAGATAAAGTGCAGCTCCATCCAGATCTAGCGGTAGATTGGCCAGAGTTGAAAGATCACTATGCGCGCATTGGTTTAGAGCACAGCCAAGATATTATCTGGAATGTTGATTTTGAGGAATTAAATCAACATTCTTCTGATGATGTATCAGTTTATTTCTTTGGTCATGCGTTTGACCAAGAGCAAACCTGTGCCAAGCTACTGCGGCAGTTAGATAGTAGTTGGTACAACGTTGTTGAGTATATGAACTCAAAGAACAACTTTGTAGAATTGGCCCATAAACTGAATGTGCCTGTTCCACCAACTGAGTGTTTTGCTAACCGCAATAGATTGGGCAATCTTGAGGCTTTTGCCTATCCTTGTTATGTGAAGCTGGCTGTCTCAGACCATGGTGTAGGCATCTTTCGCTGTGAAAATTCAGCCGATCTGTTGAATGCGGTGGAACAGTTTCCTAAGGGGAAGCCTTTCCAGGTGCAGACGGAGATACAAGCATCTGCCTTTCTCAATCTTCAATATCGGGTTACATCTGAGGGGGTAACCCGTTCGTTGGTGTCTGAACAAATCTTAGATGGTTGTGTGCATGGTGGTAATCGCTATCCCACATTGCATCAGCCCTGGCATGTGGTGGATCCCATGGCGCAATGGATGTTCGAGAATGGGATGAAGGGGACCTTTGGTTTTGATGTTGCTGTTGTAGAGGGGGCCACGGGTACAGAGTATCTGGCGATTGAGTGTAATCCTCGCTATAACGGTTCCTCTTATCCGACGGAAATTGCCGAACGGCTGGGGGTTCCTGGTTGGTGTAGTGAGACTTTACATACCGATTATCGATGTTTGGCAGATCTCGACCTAGAGGGTCTAGAGTTTGATCCAGTGACTAAAACGGGTGTTGTATTGGTTAACTGGGGGACTGTTCAGGCAGGAAAAGTTACGGTTTTGTTGGCAGGGTCTCCTGTGCAACAGGCGAATTTGAGCAATCGTATGAGACATCAGTGGAGCCGCCAGACGGTTTCAATTAGCTGATATAGCTAGCTGCAGAGCGAAGGCATACCTGGAGGGGTATTGGAGCATGGCGTCAGAAAACCCTATGGGCTATAGAAAAAAGCCTGCTTCAAACCCCTCTGCCATTCGGCTGAGCTGACGCCACAGATCGCGCTGACTGAGGGCATTGCGTGCAATACCCCTACTGCCCACTGCCTTACCTGGGTACTTTTTTTGTGCAGTTCCCTTAGGTGATTGACTGATTGCGTTGTAGAAACCCAGTTAAAAGAGCTAATGCAAATGCTCCTAAAATGGCAAAGACTAACAACAGTTTACCGCCCTCTAATAAGCCAGCCCCCAGGGCCACAATAGGTGGATTAGAAATGGCAATGCTAAGGATAAGTGCTGGCATAAAACGTAGCCAGGGTGCTTTAGTGAGGCCAACGCCATAGGCAACAAAGTCAAAGAACCCTGTCATTAAAAAGGCCGTCATCAAAAAAAAGTTACGTTCCAGGTGCTTTTGACTGAGGGTGTCAACACGGGCAATAAACCTCTTGCCAATTAAGCGTTGAACAAAGCTACGGCCAAACTGTTTTGAAAGAAAAAAGCTCATGCTACAGGAGCATATATCGGCAAGGCAAATTACCAGCAACCCCTGGGAAAACCCTAATGCTAACCCTGCGAGCACAGAGTAGGCAGTACCTGGTAGGGCCGGAATAACAACGCTGGTAAACCGTAGAAAAAATATGATTAATGGTGCCCAAATGCCAAGATTTTCGACATTGCTTTCAACATGGTTATAGAGTCGGCCAATGCCATAACGCTGAATAACCACAATAATGACAATGACTGCGATCGCAACCAATGCAAATCGAAGCCACTTACCCAACCGATGATTCATTATCTAGGACCATTTGCTATCCAACAATCATAGTCCCATTAGTAAGCCCCATTCCCCCCATTAATAGGGCCATGGATTTTCATAGCGAGTTTTTACCTGGGAGGACTGTTGCACCGATGTCCTGCGTTGAGCAGCCTTTTGCTTTTGGGCTTTAGCGGCGGCGGCCACCGTGGAACTCACATTAGTACTAGGAACCTCTTGCAAGGCATCTTGCAAAATGGGGGAGACTTTAGTGGTCTGGCCCGATGGCTGACGGTTACGCTCTTTGTTAATTTCACGAATGCGGCGTGACAGCAGCTTGATAATATTTACGGCAATGCCGGGGGTTTCATCGATTGCCTCATATAGTTGCTGCTGGGTAAGTACCAGACAATCACAGGCATTAATGGTCGTCACGGATGCCGAGCGGGGTTCAGCGTCAAATAGAGACATTTCCCCAAAACAAGTGCCTTTATCTAAGACGGTTAAATCTTCCGACTTTAAATGTACCCGTACCCGTCCTGATACAACGATGTAGAGAGAACGGCCCTCTTCTCCTTCCCTAAAAATCCGATGGTTAGCAGGGAACGATAGCTCGTCCATAATTGAGGCCAGCCGCACCAGAAAGTCATCTCGCAGTTCCGTAAAAATCGGAACGGCCCGTACAAATAGTAAACGATCAACACTGGTGAGCATGGTGAACCTGGCTTAGAACAGTAGTCGGTTAATCGCCGTTAAAATCACATCACTAGTGACTTTGAGAGCATAAAGATAGCATTCCCAACCCATGGTTATGGAAGTGTACCCCTCTGCTGTAGTGGATGCAACTCATAGTTTGTCAAGGTCTACTTCACCCCAACATATTTGGTCATCATCTTTTGTACTTGATCGGCCACCAGGGGATTAGGATCATTTTCCATCAACGGTAATAGTGATCCCAATGCCCGTGGTGATGCCATATCGAGATAGCTCAAAACCGACTCACGCACAAAGCCGACTGGGTGACGTAAGGAGGCCATCACATGATCTGCTCCCAGGCTCCAGCGCTCAGTGCGCGCGACATGGAAGCAACAGGCTAAAGCCCAATCTGATAGAAAATGTCTCAATTCAACAAGGTGACGTAAGCGTTCCTGCGGAAGCATTGGCTGGTAGGGAACCAAAGGAGTTAAGGCAGACAGGGTAGCGGCTTCACTAGACTGATCAAATAGGGTAAGAATCGCGCGTTTAGCCGGGATATCTAAGGTATTGTCTAAAATCTCTAGCCCCCTAGCTCGGCTAGCGGATGCTCCGTCTAAACTAAGCTCCGCTGCTTGAATTGTGGAGGATGGGTAGAGAAACCGCATCAGCAGCAACATCCGTTCCATAGCATCGGTTTTCATATCATGCAGGGCCCGACGTAGCCAATCAAAGGTTTCGCCTGGAGCCTTTTCATCGGCCAGGTCTACCAGGCAGGCATACAGCTGAGCAACAAATTGCAGTTCCTGATTAAGCAGGGTTTCCACCCCCTGACGCCCCAGTCGATCCAGAGCCAGTTCAATATCGTTAGACCGCCGCAGGTTTTGTTCATCTGCAAGTTTCAATAAAATACGTAAAATCCAGCGGCGCGTATCGCCCCAGGCTGTCATTAGGTTAGAGGCCAATAGATTTAAGGCGTTCAGGGTACCGATGCGGCCAATCACATGCCACGCCTGATGGCGCAGGGCTTCAGATTTGTATGGGTTGTTGGCTAGCTCTACCAACATCGGCAGGGCATCATTGCCAAGGTCCACCAACGCCTGCATGGCTGACTCGCGGGTAGACTTATAGCGAAGCGCCTGAAGTAGTGATGGATAGTGTTCTTCTAACCGGGTAGCTGCGATCGCTTCTAACATGGACCGGCGCACCCGTAGGGAATCATCCTGTAACAGGTTGGGCACATGCAGCCGTAACCCTTGCATATACTCAGCTTCGCCCAGGGCACGACAGCCCATTACCCGTTCTCGCTCTTCCCGGTGAGTGAGCATCTGTTGCAACAGGTAGGTGGCCCTGGCCCGTTCTTCAGGACGTCCATGTTTGAGCATCATGGACGCAGCGGTACCCCGCACAACGGGGTCAACACTTCGTTTGAGATAGGGTTTGAGTTTGTTAACATCAGCCACTTTCTGGGTGAGCCAGACATAGCGTACTGCCAGGGCTAAAATCGGCGGTTCCTGGGAGGGATAGATCAAGGCATCCACATAGTCCGTGAAGGTGGGATCGGGATAAACCAGCATGGTTTCCAGGCTTTGCCGTTGCAGAGTGGGAGACAACTCGCTTAACATCGGAGCCAATACTTCGCTGATGCTGCGGGGTTCGATCTGAGTTAGCAGTTCAATCAAAGATCGTTTGTCTGCCTCTGGGCCGGGCTTATCTAGAGCCTCAATAATGGCCTGTTTTAACACCCGCAAGCTGGCATCGGAAAAGCTTAACAAACCGCGTTCAGCAGTAAGCACCAGCAGGTTAAGGTATTGCGATCGCAACAAAAAGATACTTCCTAGCCAAAGCAATGAAAGCGTCAACGTAATAAACAGAAAAACGCTTTCCCCCGGTATCCAGGTGATTCGATTCACCAGTGCCATGACCAGCAAAATACCCACACCGACCAGACCAATGGCAATGGCTTCGGCCACACCCACCAGCGACTGTACCCTGGCTCTACGCTGATCTGGCACCGGCTGAAATAAGATGGGGCGGGTACTGGCAACAATGGTGTAGCGCAGCCATTCATCAACAAATTTAAGAATGACCAGACCAATAAACAGGCCATTTATGCCCACTAATGCGGGAATCAGGCTCACCCCAAAACAAAGGCTGCTGAGAATAATTAACAGAGAGGGTAATAACCCCGCCGTAATAAATAAGCCTAATCGTTCAATCAGACGGCTGGAGGTAAACAACTGGGTGAGGAGTTCAATCAAACCCAGAACCCCCCAAAAGATGCCGAGGAATTTGGCGATGGTATCAGCATCGAACGCCTGGACGGTTAACTGGTGAAGAAACTGGTATTCCACCAGATACACCAGCATTTGAGCAATGATAAAAAAGCTGAGTAATAACAGTACATAGCGTCGAATCAGCTTACGCAACCGCCGCGCCGAGAAATTGGCATTGGAAACCTCTACCTTGCGTCGTTTGGAATCAGGAAAGGCATGGTCATAGGTGTTACTGACATAGAACAACACACCAGTGGCCAACAGCATGACGCCCAATACCAGGTAAATAACATTGTGAACGTCTAAAAAACTGAGCAGAATAAAGAGGGTAAAGCCACTGAGGACATCTGCCACCAGGTTGCCACTGCTGATTAACGGAAATGTACGTTTAAGTTCACGAATATTAAATAGCTGATTAGCCAGTACCGATAAATTCAGTTCATTCAGGTTGGTAATGGCTTCCATCCATAGCCGCATGACAAAAATGGTGGGGGGTGCCCATATCGCGACACTTAACCCAATGCGAAATAGAAAAATGGGCAATGTCATCAACAGCGCAATCAGCACAATCACCTGGCGTAATGGCATCAGTCGCTGCAACCAGGAGTAGACACTGCCTAAACTCACCCCCACCAATGCTGTAAAAATATAAATAAGTGGCAGTTTATCTGCCCCATACCGCTCTAGAAACAGCGCAGCCGAACTCACCTCAAGCCACATAATCCCTATGGACATGAGGGTATAAAAGGAAAACAGTAGAACTGTTCGATGCTCTTCTCCTGAGCGCAGGTTCAGCGCCTTAAAGGCTTTCTGTATCCAGGGAGACTGGGTATAGACAGGATCCGATTGCATGGACAAACAGGCGGCTAAATCGAGCCGATGACGATCATGCCAAAGACGCTACCGGATCATTGGTTAATCATCAATAGCTACTTGACTAAATTAATATGCCTATTTTGCCCAAGCTGTCAGCGATATAAGGTCTGTAGAGAATGAGTTAACGAGCAAATCAAAAGCGTTTACCCCGTCTCAACCGGTGTAGTGAGCCCTATCAAGGGAGACATTGGGGTTAAAGACGGCTGGTAGCTGAGGTCTTTCAACAGGCGTTAACCGTCGAGGCAACGTTTGTAGCTGTTGCACCGAATTGTTGTGGGCAACCGATTGAGTTGCAATTTGGGCCTCAATGGTGGAAACATCTTCATGGCTTAGGGCCAACTCACTTTGAAGGTGGCGTAGCCACTTTTTAAGGGGTTTGCCCAGGGGAGATTCCAATTCTAGGGCGGTGATTAGCGCATGGCGATAGCGATCGCAATTTTCATAATGTTCGCGATAGGGAGCAATGACATCGGCTTCAATGGTCTGGCTTTGATCCAGGGTAATCCCCAACTGATGGCGCAGAAATTCTAGGACGCTGCGATGGCTTGACGTAATATGACCCCGATGATGGTGGACATACTCTTCGACACTACGGCGATATTCTCGCTCTGAGGAGTAGGGGCGCACTGATAGCAGCGGGCGCTGGGAAAGTGCCCTAGGCCCATAAAGCGTAATTGGAACAATATCTAACTCTGTCTCGTTCAACGCTTGAGACATGTAGGCGTCTAAATCATTAATGGAGATCCCACCATCCGCATCAATGTCGGCAAGACCTGTGGTGATGCCCTCGACCAAACACTGGGTGTATAGAGATAGGTCAGAATTGGCCATGGGCCAGGGATTGGCATGACTGCCTAAGGCGGTGAATAAGGTACAGTTACAGTCTGCTAACTGGGTCACGGCAAGGCGATTGTGGGAAGCTATATCCACAGGCCTTTGGGGGCCATAAAAGTTGCTCTGAGATGGCAAAGACCCCCACATACAATCTAGAACCATTATCCGATTCAAATTGGCTTGAATGGAGGGCAGGGCTTCATGGATGTAATCGCTGCAGATAGCGGTGGTGGTAATGGCATCTAAACTAGTATCTTTGGCAGCCAGATAAATTTTGCCAGTGTGGGCGTCGATCAAACCACAGCCAGCGTAGTAGATAAAACATAGGTCATCATGGCGGCAACGATAGCTAGTCAGGGCAATGGCATGACGCATTTGCCGCAGGGTGGGGTTGATCAACGTGGTTATTTGATCATCGCGCAGCTCTTCAACCTCATTTAACAGATTTTTTTTAAGGGCAGTAATATTTGCGATCGCCGGTGAACGTTCTGTATATTCCTCTGCCAGTTCACCCGCAGTCACTCCGATTAGCAAGATGTATTTGCCCATGGTTTTATTTTGCTCCCTGAAGAGGTTGATGAACGGTTCTAGCTAGCCAATCTGGCCTATCGGATAATTGACAATGCGTTGTTTAAATGGTTGTGCATATAAACTTTTTCTCAGACTGTTTCCAATTTCGGGATGCTAATCGAAAACCCCGGATTCTAGATGCAAATGTTTGCATTCCAGCATCTCAACCCCCCTTAACCTCTCGATTTCTATAGCAAAGGTCCTGATGCATTAGACCGTTATACGCCCCCTTGACGGTGTATGGCCTAACCCGACCGTCTCAGTCAGGACTAACGTTCTAATGTTGTATTGAGAATTTTATGCAGAGGCTCAGATGCCTGGATGTTTGCATCAACTAGGAATAAAATAGTGAGCCATCCATCACTGTCTCTCCCATGAAACACACCCTATCTGTTTTGGTCGAAGACGAAGCAGGCGTTCTGACTCGCATCGCTGGATTGTTTGCCCGTCGTGGATTTAATATCGAAAGCCTGGCTGTTGGTCCAGCTGAACGGACAGGAATTTCTCGGATCACCATGGTGGTCCCCGGGGATGATGGTGTGATTGAACAGTTGACGAAACAGCTTTATAAGCTGATTAATGTCCTGAAGGTCAACGACATTACAGAAAAACCCTGTGTTGAGCGTGAGCTCATGCTGCTCAAGGTAAATGCCAGCAGCACTACACGGACAGAAATCATGAATTTTGCCCAGATTTTTCGGGCACGGGTGGTGGATGTTTCTGATGATGCCCTCACCATAGAAGTCGTGGGCGATCCGGGCAAAATGGTGGCCATTGTACAGGTGCTCGATCGGTTTGGGGTACGGGAAATTGCTCGCACTGGCAAAATTGCCCTTACCCGTGAGTCGGGGGTCAATACCGAATATTTGAAAGCCCAGAAAGCTGCCGCATTACTGGGATAAACCCTATACCAACAATTTTTCAACCAAAATCTCAGCAATTCTCTGTCCAGCACCTGGTGGCCCCATGCGATGCAGACCATTTTGATAAATAACGGCCTGTTGCTCCGGGTCGTTCAAAATGGCAGTTAGGGCTTCGTAAATCTGACTAGGGCTCTCTACTAGGGTGACGGATGGACCGAGATGGCGCGCCTGGGCTTGGGCAAAGCTGAGGGTAAATTGAGGACCGTCACCCGGCAAGGTGAGCACAGGTTTACCTAAACCCACAAATTGCTCTGTGGCAGTGCCTGCAGTTGCGATCGCAACAGTTGCGCGGTGAGCGTACTCCACAAATGCACCTTGATCGATATAAAGCACATCACCCTTGCGTTGATAGCTCTTGTCAACCAACCGCCAATTATGGTCCATCAGCATTGCAGTTAGTTGAGTCAGGTCCAGACTGGGAGCAGCCGCGACCAAAAACGTCACAGGCTCAGTGCTATGCCCCGTAATATTGTCTGCCCCCTGCAGTAGACGGTGCCAATTTTCATAGGCTTCCGGTGCCCGTGACCCCGGCAATAAAAGGATTGTTAAACCTATTTCTGGGTCAATTTGTTGACTTGCTGAGATCGCAAACCCGTCCATCATCGGATTACCCGCATCGTAGGCATCCAAAGCCCATTGCCTTAAATGGCGAGTCGTAATTCCATCCCGAGGAAAGACACAGATACTACGCTTCATCAGCCAGCGCTCCCAGGGCATATAGACACAAGTCCGCTGAAAATTAAGCACATCCAACAATGTGGCCCCCTCCAAACAGCGCCCCTGCTCATCCCGCACATGGTATTCAGATTTAGCCGTACCCACAAAGCCATAGGAACGGCGGCTTAGCCACCCAAATAGCAGCGGCACAATATCCCCCACCGCCAGCACCACATCATCCGACCGGAGCCATTGCCCCATCGCCCATAGTTGGGCCATCGTCAGCTGCAATAACCCGCCCCGCAAGTCACGAGCCAGTTGCTGGCTATCCATATAAATGAAGCCGCCGGAGGGCATTTTTTTTGTAGGACCAATAATTTCAATACCTAACTTTTGGTACTGCCGCCCCTCTCCCACAATGGGCAAAGCCGCCATCTGCAAATCAGGCAACAGTCCTTTCAGAGCCTGCAAAATTCTGATCGCAATCAGATCTTCACCGTGCCCATTACTGATACAAAGCAGCCTCATTCCAGGGACCTATTTTGAGTGAATCCATCTTGCCTGCGAAAAAACTTGTCAAAAATAAACATCCACTTCGACACGTAATGGGGATAATGGAAATGAGAATGTTAAAACAATCTTAAAATTACATGTCTCCTTTTCTGCTTCGTCAACTGTGGTCCGTGATTGATGCTACCCATAGCAGTCATATCCTCAGCCTAGACGATCAGGGATTAGCTAATTGGCTATTAGAGCAGCTTAGTCATCAATCGCCTTTAGATACGGGCGAATTGACCCAAGTCAATCGCTACATTCAATCCAAACTTCCTTTAATTCGAGATATTGCCCAGCACAAATAGACATGTCCTGGGATACTCCAGCTCATTTTGACTAACGGGGAATAGGGTTGCTTGTGGTCCGTCAATCCCTAGAGACATCCCTATGATTTTGATAGAACGCCGCTAAGCAAGTCTTAAAATATACTCAAGCTTCAGAAAATGTGGTCTGAGATACAAAACCTTGGTGGCTCAACGAAGTCAGCTCCCATAAGCCGCATATTCTTGTCATAACTGCCGCGTATTATACGTATTAATTCCTAGCAAGCGATAATATAACGTCTTAGAATGCATAAAGTTCCAAGCTAGGATGTGCAGTCTGCTCTGCCATGGCTTCAAATTCTAAGCGTAGAGTTAGTTCTTGGATTAGAGGGTGTAGCTGTTAATCAATCTAGTTTGGTCTGTCTTAATGGAGTGTGTGAGGTAACTATGGCAAGAAAGGGTTTTTCTTTAGCAGCGCTACTCGCTGTCGCCCTACCACTAGCGGCATGCGGTGGTGCTCAAGATGCAGTTGATACGGCTACTGATGCCGCTGGTGATGCAGCTGATGCAGTGACTACTGCTGTTACTGGCGGTGGTCGTTTAGAGACTGTTCTTAGTCGTGGCACCCTAAACTGCGGTGTTGACGGTGGTATTCCTGGATTTAGCTTTGTTGATGAGAGCGGTGCTTATTCCGGTCTAGACGTAGATGTTTGCAAGGCAGTAGCTGCGGCTTTGTTTGATGATCCTGATGCGGTTGAGTACCGGAAC
>JAHQVZ010000183.1 GCA_019634055.1 Leptolyngbyaceae cyanobacterium MAG.088
GATCGCAGATAAAGGTATGGGGCTAGCCATCAGCTGCCAAATCATGACTGAACCTGATCACGGAAACCTTAAATGTCAGTCTAAATTAGGTCTGGGCACCGAATTAATTATTGAAATCCCTATCAGCCAATAAACTAAGGGTCTTGATTAACCACAACGCTTTTCACATAGCCCTCTAACTCAGGGCTAAATCGGGCAATGAAACCATCATCTGCACCATATAGCTCAATGGGTAGCTGGGTACGCTTACCAATATTAATAACCTCCTGCAACAGTGCATTGATTTCAACAATCATCTGATCAGAAGCCGGCACGCTACTAACACGATTATTCGGGTCAGTAATGGACAAATCAGCTAGCGCATCATAGTTTTTGACTAATTTGAGTTGCACCGTACCACCCTTCATTCCAAACTGACAAAATGTCGGCTTACAAACACTAGAAAAATCGTCCTTCGCCTTATCAAATCGAATGGCTAACCTCAAATTCTCCTGAGCCTGCGACAACGCTGGCTCATAGTTCTTTAACAAGGTCTGACCATCTGCATAGCGTGAAGTACCCGCTGGCACTCCCTTTATCTGAGTAATGGCATCTCGCCAACTTAACATCGCCAGCGTCCACTGTTCCTCAGATTCATATTCCCGAGCCGTAGTAGCATGGCCCACAGCCTCGTTATAGAATTGGTCAGCAGCCTGTTCTTTTTGATAACGAGTGCGAACCTCTGCTAAATCAGCCTCATATTTAGCTAACAACTTTCCTGCTTCGCCATGGGCCATCGTTCCGCTGGGAATCTGCTTGAGCTGCTTAACAGATTTATCCCAGGAGTCTAAGGCTGTTTTCCACGCGGACAGTGTATTAGCAATTTCTGCCTGGTCCTTGGCTAAAGCTCCCGTCAACTGGGCCTGATTCAGGTTTTCTTCAGCCTTCTGTTCTGCCGAAATTCGGCCCTCAATGGTAGCTAAGTTATTGCGATATTCTTGTAACTTAGGAGTAACAAATGCATTATAAATAGGGCTTCCCACCGGAATCTCTTCCAACTGGGTAATGGTGTCACGCCAACGGCTAGCAATTCCTTCCCAACGGGCAATGGGATGGGGCGGATTTTGACTATCCTTGGCAGCCTGATAAGCATTTTCTTGAGCCGCTGCCACGGCATTGAGTAAATTGGCTTCACCTTGATACCCCGCTAACAATGACTCAGCCTCTGACCAATGGGGCGACCACGGAGGAATGGGTTTAAGCGTATCAACAGCCGTATTTAGTTGGTCACTCATGTCTATTACGGTTTGGGGAGTCGGCTGATCTTTGAGGGCAATCAAAGCTGCATCGCCTAAAGACTGGGCCTGCTGAATGCGATCGCAAGCCCCCAACGCACAGGGTCGGCTTAGCCCATACCCCAATACTCCAAACATGGCCGCTACACCAACACCTGCAACCACCAAGCCAGGAGAAATACGAGGATTATCATCCTCAAAATCATCCTCCAGTTCAGCATCAGCGGTAGCAACCGATGCTCCATCATCGACCGATGTCCCACCATCGACCGATGTCCCACCATCGACCATAGCCTCTGGTTCATGCTCATAGAGTCCATCCAGATTTAGAAGCTCATCAATGGATGGTTCACCATCAGATTGAATCTCCTCTATGCCAGGTAAATCCTCACCCAGTTGCAGAGTCTCACCCGATAAAAATCCCCCTTCGCCAGATAAAAATTCATCTTCAGAAAGATCGCCGGTCACCTCGTCATTACCGCTATTATCCTCAAACAATCTGGCAGGGGCGACCTCCGGCTGACGGCTCAACAATGGCTCAAATCCCTCATCTTCAAAGGCTACATCATCCAACAAGATCGGCTCAGAGATGTCCTTTACTAACCAGTTAAACCTATGCACCGCAGTAGGTTTAGTCATAGATGGCTGCTTTAGATACACCTTAATAGGAATAGGCTCCCCCGTAGCACCCAAATGCTCGGCCTCTACAGGTAATCCCTCGATCTCTAAGCGATGACGAATCAAGGTTTCTACCTGGGCAAATACATATTTTCCAGGTACCGTCTCCACATTGGGGCTTTCCAACAAAACCATGAGTTTGCCACGACTAATGGCACACTGCACGGCTATCTCATCAGGCACCTCCGACGCTCTACTCAAATCGTAGGTGAGATCGGTCACTAGGCGACTTAGGGTGAACGCCGACGCTAAACTCATGCTCTACGCCTCCACAACGTTAACCAGCAGGGCAATTGCCCCCATCATAAAACTGTCCAAAGACAACACACGCATGATGCAACCATAGGGTTAACCCTCAGCTTACCCAAGGGCTAAAAAGGCTAAAAGGTATCAAAGCTATTGAATAGTGGCCTATTGTTTACGTTTTCGCAAGCCCTTTTTCTCTTTGTTCAAACCCTTTTTGTAAAATCCCCCAATATCCATGGCCAAATTCCTGGCTCACGCTACTCTATAAATCATCCATATCCCTACCCAAAACTACACAGTTTTTCTTGTGGTACACAGATGAATGTACTAATTGTTGAGGACGAAGTTGATATCGCTGAGCTGATTCAGCTTTATCTCACCAATGAAAATTTTGTAACTGAGATCTGTAATAACGGTATCGATGCCTTAGACCGTTTCCCTATTTTTCAGCCAGATTTAATTATCCTAGACCTGATGATTCCAGGCTTAGATGGTCTAGAAGTCTGTGCCCGCATTCGCCAGACGCCGGTCAAAAAAGATCCTTACATCCTTATGTTAACGGCGAAAGGGGAAGAACTCGATCGCATTATCGGCCTATCTACCGGAGCCGATGACTACATGGTAAAACCCTTTAGCCCTCGTGAGCTCGTTGCTCGGGTTAGGGCTCTTCTACGCCGCAGCCTGAGAGGGGCAGACTCCAGCCAAACCTATCAGACCGCTCACTTTACCATCGACTTTAACCAGCGCTCTGCCTTTTACAAAGATCCAGGCCAAGATCCAACGGCCCTGGACCTCACTCCATTAGAGTTTGATTTACTAGCCACATTTTTGAGCTACCCTGGTCGCGTCTGGAATCGCTCACAGCTAATCGAAAAGCTCTGGGGAGACAATTTCTTTGGCGATGAACGGGTAGTCGATACCCACATTGCTCGCCTACGCAAAAAAGTTGAACCCAACCCGACCCAGCCTATGTTTATCAAAACCGTCGTTGGTGTTGGCTATCGCTTTGAAGACGACGCTAAAAGTTCTTAAATGCCCCCATTGCCTTTAGTCCATGGCAAAAGTCCCCCCCAAAATTAGTTTACGAACCAGATTGCTACTGTCCCACCTGATTGTTATGGCGGTGGCCATCATTGCCTTAGCCGGTGTGAGCCGTCTTTCTACCCCCCGATACTTTGTAATCACCCTAGAGCGCCTAGAAGGTAGAGGTATTCGCATTCAACAAATGCGGGGCCAAATTTTAGAAAGTTTCACCGACGCTTGGGCCAGGGGCATGATCTGGTCAGTGCTCTTGGGGGGCGGGGCCGCTGGCGGCATCAGCTATCTGCTATCGCGGCGAATCATCCGTCCGCTTACCCGCATGGAAGGCATTACCCAGCGTTTTGCTGCTGGGGATTGGGCCGCCCGCGTTCCCCCGTCAGAAATTCCAGAGCTGCATCAGCTGGGTCATAGTTTTAACCGTATGGCTAGCGAGCTACAACAGGTAGAACAGCAGCGCCGAGAACTAGTCAGCGACCTTTCCCATGAACTACGTACACCATTAACCATTGTGCGTGGCTACCTCGAAGCCCTGAGCGATCAAAAATTGCCCGCCACCCCTGAAACTTACGAACGTCTAATTTCTGAAACCCAACGGCTGCAACGTTTAATTGAGGATTTACAGGAACTCTCTAAACTAGAAGCAGGTTACCTACCGATTCAACGGCAATGCCTTGAACTGCCACCCTTAATTCAGCAAATTACCCAGCGTTTTCGTGATCAGCAGCTTGAATCTCAAAATCCACAACTTGTCTTAGAGATAGCCCCTGATCTTCCTGCGGTAGACGCTGACCTTGCCCGCACCGAGCAAATTTTAGTTAACTTGCTTAGTAACGCCCTCCAATACACAGACAATGGCACCATTACCGTCAAAGCTTGGACTCAGGCAGAACAGGTTTGGCTAGCCGTAAAAGATACGGGCATCGGTATTGCTGACGCTGATTTATCCCATGTTTTTGAACGGTTCTGGCGAGCCGATCGCTCACGCAGCCGTCGCTCTGGCGGTACTGGTATCGGTCTGGCTATTTGCAAACGGTTGGTAGAATTACAAGGAGGCAAAATTCACGTTGATAGTCAAGTTAATAAAGGTAGTACATTTCAGTTTTGGTTGCCTAAAGCTACGCAAACTCGCTAAGTTTTGACATAGACGGCATACTGACGGATTCCAATCCCTCAACTGATAGGTCATAATAATTAATATCCATGACCGTCACTGCGGACACTCAATTGATGGGAAGCTGTTGCTAGCAGCATCGTTCATTCGATTGAGCTTTTTTGACCCGCGGCTACTATCTGTCCGCTTCGCTCAACTCATGTCCGAATCCAACTCTCAAGATCCACGTCTCAGTAAAAAGCTATGTGACTCTGGTCAGCTTTTTCGAGATCGCTATGAAGTCGTCCGCATTTTGGGCCGAGGTGGCTTTGGAGTGACTCATTTGGCTCGCGATCGCATGCTTCCTGGGTCACCGCTATGTGTAATCAAACAGCTATTCCCTAAAGTTAGTCATCCCATTGCCCTAGAACGGGCCAAGCAGCGTTTTCGCCGCGAAGCTAGAATCCTGGGACGCTTAGGCAGCCATTCCCAACTGCCCATGTTGCTGGACTACTTTACCTACAAAGGGGAATTTTTTCTGGTTCAAGAGTACATTCATGGCGATACCCTCAGCCGTGAAGTCCGTAAAAAAGGAGCCCAGAAAGAGCCTGTCGTTAAGCAGTTTCTAGCCGAAGTCCTTCCAGCCGTACGCTACATCCACAGAAATCGAGTTATCCATCGAGATATCAAACCCCCCAATATCATCCGTTGTCGCGACGATAATCGTCTGGTCTTACTCGATTTTGGGGCCGTTCGCGAATGCCTCCACCACGATGATGACCCCGGCGATCATGCCGCCAGTCCGACCACTCACTTTGTCGGCACCATGGGTTTCGCACCCCCAGAACAATTAGCCCTGCGCCCTACCTATAGCAGCGACATCTATGCCCTGGGAGTAACCTGTCTCTATTTACTATCAGGCAAATCACCCTTAGAATTTGACATCGACCCAGATACCCAGACAATCGAGTGGCAACGTTCAGTTAACATCAGTAAGCCCTTTGAACGGCTACTCGCTAAGATGCTAACCACCGATTTGTCAGAACGCTTCAAACGTATTGATGAGGTCCAACGGGCCCTGCAGCTGGATGCCCACTATAGCAACTTAGAACTGTGTCTTAACCGAGTACCCAAACCCTCAGAAGCAACCACCCAAGACAATATTTTAGACTTAGAAGAAAATCAATCTCCGATCCAACGACGGGCAGCGGCAATTCGACGGTTGCGCCAACGTCAGCATATGAAAAATCGCCCCAGTACTGGCCCAGCATTTCCTCTATAAACTCGAATACTAGAATCCCAAAGACTTATTCTACTAAGGCACCCTGATCTTCAAGCCAGGCTTGGATAATATCGTCCACCAAATCAGGTAACTCATCATAAGCACAATGTCCCGCACCATCAATGGCACGATAGGTAATGTGCGGGTTTGCCCTCAGCATTTGATCCGCCCATTTAATCGGTAGCACATTGTCTTGAACGCCCCATAACAAAAGAGTTGGCATCGATAGCTGTTGGAGCAAATCCGCCGTAATATCACTAAACTCTTCCCTGGTACGAGATTTAACCAGATAGCACAGCGTCCGCGCCGCACCCCGTTCCAGGGTAGGTCTTATAAACAAATCAACGAGTTCATCATCCACTTGCTCAGGTCGTTGATAGATGCCAGTCAACACCTTACGAATTACCCCTGGCTGACGCACAATGGCAAACAACGGACGTAACAATAGCGGTGTGGCAAACAGACTTTCCACATTCCGCGCTAGTTGGTCAAGCCAACCCGATACTAATTCTTGACGAGCCAGAGGTAACGTAAACAAAATCAGCTGGGTTGCCATGCCTGAATGTCTTGCCGTAGCCGTGAGCGCCACTAAAGCCCCCAGGGAATGGCCCACTAAAATCATCGGTTGACCAATTACCGCTCGCCAAAAATCATAGACTTGCTCCTGCCAAAATTCAGCCCCTAGCAGCACTGCCACTTTTTGAGAATGGCCAAAGCCTAGAAGGTCCAGAGCGTATACAGGTCTTTGTTGACCCCAACTTTTTAGATTTGAGCGCCACTGTTCCAAGCTAGACCCAAAGCCATGGATTAGTAGCATCGGTTGTCGCTGCTGGGCCACCGGATCATCAGGACGGATGTAGGTATAGCGGATACGCCAACCACGCCAGTGCCAAAAACGCTGATAGCCCAGATCAGGACGGCTCAGGGC
>JAHQVZ010000184.1 GCA_019634055.1 Leptolyngbyaceae cyanobacterium MAG.088
CCAATGAATATCGTTGACGGCTGGATGCTGTTGGATTAACTCACGAATGGCCAGGGTTTGGGCTTGGGTGGTTGCGATCGCGCTAGAGGCCGGTCTCTCTAGCTCAATTTGAAACTGGTCACGGTTTGTCGGCGGAAAAAATTGTTGCGGCAGACTGGCAAATTGAATAAAGCCCACCACCGGTAACACCATGGCCACCAATATGCCCAAGATAGGTCGTCGAAAGACCGCGCGCAGACTACCATCATAGAGATTAGAGAGACGTTGGTTAGACCAGCCCCCCACTGACCAGTGGTTTGATTGCGATCGCAACGGCTGCCAACGATATACCAGTCCCGCCAGGGCTGCCAGCACCGTTAAAGACAACGTTAACGAACTCAGTAATGCCAAAATCACCGTAGTACCGATGGTGCCAATAAACTCCCCCGTACCACCGGGAGAAGTGGCAATGGGTATAAAGGCTAATACTGTGGTTAGCGTAGACGCCAGCAGTGGCACTGCCAGGTGCTTAACCGTTTGAGCTACAGCCTCAGCAGGACGACCGCCCGATTGGAGATGCGATCTCACCTCATCCACTACCACAATCGCATTATCAATCAGTAACCCTAACGCAATAATCAACCCCGTTACCGACATCTGATGCAGCGGAATGCCCAACACCTTCATGCTGCCAAATACCATCAGCGTAGAAAGTGGCAGTGCCATCCCAACAATGAGCGCTGACCGCCATCCCAATACCACCAGTGAGATACCAATCACCAAGCCAGAACTTAGCATGAGGTTACCAATGACCCCATTCAGCCGCTGCTGTACATACCGACTCTGATCTAGCACGACCCTAATGCCTAATCCATCTGACAGGTCAGCTTCAAAGTCTGCCAGTACTGTTCTTGCCTGCTGCGCCCATTGGTCCACACGATAGTCAGACTCCACCGTTGTTGCCACGACAATAGCCGGTTGCCCACCCACCAGAGCCAGGTCAGACACCGGAGTTTGTACCCCTTTGGCTACCTGAGCGATATTTCCTAGCTGAGCAATCTGCCCATCAGCCCCCACCTGAATAGGAATTGCCCGAATCCGATCCAATGAATCCAGGGCACTATCTACCTCAAATAGCAGCTCAGTAGAGTTACCCTGCAATTCTCCCGTAGAAATCTTTGCATCACTTGCCGCAATCTGTTGCGATAACTCCTGAGCACTAATCCCCAATGTCAACAAATCAGCCTGGCTAATCTCTACTCGAATCTCTTCGTCCGGCTCCCCAAACAGATCTACACTATCTGTCCCAGGCAAGTTTCTTAGGTCCGCTTCCAAGCCTTCTGCTACCCGTCGCAAAATTGAATAGTTGACCGGCTCATCCAGCTCCCATGTCAGTCCTACAATCATGGCACTGGCCTTTACTTCTGAGTCTTCATATTCCGGGCGAGTTACCCCTGCAGGCAGCTCAGGAATCACGTCATCAATCTGGCTACGCACCCTGGCCCATACTGGATCAACATCAGGAATCGTTTCCTTTAGCTCCACCGTAACCACTGATATGCCAGGACTAGAAGATGATTTAATTTCTTCTACCTCTTCAATGTCAGACAGTTCTTCCTCAATCTTATCAGTGACCAAAGACTCGACTCGTTCGGCACTGGCCCCTGGAAAAATTGTAGTTACCGTCGAATTCCGCTGCACAATCTCAGGGTCCTCCAGTCGAGGCAATGAAAGAAATGCTGCAAACCCCCAAACAACAACTAATGTTAGGGTTAAAAATAATAACTGCCGATTACGAAAGAAGAGATTAAACATTGAGGACCTCGCTCAATCCAAAATGGGGCTTTTCTTAGCTAAAATCTTTGTTTTAAATAGGACTCATGTACGAAATATAAACAAGGGTTAATTCTGGACAAGCTGCCCCGGCACCAACCGATGCGTACCACTTGTGATAATCTCCTCTCCCGGTTGTAGCAGCCCCCTAACAAATGCTCGATCACTTTCGGTGTAAAGCACCTCCACCTCCCGGCGACTCACCTCATGGAGATTCTCAACAGTTTCACCATCTACTTTATCTAAGACATAGGCTGACCATAGCCCCCTCTCCCCAGCAACAAGGGCACTGGTCGGCAGCCAATAGCCAATTTCATCTTGTTGTTCTTGCAATTTCAACCGGGCAGTTGCGCCAATAGTAGGCTGAGCATCATTGGGCAATGTCACCACCACAGTTACCGTTTGAGTTGCATTATCGAGTTCTGGCAACAGTGCAGTGACTTGCCCCTTAAATAATTGACCATTGACTTCGATGGCCTGATTGCTACCGACAGCGATCCGGTTGGCCATTTGACCAGGGATGCCGATGCGGGCTTCTAAAGCATTACCTTCTACAAGACGCATGACTGGCTGTCCCGGACTGACCACGACGCCTTCATCCACTAATCGCAAAGATACCCGACCATCAAAAGGCGCATAGATAACACTTTTTGAAATCGAAACATCCAGGTTTTTTAAACTGGCTGTAATTTGATCAACTTGGGCATTCTGAGCACTAACTTGTTCCACTCGGGTGCCTGCGTTGAGTTCATTTAACTGGCTTTGGGCCTGGTTAAGACGACTTTCTAGAGCATCTGCACTAAAGGCCGCTTCGTCCCGCTCTTCTAGGGAAATTGCCCCTTGGGTATACAGGTCTTCTCGCCGCGTCTGTTGCAAACGCGCCAATTCAAGCTGAGCGCGCAAGTCTTGTACAGCAGCAGCGGCAGCAGCGATGTCTTCTTGGCGTGGGCCGCGCTGTAGTTCTTGGAACTGGGCCTGGGCCTGACGACGTTGAGCTTCGAGTTGTTGACGTTGGGCATCTAGATTACGGGTGTCTAATCGCGCTAAGGGAGTTCCTGTTGCGATCGCATCACCTTCATCTACGAGTACATCTACCAGGGTACCCGCTTGCTCAAACCCCAGATCGCTGCTGCGTCGAGCAACAATTTCGCCAGTATAGGTTCGCTCGACTGCGTAGGTGTTGACACGTTCTAAGAGCTGAGTTTCCACCGGCAGTGGTGTCGTTGCATTCTCGGCCACTGCTGGTCCAGACCGAAAACGCCCCAACCAGAATGCGGGGACTGCCAATACTGGCAACAGCCATAACCATCGCCAGTTAATGCGTTTATTGCTTCCAGTGGTATCAGGCGTTGATGAGACCATGGCTCAATATCCAAATAGTTGATATTCACTCAGTTGATATTCAAATAATTGATATTCAACATGTTGCTTATGTCACTTGTAGCCTATACTCAACATGTTGAATATGTCAACAAAGGGTTATACCAAACCTGTTTGTTTGATTTGTGAGTTCCCATGGCCTTAGCCCATACCATCCTGGCCTTGTTAGCCCAGCAGTCCGATAGCGGATATGACATTAGTAAGCGTTTTGACGAAGGTCTGAGCTGCTATTGGAAAGCGACGCAGCAGCAGGTGTATCGAGAGCTGTCAAAAATGGAGTCCCAGGGCTGGGTTAGCTTTGAGAAAGTGCCCCAGGAGGGCAAGCCAGATAAAAAGATTTACAGCATTACAGAGGCAGGTTGGGCCGAGTTCAATCGCTGGTATGCGGAGCCTACAGAGCGGACCCAAATCCGAGAAGATTTGCTGGTAAAGGTAATGATTGGCTACAAGATGCCCCGAAAACTGTTGTTAAAAGAACTGCATCATCGTCAGGCACTGCACCAGGCTCAGTTGGACAATTACCGGGCTAAAGAGGCGATGTGTTTAGCCGAGTCTAATCCTCCAATGGCACTGCAGTTTAAGTACCTCACCTTAAAACGGGGAATTGCTTATGAAACAAGTTGGTTGCAATGGTGTGCAGATGTGCTTACTTTTTTGGAGCAGAATGACCCTGAAAATTTCTGAGCGACGGTTACCTTGAAAGTATTGTCCGTAACATTGTTATGCTTCTTTACGGCTTGCAAGCGGACCATGGCAGCATAACCAAGGTCAGTTTACCCTTTGACTATCAACTGATTGAGGCTAAATAACCCAGCAGCCTGACAGGTACTTTCTGAGAGCACTGCAATATATTGAAATAAATTAGGTAAAAATACTTATCATTTTGCAATTCAAGTGCGGATGGATTATTAAAATATTTTTGACTGAAAGGCTCTATGCTAGCCTGCTTGTCCATTTATAAGAGTCAATAAAAATGCAGACCCTTGCCAATAACAATCAGGTTATTCCTGTATCCACCAACGGGTTTATCCGTTTAGAAAGTGGCGATATTAGTGGAATTAAGACGTTTACGAAAATGGATAAAGCAGACTGCCTTCAGGCGGTCTATCGTCGTCTTTTCAAAGATAATCGGAATATTGATTTTCACCATAATGAAGCGTTAGATTCCGCTTACTTGAATGATGAAATTACGACCCAGGAGCTTGTCCGTGAGCTGATTTGCTCCGATATGTTTGTCAACTATATCCTGGCTACCAATAGCAACTATCGCTTTGTTCAGCTTTGCTTTGAGCGGGTTCTAGGTCGTCCTGCAATTCAGGCCGAAGTCTTTAAGTGGAGTTCTTTGCTGGCATCCGAAGGTCTTCGTTCCTTTGCTGACAAGCTAACTGGCTCCGATGAGTATGTAGCTGCTTTTGGTCCCTATCAGGTGCCTGGACGTCGCTCCATCAAGCTATCCTCCAGCGATCAGGATCTGCCTGCTCTACCTAAGGAGCTCAGCATCAAGCGCTATCAAGGTGAAGGTAACGAAACTCAGTTCAGTTTCGTGGGTGCTATCAATCCTCTATGGCAAGGCAATATGCCCCCTGCCATTATTCGCAAGATCGGTGCAGTGCTCACTGTTGCTGGTGTGATTGAAGTGACTCGTATTCTACTGACGGTTGCTGCTGGTGCGCTGACTGCTGGCCATATGTAAGTCGTAGAAGTCAGAATTACAGAATAAAGGAGCCAGACGTCAGTGCCTTTAGGGCTTCTGATTTCTGGCTCCTGTCTACTTTAGAGCCTGGCATTTAATTGGCTAGACCTGCTATTTGCCTTCCGGTAGCCGGTTGCTGCCATTAGCAAAGTTATTGACAGCACTGGCCAGGTCCAGACCAGTGGTTTGTTTGAGCTGTTCCATGAGGGCAATCGCCTGCTTCGCAGTTCCCCCTGATTGACCATCAATCACCGTCACATTTTGCACGTTCACATCGGGCACGGTGGCGCTCAGGGTTTTTAGCAGCATTTCCAGCTTTTGCAACAAGAAAATATCGCGGGCATTGTCTCCGGCGGCTCGCCAGGACTCAGCTAGCTTTTTGGTACCTTCTGCCTGGGCCTTGCCATCTTCGATGATCTGGGCGGCTTCACCTTTGGCCAATGCGATCGCACGTTTACAATCCGCCTCTGCCGGTGCAATCACATCCGCCTTTAGCTGCTCGGTGATCTGTTTAATCCGCTCCTGCTGGACCGGAATATCCGACTGGAAACGCACCAGTTCAGACGCAATTTCGGCTTCTACCTCAGCCACCACCGCACCGCGTTTGGTGAGGGCATCCTGAATGCGACGCTCCGCCTCAGCTTCGGCAATACCCGTATCACGATCAATGCGGCGCACAGAGGTAATCTTTTCATTCTCAGCAGTTTGAATGGCTGAGGCCGCTTGGGCGTTAGCTTCAGCAATGCGAGCATCGCGCTGCAGCTGGGCCTGCTGCTTACGACCAATGGAGTCCAGATAGCGCACATTATCAGAAATATTCTGAATCTGTAGGGTATCCAAAACTAACCCAAGTTTTTCTAGATCCTCTTCCGCTTCATCCAAGAGACTCTTGGCAAAGGCGATTTTATCTTCGTTAACTTGCTCCGGCGTTAGGCTAGCCAGCACACCTCGCAGGTTACCTTCTAAAGTCTCCTTGGCAATCTTTTCGATCTCTTTTCGACTTTTGCCTAAAAGTCTCTCAATGGCATTATGGATCGCAGGTTCTTCACCTGCAACTTTGATGTTGGCAACACCATCGACCTGGAGGGGGATGCCCCCTTTTGAATAGGCGTTGGCCACCTTAAGCTCAATGATCATGTTGGTGAGATCCATGCGCAGAGCTTTCTCTACCAGGGGCTTACGGATGCTGCTGCCACCTTTGACCAGGCGATAACCTACGGTCTTTTGCCCTAGCCGTTGTTGAGCCCCTGCAAAAATCAACACTTCATTGGGCTGGCAGATATAGTACAGGTTGCGAATGATTAGGGAGATTACCCCAGTGCCACCGCCGAGAATAGCAAGTAAAAGAACTAGACCTGGCATTAGTTATTGTCCTCGATGTAATAGTGGAGAGTGAAGAATGAAAAGGGAAGAGTGGAGAGGGAAGAGGGAAGAGGGAAGAGTGGTTGTGTAAGTCATGCTCGCAGAGCGATAGAGGATTAACGCTTTCCCCGTTACTCTTCATCAGTTTTTTCGGCTGCAGGCGTTGTTGTCGGTTCCAGGCAATGCTGAAAATCTAAACTTTGGTGTAGGGTACCTGTCACATCGATACCCAGGGTTTCGTCCACCTGCTTAAGGAACTGACGTACCACGTCAGGATAGACATTTACCAGGCTAGCTACAGCCTTACCGTCACCGTTATCAATCACGTTGATATTTTTGAGATGAATGCGACCGGGGACTTTGGCGGCTTCTTTGAGCACCATGTCGATCTGTTGGATCAAAAAGACCTGGGTGGCATCGGTGCCGGTTTCTGCCCATACTTCTGCTAGCATGTCATTCACCAGGGCCGCAGCCTTGGCATTTTCTTCGAGGGCAGCGGCTTGGCCTTTGGCGTATAGCTCTTGGGCATGGCGATTGGCTTGGGCCGGTAACACCTCGTCAGCTTCCAGGCGTAGTCGCTCTAGCTCAGCCCGTACGGTTTGCAACTGCTGTTCAGCGCGAGCGCGGGACTCCTTGGCGGCAGCGGTTGTGCGCTCTTCCTCAGATTTAGCCCGCTCCTCTAGCTCGGCTTTGATTTTACGCAGTTCGTTTTGTCGCTGCTGAACAACGGTCAGGGCCTGGGTTTTTGCGACTTCAGCCTGTTTTTGACAGTCGGCCTCAATCCGGTCGGCTTCACCCACTGCCTCAGCCTCGGCAATTTCAGCATCTCGAATAATATTGGCGATTTGGCGACGACCAATGGAGCTGAGGTAGTCCATGTCGTCGGTGACGCTTTGGATCTTGAGCGTATCCAGATGCAGACCTAACTTACTGAGATCTTTGGCCACATCTGCCGCAATGCGTTCGGCAAAGTTCATCCGGTCTTCGTTGACCTGCTCCGGGGTGAGTAGGGCAACAACACCGCGCAGGTTACCCTCCAGGGTTTCTCTCACCACCCGACGAATTTCAGAGCGGTTGCGACCTAAAAATCGCTCGATGGCGTTACCCACCACGCTGCGGTTGCTGGAAATTTTGACATTGGCAATGTCCTGAATATTTAGTGGGGTGCCCCCTTTGGCATAGGCGTTAGTCACTTCCACGGGGATGGGCATGGTGGTCATGTCCATGCTTTGCACCCGTTCAATGATGGGCACCACCAGGGTGCGCCCCCCAAAGACAACGCGGTAGCCGACATTTTGACCTTTCTGATTTTTGTATTTGCGCCCCGAGATAATCAAAATCTGGTTGGGGTTACAAATGCGTAGGCAGGTCTTCAGGATTAAAATCAGTGCGCCAACACCAATTAGGCCAAGCACTAAGGCACTGCCTCCCAATACTGCTCCTGCTTGAGCTGTACTTTGACTTGCCTGGGTAATAGGTAAAGCCTGGGCTACTTCATAACTAGCCGCTTCGGTCTGGGTTAAGGTGTTTTGATCGCTTGCTGGACCAGTCTGCCCCAGTAAGAATGAGTTGTGTGTCATGGTTGTGGAATAAAAGAGTATGGGTTCACGTTGCTGATTAGCAACGGCGAAGTTCAAGACTGTGCGGTGGTTTCATCAGAAACGACCCAAAGACGATTGCTTTCAACATTGACAACAAGTACTTTGTCCCCCGGAACGAATTGCTTGGTATCGTCCGTTAATGCCATCATGTGCAACACGCTGCCGCGCATTTCTAGTCTGACTTTGCCCTTACTTTTAGAATCAAAGGGCAGTTCGACAGTCCCTACACGTCCGGCAAAATCTTCGGTGCGGATCAGGCTATCGGCATGGCGACGGGCCAGATGCCGCAGGGCAACGGCTAAGGTCCCCCCCAGTAAAATGCCCATAATTAGGGCGACGATGAAAATGATTGAGGCCGGCCAGTTGGGCTGTACCCAGCCGAGGCTGAGGCCTGTTAGGCCAAAGAAAAATCCGCCAACGGTCCAGAATTTGAAACTGGTCAGGATATTAAGGCTAAAGACGTAGACTCCTTTAACTTTGCGTAGGAGCTGCAGGTCAGTGTCTATTTCGGCATCAAAGCCCCCTGCATTAACCTCTGGCGTATCACCATCAAGGTCTAAATCACCGTCAAGATCCACATCGGCATCTAGATCTATATCGGCATCGAAATCAGCATCAAAGTCAACATCGGCATCGGCGTCAAAATCGGCATCGCCTGCACCACCCAGGGTAGCGATCGCAACAAAGACGCCGCCGATAACAAAACAAAACCAGTAAAGTGACTGCACAGTATCTCCTTAGGGGTTCATTCCCTAGTGATAGTCAGATACAGTCTGTGACTCGACAATTCCTGACAATTTTTAACGATTGGTAGAGCTCCGTTCGCTCGCATAGCTCGTTTACGAGCGGCTCTTAAACGAGCCGCTCGCTAGACAATGGGAACTTTTTTATCAATTATCCACTATCAATTATCCATTCTCTATTGCCCAACCACGCTTCACCACTCACCCACTAATGTCGTCTGGATCCACACCCATTTCCTGAAGTTTGGCCTGCAAACGCTCTAATTTTTCCTGAGTTTCTAGTTGCGCTTGTTCTGCGGTATTAGCTCGCTGACGTTCTTCTTCTGCTCGTCTTTCTGCCTGTTGTTTAGCCAGAGCTTCTTGTTTAAGCGCGACCGCCAGCTCGCTAGGAATTAGCAGCCGTTCGTCATTATCTTGGCGATAAAAGCCAATTAGCTGCCCTTCGTTAACGAGCCGAAGTTGCAGTTGCTCACTAATACCGTCGATGATTGGTTCGTAATAGGATTCCTCGGGACCGTTTTGTAGACGATAGCCTTGAAGGGCCGGGTCTAGCCATTCAGCTTTAGGATCAAACAGCCAGTATTCTTGAACCCCCAGCTGAGCATAGAGGGTTTTTTTAAAGACTTCGTCTTTACTACGAGTCCCCTGGGATGTCATTTCAAAAATGACAGATGGCACTTCCCCTTCTTCCCAAATTTTATAATTGTCTCGACCACCAGGCTCTACGCCAAAAACGACCATTACATCTGGAGCCACCCGCAGTTTGGGAAATCCCTGGGCATAGTACATAAACTGATTGCCCAGCACCGTCGCTTGCTGCCCCTGCAGATATTGAGTGAGCACCTCAATGGTGACTAACATGGCATAGAGATGGACAAACGTTTCCGCCACAGGTTCTCCGTCAGAACTTGGATAAATAATGCTAGCGTCTGCCTCAGTCTGAGGTGTAGGAACGGTGGTAACCATAGCCCAGGGAATAGATGTACTCATAATAGCTAAAAACTTCCAAGGCTTAATCAACTAGGCTGTTAAGACTAAGATTTTGGCTAAATTGGGAAAGGGGAAAGGGGAAAGGGGAAAGGGGAAAGAGGGGCTCTATATCAATGTCCCAACCTGAGTTTTTAGCTTTGACAATGCCCTAGAGTTGATTAAGACAAGGACGACTCTGACAAGGTCCAAGCAGTGTTAGGTCAACCCAGCATCCAGAAGATAATCGACTGCAACAAGAGAGTGAAAAAGAAGGGAGGAAATCTTAATTGCTTGAGCTTTTTCCGATAGTGGGCTGTTGGATCCCCTAAGAAAAAACATTTTTGATCATAATAAGTGCGCTGCTATTTCTTTAATAGCAGCGCACTTATACTCAACACCTATAGTCAAACGTGCAAGAGTTTATGGGGTTACTTGTGACTTCCAGCCGTAGCCACAATCCTCTCCTTTAATCTCTCAGGCACCGTACTCAAATGGTCATACTGCCAGCTAAAGAAGCCTACACCCATACTCAACGAGCGTAGCTCCAGAATTAGCGTTTGCATCTCAGCCACAGGTAGCTGAGCAGATATCTCATCCCAACCTGGCCAGTGAGTCTTGTTGTTGTAACCCATTATCTGACCACGACGACCACTGATCAGCGTGAGCACATTAGAGGTAAACCGATTCGGCACCGATATAGATAGAGAGGCAATCGGCTCTAACAAAGCTGGCTTACACTCAGGTAGCCCCGTTTGCATGGCAATGCGGGCCGCCTGCTTAAATGCCTGGTCAGAGCTATCCACATGGTGATACGACCCATTTTTCAACGTGACCGACACATCCACCACTGGGAAGCCCAGGGGACCTTGCTTGAGAAACTCTCGCACACCAGTCTCAACACTGGGAATATATTGCCTCGGAACAACACCGCCAACAATCTTTTGATCGAACCTAAACCCTTCTCCTCTAGGTAAGGGCTGAATGTCAATGTAAATATCCCCAAACTGGCCATGACCACCGGTTTGGTGCTTATAGCGTCCGCGTATGTCAGACTTGGCATTGCGGATGGTTTCTTTGTAAGCCACCTGGGGTTCGTGGGTGCTCATGGGCAAGTTGTACTTGCGGTTGAGCCAGTCCATGGCAATTTTCAGGTGAACATCGCCCTGACCCCACAAAATCACTTCATGGGTGTCGCCATGTTGTTCCCAATGGAGGGCCGGGTCTTCGTCCACAAGCTTGTTGAGTGCCCCACTCAGCTTCACTTCATCATTGCGTTTCTCAGGGGCAATGGCCAGGGAGTAAACCGCTGGCAGAATATCGGCGATGGGTAAGACGCTAGTACTTTCGCCTGTACTCAGGGTGTCGCCGGTTTTAGCGTTTTCTAAACGTGCGATCGCAACCACACTGCCCGCTTCAGCTGCACTTAGCGCCTGCTGTTGAGACCCCATTAACGAATACAGACCGCCCATGCGATCAACGCCAAGACTGGCCCCATCTTTCAAAGTACCTCGCCATATTCGAGCCAGGGACAGCTTGCCCCCTTGGGGACTGTAGTAGTTCTTAAGAATCTGAACCAGTGGTTCATTAGAGCTTAAATCCACACCGCGTCGTTCTGCAGTGACATGGGGTTCCGGTGTCTCCCGTACAAGCGCATCCAGCAGCGGACGGACGCCATAATCTTTGGACGCCACACCGACAAAGACCGGAACTACCAGGTCTGCACCCAGTTCCATTTTTAGATCCTGAATGATCTCATCTTCCGGTGGTTCAATTTCTTCTAACAGTTCTTCTAGCAGGTGATCGTCAAAGTCTGCCAGAGTCTCTAGCATTTCAGTGCGGGCTGCTTTTTCTTCTGCTGCCAGGTCCTCAGGGAGCGGTACCGGGTCAGCCGCAGCACCATCATGGTAATGATAGGCTTGTTCGCTCACCAGGTCGATAAACCCGACCAGGTCTTCACTTGCGCCGATGGGATATTGATGGGGTACCAGGGGACGGCTGGACACTGATTTCAAGGCTTCTAGCACCTCGGAAAAAGGCGCACTGGCCCGGTCCATTTTATTTAGCCAAACCACATGGGGAATTTCCCACTTATCTAAAAAGTGTAATAGCGGTGATACGGTCAGGACGCGGCTTGGGTCCGGTTCACATACCACAATGGCAGCGTCCACGCCCATCAACACATGTAACGGTTATTGCAGTAATTCAATTGAGCCTGGGCAGTCCAGGAATGTAAAACGAATGCCGCCGTACTCAGTACAGGCGGCATTCGTTTCGACCGTCATTTGGCGATTGCGGGCTTCAGGCGTATGGTCTCCAACCGTATTACCTTCAGGAATTGATCCTTTACGAGAAATGGTATCGGTGACCGAAAGCAAACTCTCAAGCAGGGTGGTTTTACCACTTGAGTATGGACCTACAATCGCCACGTTTCGTGAACGAGAGACAGCGGCTTTTGCCATAG
>JAHQVZ010000185.1 GCA_019634055.1 Leptolyngbyaceae cyanobacterium MAG.088
ATATCTCCCTTTAAATCCTCCCTAAATCCCCCACCATTTCAACTTTGCTAATGACTATTGGCCCAGTCAAAACCCAGTTCTTTCACCTACATGAACCCTTTCCCCTCGACTCAGGAGAATCTTTTGACACCATCACCCTAGCCTATGAAAGCTATGGCACCCTCAATGCTGATGCCAGTAATGCCATTTTAGTTTTTCATGCCCTGACCGGCAGCCAGCATGCCGCTGGCATCAATAAAGCAGTCCCCGGTGTTGATGCTCTATGGACAGATGAATGCGTTTTAGGGTGGTGGGATAGCTTTATTGGTCCTGGGAAGGCCCTGGATACAGACCGTTACTTTGTTGTCTGTGCCAACTACTTAGGCAGTTGTTATGGCTCGACCGGACCTCGGTCAATCAATCCTCGCACGGGTAAACCCTATGGCAGCCAGTTTCCTCAGGTTAGCGCCTGGGATGTTATTTGTAGCCAGCTGCGGTTATTAGATTTTTTAGGCATCCAATGTTTGCATGGCGTCATTGGCGGTTCTCTGGGGGGCATGTTGTCCATTTTATTAGCCACCCGATGTCCCGAACGTGTAAAGCATGTGTTACCCATTGCCACTGGCTTAGAAACAACAGTATTGCATCGCGTCCATAATTTTGAGCAAATCCTCGCAATTCGCAACGATCCTAAGTTTCAGGGCGGTGACTATTACGACGATGAACCACCCAAGGAAGGATTGTTATTGGCTCGAATTATTTCCCATAAAACATTTGTTTCACTCACGGTAATGGAGAAACGGGCCCGGCAAGAAATTACGGCTGAAGGGCCAATTGGTGAGTTTTATGAGCTTTCTAACCCCATCGAATCCTACATGTTTTACCAGGGCAAGAAATTTGCAGAGCGCTTTGATGCCAACAGCTATCTGCGCATCATGGATATGTGGCAGCGATTTAGCTTAAACGCAGAACAGCCTGATTTATTCAAAGACTGTATGCACCAGCAGTATTTAATTTTCAGCGTAGATTCCGATGTTTGTTTTTACCCAGAAGAACAAAAGGTCATTGTCAATGCCTTAGAATCCGCTCAGATGAGTGTGAAGTATATTACTGTCCATTCCGATAAAGGGCATGATTCTTTTCTACTAGAACCCGATTTATACGCACCATATATTCACTTTGTTCTTGGGTAGGCACCGCTCAAAATACGAGCTCTTTACTCTAATCCTGCGCTAACTATGCAAGCCCTAAGAAACAATAATTAATATTTCTTGTCTTTTTTTTGTCCAACCCAAAAAAGACGGAAGGCTTTAATTATCAAGCGATAGCTCGAAATATAAAATCTTTATTAAATCTCTGTCTGGTTCTCAAAGTCAGGAATATCAGGGATACTAGGTTAATGTTCCTAGTGCTAGTAAGTCTTCTCAATTGTTTGATCCTCATAACATCCTCAAGGTTATCCTTTATGGTATGTACGTAACCAAGTATGGTGACCGTACGTAAATAAGGAAGTATCGAGTGAGGCCACTATGAAAATGCTAAATAATCAGCCAGCCAAATGGTCTGAGCAGACGGGGCTAAGTTCCTGGAAAACAGTGCCTGATTTTATTAAGAACGCATTGATTACTCAGGGATGTACCTTACTGAAGCATCATCGCAACCGGTCTGAATTAGCCCATATTCGCTTTCAATATTTGCCGCTTGCTTACCAACAGGATCTCTACTATCTACAAAAGTGGTCTTGTCATGAATGGGGAGTTTCTCCTAGCCAAATCATTTTTCCATCTGAAGGTAATTGTCCCTTGGACGTCCTGAGCAATGGCAATATGTTGTCTTGCCTTGTTAAGAATGCAGTTGCCAAGTTTTACGGTGACTCCCCAGATAACTCGCCCGTTCATCCATCTCCCTCTACCAGGCGATATATGAACGACAAAACACTTCCGTTGGCTGGTTAGTGAGGGTATTAATCACCTCCTTACATGACCTCACACCGTGTAAACTCACTGCTGGATTCGACCTTGCTCAGCCAGCAGTGAGGTGGCTGAACTATTAGTGAATGTGTTGAGCATAGGTCTATTCAATCATTTGTTCTAGCTCAATTAATGGGATTAACCAGGCCACATCATAGGCTGCCAACGAAACATTGAGGGTGTTGTCCACAATCCGCCAGCCTCGTCGTCCCATCAGGTCATACCAATAATTATCTTGAGGTATGGCACAGATGGGTTTATCCGCTTTATCATCCAGCGAAGAAAGCTGTTCTGAGCCTGAATAAACACCAGCAACACCTAATTGCTCTAGGGAAATGCTTACCTGAGCGCGTCGGGGGGTGACATTTGTCAGCGTCAAAATATGTTGCTCACAATCAGGTGAAATGCGTAGTAGCGCAAAAATCGCCGGGTCCAGATGAAATACTTTTTGCTCGCCGTTAGGATGAAAAGCCTTATTGCTAACCCGCACATCCAATAACCGACTCAGCTGCATAATCATCTGATAAGCTCTGGATTTTGGGTTTTTCAAGTCTTGTGTCAGGTCAGATGCATGAATAACAGCTCGATTGATATCGCGTTTTACGTTTGTTTTTAAGACTGTTTCAATATTATTACGGGTACCCACCAAACCGTGTAAATAGATGCCAGGAATGCCTCTGAGCACTAGAGCAATACTTCGAGAAGCAACCATGCGTTTGATTTTTAGCTCTAAATTCTCTTCGTCATTATCTAAATTTAGAGCACTAAACCAAGTGGAATTAATCTCATAGGGTTCCTCAACACCGCCCTCTGCGGTGCGATAAGAAATTAGAGCCCCATGCTCTCTAGCACAGCGAATAATAACGTTAATCTGTTGTTCTGATAATATGTTTTTAACCCCCAACAATCCAATGCCATCGTGGGTATCTAGAATGTTAAAAAACGTCATGGCCTCGGATGGATAGTCCAGGGTTTGTATCCATTTTGAGAGTTCTGTCGCGTCTTCTTGATAAAAGGTATAAAGCACTAGGGGAGGTAGTGCAAAGTTATACACCATCTGGGCTTCGTCATAGCCATTGCCAAAATAAGTAATATTTTCTTCATGGGGAATGTTGGTTTCTGTTGTCAAGGCTACTTGGGGGGCTGCAATATTTAGAACATCCCTAAATAACCTGATTACTTCATGGGTTTGGGCCAAATTTGCGCAGGGTGTACCCGGTTCTTCCCACAGATAAGTCACCGCATCTAGGCGAATAATATCGGCTCCGCGTCGTACATAGAGCAACAGCGTATCAATGACTTCTAGCAATACCTTCGGGTTGGTAAAATTTAGATCAATTTGGTCTGGTGAAAATGTCGTCCACACCCATATGGGGCCATCAATGGACTGATACTGGGTCAAAACATCTGATGTGCGAGGCCGCACAATGATATCTCTTTGCTCGGGGGTGAGTTCATCGGGAGAGCGATAGGTGGTGGCAAAGTTTTGATAGTTTGGATTGCCATTCAGCATTTCCTGAAAGGGTTTGCTCTGGGATGATGCATGGTTAAATACGCCATCAAACATTAAGCGATAGCGCTGTCCTAAGAGCTCAATATCTTGCCAGGACCCTAGATTTGGGTCAACCGCCTTAAAATCTGTGATCGAAAAGCCACGGTCAGAACTGTAGGGGAAAAATGGCAGAATATGCAGGGTATTAAATACCCCTCGAAGACCAGGCGTACATTCTAAAAAATTAGCCAGTGTTGCGAGGGGTGACGCTGACTCACTGAGTAAGATGTCACCATAGGTAATCAGGGCTATGTCTTTTTCGGTAAAGCGCTCAGCTGGGTTAACGCTTCCATTTTGCGCCTGCATTTCTGGTGTCTTATGGGCATGGTGTACTTTAAGTAATCGCTCTAGCTCCGGAAAGTATTGGGTAGCGGTTGCTTCACCATAGAGAAATTTGAGACGTCCTAATAACCATTGCCGCTGCTCTGAAGAGAGCTGTAAAAGAGGACGCGTATAATCTGGAGAAGAATTATACACATTACTTTTTTTGGGCAAGTTAGGGTTTAACATGAAACGCAGAATCTGGATGAGGGCTACCTTTGGCCGCCTATAAGACGCTTGTTTTTAGGTGTATCGAACCTTCATCAAAGATTTCAAGTATCGCTAGAGATTCGCGCTAGATTCTTGATAAAAATTGAGGTTTTGTATTAATTGATACCAATGAAACTCATTCCAGCCACTGAACACCATTATCCGGCTATTGGTCGGCTGGTTACATCACCAGAAGAACTTTATTTGGTTTGCCCAAGTGGCAAATATCCCTGGGATGTGGAACAGTTACAGGTGATTGCTGCACAACGCCATGCGCTTACGGTTGGTATAGTCGATAACGTGGTGGTTGCCTTTACTAACCTTTACGATTTAGTCCCTCAAACATCTGCTTTTATTGGTAATGTCATCGTCGCTCAATCCTATAGGGGTCAGGGGTTAGGCAAGGTTCTCATTAAGCATATGATGGCTGTTTGTCGAGATAAATACCAGGTGGTGCCCCACATCTCTGTTTTTAATGACAATACACGGGCGTTACTTTTATATGCAAGACTGGGCTTTTCTCCCTATGCTGTCGAACCCAGGCTTGACTTAAACAATAAAACAGTTGCTTTGATCCATCTAAACTATATGGCTTAGCGCCCATAGCTCACACAAAATAAAGGCCGTCTCAAAAGCCTAATGGGAAACCCACTGAGACTTTTCAAACAGCCTGTAAAACACATATGTGATTAGTCAAATTAATTATCAAGGTTAAACGCTTAAACTTCGATTTAGACTGTGATTTTAGATACCCACTCTTGAACGAATGCGATCGCACTTTCAAACCAGCTGCAATTGATCACGTTGCAAATTTGAATAGTTGCCAATAGCATAACGGTATTCATAGTCAGTTCTCCAAGACCTTCAGCTACAAATACGCCATCGGTTAACCCCTTACAGATAGAGACCGATGAAGATCCTATGAAGTTCTAACAGCGCTACGAGTACAAAACTTTGCAGCTTAAGTAACAAAAGGTTTACGAATGCACGCTTCATGCTATGGGCATTGCTGTGGCAGAAGATAGCAAAACGTAATGCATGACTTTGATAATGCAATTAAGTACTACATTAGTGTAAATTTGACAGTGTAATCATTGCTACATCGGTGAACTGGGCAATTAAACCTTAGGCCTCCCAGATAGCGATTAGCATTCGTTTCCAAATGTATATTGAAACTTTCAAAATGCCTTAAGAAACCTTGGTATTTAAAGAATTTCCCTTAAATTCAACAGCATTACGTTCAGATTGCTGGACATTTTAAAGCCGTTATTCAACAGATGGTGGAGTAAACCAATATGGTTAGAGTCGTGGTTCTTGGTGGCGGCATTGCTGGTATGAGTGCTGCCCATGAATTGGTCGAGCGAGGTTTTCAGGTTGAAGTCTATGAACTAAAAGATATTCCTGGCGGGAAAGCCCGGAGTATCAATGTCCCAGACAGTGCTGGCCCAGGTAAGCGTCCATTGCCTGGCGAACATGGGTTTCGCTTCTTCCCTAGCTTCTATAAGCATGTGACTGCCACCATGAAGCAAATTCCCTATACCCCACCCAATGGCGGAGAGCCCCGCACCGTATTTGACAATTTGGTGCCGACGACACGGCTTGCCATGGCACGTTATAAAGACAATCAAAACTTGATTGTTTTACCGGATCGTTTCCCAAAATCTCGCAAAGAATTCCTGGAGGATTTGAAACTTTTTTTCCAAGGTTTGCTCCAAGATAAACAGCAGATGCCACCCCTAGATGAACTAGAATTTTTTGCTGATCGCATTTTTCAACTATTTACCTCTTGTAAGGAGAGACGCTTCGGCGAATACGAGAAAATCAGCTGGTGGGACTATCTAGATGCAGAAAATAAGTCCCCTGCCTACCAAGCTCTGTTAGCTCGTGGGCTCACCAGTTCTCTAGTCGCTTCTCGTGCAGAACTAGCAAGCACTAAAACAATTGGGGACATTTTTTTGCAATTGATCCTCGGCATGATGAATCCTACTACGCGGAGTACTGATCGTATTCTTAACGGTCCTACCAATGATGTTTGGATCAATCCATGGCTAGAGCATTTACGTCAAAAAGGCGTAAAGTATCACCTATCGCATCGACTACGTTGCATCACAACCAATAAAGATAAGGATGGGACAATCCGTGTGACTGGGGCGGTCGTCACCGACATGAAAACGAAAACAGATAAGACTATCACTATTGGTAAAGATGAGTATTGTATCGCTGCAGTCCCAGTAGAGATTATGGCAGGCTTGATTTCTAAAGAAATGGCCCATGGCGATCCTACCCTTACCAATATCAGACGACTGGGCACCAGCACGGCCTGGATGAACGGAATTCAGTTTTACTTGAATAAGGATGTCCCTGTCACCCATGGTCATGTACTCTACGTCGATGCGCCCTGGGCCTTGACATCTATTTCTCAAGTTCAATTCTGGAAAGATTTTCCGGTTGAGGAATTTGGCGATGGCACCGTCAAAGGAATTATCTCGGCAATCCCATCAAATTGGGGATATTTTATTAATCCCAATACTGATGAAGTGGGCGCTATAAAAAGCGCACTTGGTCTCAAGGTTAACAAACCGGCTCAGATTTGTTCCGCAGAAGAAATCAAAACAGAAGTGTGGGAACAAATGAAGCGATCCCTTAGAGAAGATGGGAAAGAATTACTTGAGGATATCCATCTCAAGAATTGGTTCCTAGATCCTGACATCATTCACAATGGTGCTGAATTGGCGAAGGACCCAGACAAACTCAATGAGGTTTTAGATAACGATCTACCAGACTTCTTTAAATACCTATTTCTTTGGATTCATACTCAAGAAAGTTCTGTCTCCCTTGAACAAATTGCAGACCATCTAAAGGTGGACCAAAGTCAGGCCCGTTTGGCAGTGAATGCCCTCATTGGTAAAGGATTTGTTGGCCCAATTCCCATACCTAAAGATGAAAAAAAAGACGAAAAAACTGAGTTATTCCAATTGCATCCCGGCCAAGAACGCCTTTGTTATCGCAGTCGGATTGGTGATCCCAACGCCAATACCAATGGAGAACCGCTCTTGGTAAATTTGGTTGATACTTGGAGCCTACGCCCCTATGTACACACCCAAATTCCTAATTTTTTCCTAGCTTCTGACTACGTGCGCACTAATACAGACCTGGCAACCATGGAAGGGGCAAATGAAGCTGCCCGGCGAGCTGTGAACTCCATCATTGATGCGTCTGGTGTAAAAGCTCCTTATTGCAAGATTTGGGACCTTCATCAACCAGCTCTATTCTCAATTTGGCGTTGGTCCGATTACCTACGCTACAGAAAAGGACTGCCCTGGAATGGTAAAATCTCTCCCTGGTACCTTTGGTTATTGTACCCATTTATTTTGGGCCTAGATTTCCTAGAGTGGCTTTTTCCGTGGTTAAGGTAAGTTCAACGTCATTAGCGCGATCTACGAATGGGATTATTTTTTCCATGATTTTTTTTCTTCATTTATGGTTTAAAATTTGAACCATAGCGGTTTTTAATAGTTGGGTTCTAATAGTTGGAGGTATTTTCTGAATAATATGTGCTTCCAACTGAAACATCTCTGTTTGAAGGTACCTAGTTGGCTAACGTTGGTTTTACTCAAAAGTTAATGCTAAAACGCCTGAGTTAGCTTAAATTTTCTCTACTCTTGTTAGTGTCAAGCTATGCTGGACCTGTTACATTATCGAGTTTTATCTCTGCTTTCAGAGAATTCACAAACATCTGTCTATCGGGCCTTAAGGCAGTCTGATCAGAGTCCAGTAATTCTTAAAACCCTAACAGCAAACTATCCTTCTATCTCGGAGGTAGCTAAGCTTAAGCATGAATACGATATCACCCGCAATCTTGATGTCCCTGGAACCAGTATTCCCTATGCTTTAGAGGAGCCTCAAAGCAAACCGATGTTGGTGTTAGAGGATTTCGGTGGGCAGGATCTAACTCATTGGCTGCGGGCAAATACATTGCCGATTGAACGTACAGTTTGGATTGCACAACAACTTGCTGAAACCTTAGGGCAACTCCATCAAAAACGCATAATTCATAAAGACATCAAACCTCAAAACATTATTTTTAACCCGGATACGAATCAGCTGAAATTGGGGGATTTTTCAATTGCCTCACGTCTTTCGAAAGAAAACCCCACCATCAGTAGCCCCAATTTGATAGAGGGCACCTTGGCCTATATGTCTCCCGAGCAAACAGGGCGGATGAATCGGGTGGTTGACTATCGTACTGATTTTTATTCTTTAGGCATTACCCTTTATGAATTATTGACCGGGCAGTTGCCGTTTCAATCTAATGATTTGATGGAATTGGTGCATTGCCATATTGCGAAAGTCCCACCCCCGCCCCATGCCCTTAATCCGGAGATTCCAGAAGCGCTATCTGCTATTGTCTTAAAGCTCCTTGCTAAAACTGCTGAAGCTCGCTATCAAAGCGCTTACGGCATCAAAGCTGATTTTGAAACCTGTTTGAGGCAATGGCAAACTAAACGAACAGTAACAACTTTTACGTTAGCCCAACAAGACCAAAAAGGTACTTTCTCCATTCCACAAAAACTCTATGGTCGAGAAACAGAGGTACAGAAATTATTGGCTGCTTTTGATCGAGTTGCTCAAGGAACCACTGAAATGATGTTGGTGGCAGGCTACTCTGGCATTGGTAAGTCTGCTCTCGTCAATGAGGTTCATAAGCCGATCACCCGACAACGGGGGTATTTCATTAGTGGCAAGTTTGACCAGTTTCAACGTCATATCCCCTATGCATCCTTAATCCAAGCCTTTCGAGAACTCGTAAGGCAACTGTTAACCGAAACAGAGGCACAGATTGCGACCTGGCGAGCGAAGCTGACAACTGCCCTGGGAAACAACGGACAGGTAATTGTAGACGTTATTCCAGAAGTGGAGTTGATTTTGGGACCTCAACCTAAGGTCTCTGAATTACCTCCATCTGAGGCCCAAAACCGTTTTAATTTAGTTTTTCGAACATTTATTCATGTTTTTACGGAAAAAGAACATCCTTTGGTGATGTTTTTGGATGATTTACAGTGGGCAGATGCGGCTTCCTTGCAATTAATTCAACTGCTGGTAACTGACCCAGATAGTCAATATCTTTTGATGTTGGGAGCTTATCGAGACAATGAAGTGAGTTCCACCCATGCCTTAATACAGACATTATCAGCAATTCAAACAACCGGCGCGACACTTCATACCTTACCCCTCAGACCGCTTGGCTTGGACCATATCTCAGCACTGGTTAGCGATACGCTACACACAACCACCACTGTAGTTAGCCCCTTAGCACAATTGCTGCATCAAAAAACGCAAGGGAATCCCTTCTTTCTGACTCAGCTATTCAAATATCTGTATATAGAAGATGTTATTCAGTTCAATTTGAAAACGGGGCAATGGCAATGGGTATTAGATAATGCGTTCACCATTGAAATCACTGAAAACGTTGTGGATTTAATGGTACGAGAAATTCAAAAACTGGATGATTCAACGCAAACTGTTTTACAGCTAGCAGCCTGTGTGGGAAATCAGTTTGATTTAGATATCTTAGCCATTGTTAACGAAAAATCTACGAGTGCTACGGCTGCCGAGCTATGGAATGCACTTCAGGCCAGTTTAATTGTGCCGTTAAATGATGCCTATAAAATCCCCCAGGTGGTAGAAGACTGTGCAACGCTAAAAATTCCTTACAAGTTTTTACACGACCGTGTACAACAGGCTGCTTATTCGCTAATTCCAAATGGCGAGAAACAACAGGTTCATCTTAAGGTAGGGCGATTACTGTGGAAAAATACCCCATCGGACGAAATCGATGAGCGTATTTTTGACATTGTCAATCCCCTGAATATTGGCTCTAGCCTGATGACTGATCCGACTGAATGTCTTCAGCTGGCTCAACTCAATCTGCAGGCAGGTTGCAAAGCTAAAGCTGCAAACGCATACGATTCTGCCGCAGAATACCTGGAAATGGGGCGAATACTTTTGCCAAATAATATTTGGGATGTTGGGTATGACTTGGCGCTACGTCTCTACACCGAAGCTGTGGAAGTTGAATATCTTCTTACTCGATTTGAAACGGCTCAAACTCTCTCTGAGATTGTTTTGACCCAAGCACAAACCTTATTGGATAAGGTTAGGATCTATGTTTTAAAGATCGAATTTTTTATTGCTCAGAACCAAATGCTGGAGGCCATTGATACCGCCTTGCCAGTGCTTGAACTCTTAGGTTATCCATTGATAATGGATCCTAACTTGTTGAAGTTGGTGCGCCCATTACCTCAGTTAGATGAATTGGCAACCTATCCTGAAATGCAGGATCCTGAGAAACTTGCCGTTATTCAAATCTTAGCCATCATTAGTGGACCTGCTTACCAAGCCCGTCCAGAAATACTTTCCTTCATCAACTATCGCTGTAAAAATCTCTGTTTAGAGTACGGTCATTCGCCCCTTGCTGCCTATGCTTATGGTTTAGTTATTTTTCCCTTAGACGTTGCTTTGACGTATCAATGTGGACAAATTGCGTTGCACATTCTAGAGCGGTATCCTTCCGATGCTCTTAAATGCAAGGTTAATATGCTTTTCAATTCCTTTATAGGACATTGGAAAGAGCCTCACTATCTGACTATTAATGCCTTAGAAAAGACTGTTCAAATGGGTATAGAAACAGGTGATGTGGTCTATGCCGCTTACTGTGCAATGTTTTCTTGTGGCTATATGATGTTGACTGGCATGTCCTTGGAAGAGGTGGGATCGGCCCAGCAACGGTATGTTGATCTGCTAGTTAAGTTAAAGCAAGATCATGGGCTATATCCTGCGAAAACCTGGCGGCAGTTGACCCAAAACCTGTGTGGCGAAGCGCCAGATGTTTTACAACTTCGAGGAGATTATTTAAATCAGCAGGAGGTTGAGCATCTAGAGTCAGTTCAAAATCAGATGTTACTGTTTTTTGTCTACTGTGCTGAAATGATCTTGGCGTACGTGATGAAAGACAGGGAGGCTGTTCAGGATAAGCTTAGGGCTGCAGCTCAGTATAAAGTGGCTGTTTTTGCATCTATGTTATCTGGCGGTTTTGTTTTTTATGAAACATTGGTGCTACTGGCAACGTATGTGGATTTACCCTCAGAGGAAAAAACAACCGGATGGGAAAAGATTCAAGCCAATACAGCCCAGTTAGCTGAGTGGGCTAACCATGCTCCCCATAATTATCAAAGTAAACATGAATTGGTTTTGGCGGAACAAGCCCGTATTCAGAACCGTCCTCTAGAGGCAATGGAGTATTATGATCGTGCGATCGCAACAGCACAGGTAAATCGATTTTCCGTCGAAGTGGGCATTGCGGCAGAACGAGCTGCTGAGTTCTATCAAGGGTTAGGACGAGAAAAAATTGCGCAGCAGTATTTGCTTAACGCCATCTATGGATATGAACGTTGGGGCGCAAAGGCCAAAGTCGCTGCCCTCCAGAAGAACTCTCCCATATTATCTAGAAAGGGACAACAACAGGTTTCGTCCACTTTCTCAGTGGGAACAACGCTAACTCAACACACCCAAAGTATAACTGGGAGTCTAGGAAAAGACTTTGACTTGAATACAGTCATTAAGGCGGCCCAAGTCCTTTCTGGTGAGATTGTATTTTCGAAACTGATCTCACAGTTAATGAGCTTAGCCCTTGAGAACGCTGGAGCCCAGCTGGGCTACTTACTGTTGATCGAGCAAAATCAGCTGACAATAGCGGCTGTCGGTCAGCTAGATCAAACAACCGATGTGGAAACAGACGCAGCTACGGATATTGATGTAGAGATACACCAGCCGATTCCCTCCGATACGCCATTTCCCCTGTCGTTAATTCAATATGTGCAGCGAACTCGAGAACCTATGGTGCTACATAATGCTGCTGAAAATGGACTTTTCGTTGACGACCCTTACATTGTGACCCATCAAACGCAGTCGGCGATTTGTATGCCGCTTCTGCAACAAGGTCAACTGGTGGGCATGCTCTATTTAGAAAATAATCTGATAACCGGGGCTTTTACCGATGAGCACTTACAAATTTTGGGGATTTTGGCAACCCAGGCTGCTATCTCGTTAGAAAATGCCCGCTTCTATCAAACCTTGGAAACCAAGGTTGCTGAACGTACCACCCAATTGGCAGCCGCCAATGAAGAAATTACCCAACTCAATGAACAGCTCAAGACGGAAAACCTGCGTATGGGAGCTGAGTTGGATATTGCCAGGAGAGTACAGCAGATGATTTTGCCAAAGGCAGCAGAATTAGAAGCTCTTGCTCCCCTGGCTATTGTGGGATATATGAACCCAGCTGATGAAGTCGGGGGGGACTACTACGATGTCTTAGTTGATGACGGTGTAGTAACTATCGGCATTGGTGATGTCACGGGTCACGGTCTTGAAAGTGGTCTCGTAATGCTCATGACCCAAACCATTATTCGAACCTTACAAGAACTGCGTGAAGCTGATCCAGTGAGTTTTTTGAATACCGTCAACAGTACGCTTTATAAAAACTTGCAACGAATGGATGTGGATCGTAACCTAAGCCTTGCGATTCTTAATTATGTGGATGGTCACCTCAGTATCAGTGGTCAACATGAGAAGGTTCTTCTCTTTCGAGCCAATGGAGACCTAGAACAGATAGACACAATAGATCTAGGGATCACCATTGGGCTGATCGAGAACATTGCTGATTTTGTATCTCAAACCTCATTCTCGCTTCAACCTGGAGATGGTGTTATTCTCTACACCGATGGCATTCCAGAAGCAAGGAACAGACTAGATGAGTTTTACGGATTGGAGCGCCTGTGTGATATTGTTCGCCAGAATTGGGACAATCCAGTTCAGCTGATACAGGAAAGAATCATTGCCGATTTATATGATTTCATCGGCAACCAAAAGATTTTGGACGACATTACCCTGCTGGTGATCAAACGACAATGTCTGTAGGTTCAACGTATTTATGATTGCCCTAATATACAGGCCAGGGGAAACAGCACATACTCTAGAAAAAATAAGCGCCAGATAAATTGGTAAAAGCGGCTAACCTGGGATTTTTCTTGTAAATTCACTCGACGACTGAGCCACCACATTAAACCGAGTAAACCACCATGAGTGGTCCCTAAAAATGCTGGCTGCACCGAGGGTAAATGCCCCAGCAGGGCCAAACTAATCAGCATGCCGTAACAGAGGGTAAGCACCCAAAGGGATAGGCGAAAAACAAACCGAGCACCCAGGCGAACAGTCAGGGTACGGATCTGATATCGGCGGTCGCCCTCCAGGTCCGGGATGTCTTTGAAGATTGCGATCGCAAATGCAAACAAAATAACAAACCCCGTCAACGCCCATACTTCTGACGGAA
>JAHQVZ010000186.1 GCA_019634055.1 Leptolyngbyaceae cyanobacterium MAG.088
ACGATAGTTCTAAATTCAATTGGCATCTGCAAGGTAGACAACACCATCTTAGGTTGTCTGCCTTAAGCTGGTGTTTGCATTTAATCAAGTTAGCCACAGTCTTGTAACAAGACTGTGGCTAACTTGGTCTATACATATTCACCTAAATTTTATATTTTTTTCCAATTTAGAACAATATTTTATCAACAACAGTTCATTGCTGTATATCTACGGTTGTGAAAATCATTAATGCAGTTGATGATTGTTCTTAGCTACACAAAGCGAGAAATTGTTTACAATTAATATACAGCTCTTGAAACTATGGGCAGTATTTATCAGGTAACGGGCTCATTTTGTTGGCTTATTTTTTTAAGAGAATTCGCTTACGACAAATGGCGATAAATCACTAGCTTATTCTCAAATATAAGAAAATTTTTATATTTGTCTTTAGTATAAAAGAAACAACGGTTTAAGTACTTATAGACAAGGGTTTTAGTAAAATCGAATCATTTTACCTAGCAGGAGTTGTTCTACCTTTGTCTAAATAAAGTGGTTTAGCTTGTCGTAATGCACATTATTGAGTAAGTACAAGTACGGTTTTATTGCAAGGCTTAGATAGCTTAGAAAAGTGAGAGAGGCATGTTTGGGGGACGAACTGTCTAGCCTTACTAGTGGAACCTAAGACTGTTTTTTTATTATTTGTGTTTGGTTCTCACTCAGCAATTGAACAGTAGTACGGTTTCTATAGATAGTGTTTATTTTGTTTTGCGGGTACTTTTGAAACTAGGGACTCTATCTTGAAGAGAACGATGCATATGAACTGCGAGATACCAGATTTACTATCTCATATGAAATTTATTGACACGTTAACTGAGCTGAATCTTTCCTGGTTCTCTAAACGATTTGTTCGTTTTACAGCTTTAGGGCTATCTGTTTTTCTAGGAGTGTTGTGCTGTTCTTCTGTCGAGGTGGCGGCTGCCGAAGAAGATCAGGTGCGTCAAGGCTTGCCTGGTAGACGAATCAGTGGTGCGTCTCGGTTACCCACCTCTACCTGTGCTCAAAATGCTTCACCATTAGTGGCCATTGTGCCAGAAACTAATTTAGGTGAAACCGCTGTGGCAGAACCAATTCTGTGGGTAAGCGTGCCCAAGGTGGTCAGTGCCAAACAGTTAGAATTTTATTTGTTTAATAATCAAGACGAGATTATTTATCAAACTAACTTGACTGTAGAGCCAACGGCTAACCTTGTCGGTATAGATTTAGGTGCCATGGCTGATGCTCCAAAGTTGGAAATTAATCAGCGCTATCGTTGGGCGGCTTCAATAGTATGCAATCCTGATAATCGTTCAGAAAATATTTCAGTAGAAGGCTGGGTTGATCGGGTTGAAGCTTCTTCCTCAGAGGATAGTAGACTTTGGTATGATCACCTGGGAGTATTGCTGGAACAGCTTCAGCGTTATCCCCACAGTCAGGATGTACTAAGTCAGTGGCAAACTCTCATGGCATCGGCTAGACTTGAACGGCTTGTTCCTTTACCAGAGGATGTCAGCTCTGTCGAATCTACGCCAACAACAGTGGGAGCAACCAATTAATCCTGGCTGATTGACAGGCTCAAAAGCAGAAGCAACATCCCAGATTAAGACTCTTCTCCAGAGTCATTTATGAAATCTGTACTGATCAGAAACGATATCTGATCAGTCGTTGATTGTTATGGGCAGGCTTCAAACGTTATGGGTAGTCACTGTCAAAAAATAGTATATGTTGCTGGGCTTATGCCTATAGTGCTTATGCCTATAGTGCCAGAGGCTAATGCTCAGGTAATTTCAGCCCAGGATTCTGTGCAAACTCATGTTGTTCAGCAGAATAGCCGGTTTAATATTTTAGGAGGAACTACGGCAGATAGCGCCACACTGTTATTCCATAGTTTTGAACGATTTGATCTAGAACATAACCAAACGGCTGAGTTTCATGTAGAACCAGGCATAGAAGCTGTTTTTAGTCGAATTATCAATGGGGTTCCCTCTCATATTAATGGGGGTATAGAACTCAGTGGAAGTCCAGCTAGTTTATATTTAATAAATCCGGCAGGGGTGTTGTTTGGAACTGATGCCGTAGTTAACTTAGCCGGTGATTTTACCGTTTTGACGGCTGAAAGATTGGACTTTAACCAGGGCCACTTTGGGATATTCGGTTATCCGAGTGGGATTCAAGGTAATATCCTGCAGCTGCATTTTGACACTGCTAGGGCTGGCAATATAGTTAACCTGGGCGATCTTCGAGTTGGGGCCAATCAATCTTTGTCGTTAATTGGTCACAGTGTTATTAATCAGGGCACACTGAGAGGTGGATCAATTAACATTGCCGCAGTGGGGGCCTATGAGACTGTTATTCTCGACGATGGATTCCAGTTTGCTGCTGCTAATCAAGTTATACCAACATTGCCTCCGTGGCTTACTGCCACAGGGTCTGAGCACGCTACTGCCATTGAACTCAGTCAGGATGGTACCATCAAGCTCACAGGATCGCCCTTGATGGACGTCCCTTTGGGCACAGCGGTTGTAGGTGGGCAGTTAACAACCAGTCAAGCCGGGGCAAACCGTATCCAGATTTTAGGTGACCATGTAGCTACTGCAGGGGCTACACTTCGCACCACTAACGGCGGTCAAATTTTAATTGGTGGTGATTATCAAGGCTTGGGGCCTTTACCCACTTCACAGTCAACCTTTATTGACGCTGCATCTAGTATCACCGCAGATGGTGAAATAGGAGGGCAAATAGTTATTTGGTCAGATGGGAGTACCCAGTTTAGGGGCAATATCAGTGCTCGTGGAGAGACAGCGGGCGGGACAGTTGAGGTCTCAGGTAAGGAGCAGCTTTACTTTGGGGGACAGGTGGATTTGCGATCGCAAGGTGCCCCAGGTACGCTCCTGCTAGATCCACAAAATATTGAAATTCGAGCAGGTAGCGATCCAGGAGGAGTCAACCCTAATGAGCCTCAAGTATTTTATGAAGATACCCTAGAGTCTTCTATCAATGGCGACGTTAACTTATTATTTCAAGCAGACAATAACATCACCATTGCCCCTCTCAGTGATGGAGCCCTTACCTTTGAGCAGGGTATTGGCAGCATTAGTTTTTTGGCAGATGCCGATGGTGATGGTCAGGGCAGTTTTACTATGGCTTCTGGCGATCGACTGATTGCTCCAGGGAGAGATACCTTTATCTCGGCGGCTAATATTACGGTTGGCAAGATAGATACCAGTACATTCTCAACCATTGATAACTCTGAGGATGCTGGAGATATTTATTTAACAGCGACCCACGGTAATATTGTTGGAGATGCCCTGACAGCCATTGCTGATGGCATTCTTAACAACAGTGGAAATGGTGGCAACGTTGTTCTGTCTGCAGCTAATTCGGTCACTGTTGGCGATATTACCACTGCTGTAGATGATGATGTCTTAATCAACAATGGCAATGCCGGTGAGATTACTATCAATGCTCAAACAGGCAGTATTTCAACGGGGGCACTAGCTGCTAATACAGGGGCTGACAATAGTAATACGGGAAATGGTGGGTTCATTGCCTTAAATGCTCCCCAAGACTCCATTATCAGTCAAGAAATTATAACTACGGCTATAAGTCCTGAACTAGACAATCCTCAAGGTGGTAATGTTCAGCTTAATGGTGGTGACACTATCACAGTCGATTTCATCAATGCTACGGGTCAGGGTCAGGGTGGCAATATTGATGTGGCTACGCAACAGTTTTTTCAAGCCACTAGTATTATCCCTAATGGTGATGCCAGCTTATTGACAACAGGTAATGGCTCTATTCGTTTGACCTATAACAGCGATCCAAACCTTCCTTTTATTGTGGGTGATAGTAATGTCCATGGGACAGCGGGCGATATTACTACCGGCATAGACTCCTTGGTAGCTCCTCAGAGCTTTACTGAATCAATTAATCGCAGCACCATTGAGCTCAATAATTTGTTTGAGTCTTCGTCCGACCTTGAACTGCCAGGGCCAATGCCCTTCCCTCCAGGCTCAAATACTTCGGATTCAGACTCTCCAGATATACTCTCTCCAGACTCAGAAAAGCCCGAAGAGAATCTGGTTCTGTCGATGACTGAAACTCCTTTGAGCGTGCAGAACAATAGCAGACGTGGAATAAATATTGACACCATTAGAGAAAATGCAAGGACCATTAACAGTAGTCAATTAATCTGGTCCCAGATAGAAAAGGAATTCTCTGATGAATTTGCTGAAGCGCTTAATTTGCCTATCCCTGCACCGCCATCTTTGACCATGACTCAGCAAACCTTGCAACAGGTTAGCTATGCTCAAAATATCAATCCGGCACTGATGTACATCCGGATTCAAGACACCCATCTAGAACTGATGCTGGTAAGCGGTGAAGGGTCTCCGGTGTATCGTCCCGTTGCTGTAACGGCAGCTGACGTGTCTGCCCTGGTGGAAACACTTCACCAGACTGTTACAAATCCTGTATTACCGCCTGCACAATATTTACCGGCTGCACAACAGCTTTATGACTGGTTAATTCGTCCAATGTCGGAAAATTTGAATGACTCTAATATTGACCATATTGGTTTTGTTCTTGATGCTGGACTGCGTTCTTTGCCCATGGCCGCTCTCCACGATGGGGATCAATTTTTGATAGAGAACTACAGCATTGGATTACTACCTAGTGCCGGATTAACGCCCCTAGAACCGTCCTTAGAGTCGTTATCAGAGTCTGGTTTATCTGAAGACAACGCGACCTTAGCCATGGGTATTGCTAATTTTGAAACCCAGACTGACCTGGCCGCAGTTCCCCTTGAGCTTCGGTTAGCTAGCCAAGGCAAAGATGACGAGCAGTATTTAGATCACGAAGCTACCCTGAATGCTCTACGACAGCGTTTAGAGCAAGGGAATTTCAGACATGTTCATTTAGCGACCCATGCAGTGTTTCAACCAGGCAGCTTAGAGGATTCCCATGTTCAGCTTTGGGATCAAAGTATAAACCTTACTCAACTAAAGGAGTTACCGTTTGATGCCATTGACTTTCTAATTTTGAGTGCCTGTGCCACTGCCCTGGGTAATCATGATGCAGAATTTGGATTTGCAGGTTTAGCTGTCAACGTAGGTGTGCAAACTGCATTAGCGAGTCTGTGGTCTATTAATGATGAAGCTACTCTGGGGCTAATGTCTGAATTTTATCGTGCCCTTGAACAACAACCTTTATCCCGTAGTGCGGCTCTACGTCAGGCCCAGCTAGCGATGCTGCAAGGAAATGTGGGTATTGTAAATGGCACAGTATACGGGAGTGGTAAGCGCACAATTGGTTATCTACCGAGTTTAGAGGCCAGTGGCAATTGGGATTTTAGTCATCCGGCCTATTGGTCTGGTTTCACAATGATTGGGAATCCTTGGTAAGCATCTTTATAACCTGATTAATCGTTACACCCATTTGACTACCTAATCCTAGGGGGACCCATTGCGCTTTGGTAGCTTTTACGGTCGCAGTAGTTATCTACGTTCTGCACAGCTTTTGCTGTGGCGATGGCTGCAACAGTATGGCTATGTGTTAATTTCCTTGGGAATTGCTCTTGCCGTAATTGGACTTCGTCAGCTAGGGGGATTACAGACGTTAGAACTAAAGCTGTTTGACAGTTATGTCCATAACTCTGTAACGAATGTCGAATTACCTGGGGTGGTGGTGGTTGGCATCAATGAGGTGGATATTCGCCATAATCATTGGCCGTTGAGTGATGATACGGTGGCTGAGTTATTAGAACGGTTGCAAACCTATCAGCCTGCAGCTATCGGTCTTGATATCTATCGAGATATTGACCATCCACCTGGTCGTGAACGGTTAGCTAAACAGCTAGCCATGGAGAATGTCTATGGGGTATACGATGTGGGGTTAGATCCCACGCGCAGTAATCCGCCCCCTAAGGGTATGAATCCTGAGCGTACTGGATTTGCCGATTTTGTGGTCGATACTGATGGGCTTGTACGACGCAATTTTCTGTTTGCCTCGCTTAACCCTGATGATTTTTATGCGTTAGGCCTACAGTTGAGTCTTCATGTTTTGCGAGACCGTTACGGGCCAGATATTTTTAAGAAGAGCCTGGAAGGGTTAACCATTGCAGGTAAGTTGTTTCCCACTCTGGCTCCAAATACAGGGGGCTATCAAAATGAAGACATGGCCGGTTATCAGGTCATGTTGCAATATCGGTCTAAGAATGAGGCTATCCGACAGGTCTCTCTAACCGATGTGCTCAAAAGTGAGGTTAGTCCCGCTTGGTTTAAAAATAAAGTGGTCTTAATTGGCATGGTGGCCCCCAGCCTTAAGGACACCTTCTTTACCCCCCTAAAACCTCAAACTAAGGATGCTGCTACAACACCTGGAGTTGTTTTGCATGCCCATGTGGTGAGTCAAATCTTGTCGGTTGCAGAGGGGGAATACTCTCTAATTTGGTCCTGGACACAGTGGCAGGAAACCTTATGGATAGGGGTTTGGTGCTTGCTTGGAAGTGTATTAGTCTGGCATATTCAGCGATTTGTACGGTTAACGTTAAGTAGTGCGATCGCGCTATTAACCCTGATATTCACTGGCTGGGGCATGTTTCTCCATAACGGTTGGATTCCGGTGGTACCTGCAGCTTTGGGGTTTGCCGCAGCGGTTAGTAGCACCATTTCCTATCAAGTTTTCTATCGTACCTTTTACGATTCGCTCACCAGTTTGCCCAATCGAGTTTCTAGCCTAAAGCGTCTGCAATACTATCTAAATAAGCGATATGGGGCAACGTCTATGGTAGCCCTACTGTTAATTGATTTAGATCTATTCAAATCGGTAAACGATAGTTTAGGGGTAAAGGTGGCAGATCAACTCCTAAAGGTTATTGCCGAGCGTATTGTTCGGCTAATGCCCACGGCTTTTGCGGCCCGTTTAGGGAGCGACCAATTTGTTCTAATTCTGCCGTCAGTTTCCCATACCCAAGAAGCAATATCTACCACAGCCTATTTGCAAAAAAGTCTGATGGACTCAATTCATATTGATGGTCAGCAGGTCAGAACCACCATCAGTATTGGTATAGCGCTTCATCAAAAAGGGTTAGGTTATCGATCCCATGATCTGTTGCAAGATGCCCACCGTGCCCTGGAAAAAGCGAAAAAATTAGGACGTGATCGCCATGAAGTTTTCAATGAGACTATGAGGGCCCAGTCGGTATCTCAGTTTCAGTTGGAAATGGAACTACGTCATGCCGAAGACGATCAACAATTTGAGCTATATTATCAGCCAATTATCGATCTTACCTCAGGCAAAATTGCTGGATTTGAAGCTTTGATTCGCTGGCAACATCCTGAGCGTGGTACGGTACCTCCCAATAAATTTATTAGTATTGCCGAAGATACTGGCATGATCTTACCTTTAGGGGATTGGATTCTAAATGAAGCATGCCATCAAGTTCGACAGTGGCAGGAACAGTTTCCTCAAGCCTTGTTTATGAGTGTAAATCTCTCTAGCCGACAATTTGTTCGAAAGGAACTAGCCACTCAAATAGCCGCTATCGTACAACAATATAATATTGCTCCCCATTGCCTGAAACTAGAGTTAACGGAGAGCGTAGCGATGGAAAATGTAGATGCAGCTATTCAACAGCTTTTAAGATTAAAAAATAAAGGGTTTCGTATTAGTTTAGATGATTTTGGCACAGGCTACTCGTCCCTGAGCTATCTCCATCGACTGCCAATTGACTCTCTTAAAATAGATAAATCCTTTGTTGATAGGATGGAGAGCATTAGTGAAAATGCTGACATTGTTGGCACCATTGTCTCTTTGGGCCATCGTCTTGAGCTAGATATTATTGCAGAAGGAGTAGAAACCCTCGATCAAGCCCATCTCTTAAAGCAGTTACAATGTCAATATGCTCAGGGGTATTACTTTGCAAAACCTCTGCCGAAGGATCAGGCTACTCAGTTTCTGATACAGAATAAACGCTGGAATATTAAATAATAGAACACCCTCTATTTTTTTAGGAGAGAATTACTAAAAACCTTGTTTCTTAAAGATGGCCCAATTTAGTTATACACTGGTCTAGCTAAAGTTATTAGGACACTTTGCTATTGGTTCTCATCTCTCTACTTCCCAAGTTAGTATTAATTCTTCGTTAGCTCATGAGTAACCAGTGATTGTGTGTTTCTTGTGGCAGAAATTTTTCTTTTTCATAAGTAGGTTGTATTGAGGCTGTACGTGCATGAAATCTCTGGGTCGTCATATTCTAGTTGAATTCCATGGTTGTTCTTCAGATATACTCAACGACGTACCATGTATAGAATCAAGCATGGTAAACGCAGCTAAGGAGTCAGGGGCCACCATTATTAGCTCTGTCTTTCACCATTTTTCACCCTTTGGTGTGTCTGGAGTTGTCGTTATTCAAGAAAGTCATCTGGCAATTCATACCTGGCCAGAATATCGATATGCTGCAGTAGATTTGTTTACCTGTGGCGACTCAGTTAATCCTTGGACGTCTTATAAGCTGCTTAAGCAAGCCTTTCAGGCTGAGCATGGGTCAGCGGTAGAAATTAATCGGGGTCAATTAGATCTCTTAGAGAAAGCCAGTATAGAACTGGGGGAGCTGAGAGATGAAGCGGCACAGCAGCTAGTTGTTCCTAAATATAGTCGTAGTGTATGGTTCACCGACCGCAATGAAAATATTGCCCTGTCAATTCGACATAAGGGTGACTGTCTGTTTAGAGAAAAATCACCGTATCAGACGGTAGAAGTATTCGATACGTTTGAATATGGCAAGCTGTTGGCCGTTGATAAAATGGTCATGTGTAGCGAAAAAGATGAGAAAGGCTACCATGAAATGATTATCCATGTGCCGATGGTGATACAGCCAGAGGCAAAGAATATTCTAGTAGTGGGCGGTGGAGATGGTGGTAGCATTCGTGAGATTTTACGCTATGACCATGTAGAACGCGTCACCATGGTAGAAATTGATGAAGCTGTTGTCCGGGCGTCTAAAGAGTTTTTGCCGAGTTTGTCATCAGCTTTTGACCATCCTAAGCTCAACCTAATTATCGATGACGGCATTGAATATGTTAAGCAGTCTCCAGACGATTGCTTTGACATGATTGTTGTTGATTCTTCTGATCCGGTTGGGCCAGCGGAGGGGTTGTTTTCTAAATCGTTTTATCAAGATGTGTATCGTTGTTTGCGACCGGGTGGGGTAATGACGGCCCAGAGTGAGTCACCTCACTTTAATCAAAAAGCATTTGTGGAATTAAACCATTGTCTAAAAGACATTTTCAGTATTAAAAATGTCTTTTGTTACCTGGCGTTTATTCCTACATACCCAACTGGGATGTGGAGTTTTTCTTACTGTACTAAGCAGGGAAGACACCCTGTTAACGATCTTGATCAGCAGCGTGCCCAGCAGGTAGCGCAGATGTTTGATTTGCAATATTACAACAGTAATATTCACGGAGCGGCGTTCTGTTTGCCCACATTTATTAGCAATATGCTTGAAGGGTAATCGGTCTGTGCTTGCATCTTTATAAAAGATAGTATGGATAAACAGTCTCGGACTAAAAATCAGTCTTCTGATGCAAATCAACGGATCATAAATGAAATTGCCAATTTTGATCCGGGGGGGGTAGGTGCTGTTAATGGCAATTTATTTGGCTTTCCCCATGACTATGACCACGCCAGCACCATTGTGGTTGGAGTGCCCTGGGATGTGACGACGTCTTATCAGGATGGGACTTGTATGGGGCCTGATGCTATTTTGCGGGCGTCACCTCAACTAGACTTTTATGATTTTGATAACCCGGAGGCATGGCGGCAGGGTATTTACATGGTGCCGATTCCGGCATGGTTATTGGCGGAAAATCGGCGTTTGAGGCCGGATGCGATCGCAATCATCCGTGACGCCGAACAAGGCATTACCCCCGATCATAATTCTGACCTGGCGGCGGCCCTAGAGCGGATTAATCAAGGCTGTCGTGTCATGAGTGGCTGGGTCAGTGAGCAAATCAAAGTGGCCATACAGCAACGTAAAAAAATTATCATCATTGGTGGCGACCACAGTGTGCCCTTGGGGGCACTAGAGGCCCTGTCTCAGGAATATCTCAGTTTTGGGATTTTGCACCTGGATGCCCATGGCGATTTGCGTCACGCTTACGAAGGTTTTACGGAGTCCCATGCGTCGATTATGTTTAATGCGATGCAATTACCCCAAATTTCAAAGCTAATACAGGTGGGCATTCGGGATATTTCCCATGGAGAAATGGCGTTTATTCAACAGTCTAAGGGGCGAATTGTGACGTATCTGGATACGCAGCTTAAACAGGCTGCCTATGCGGGACTAAGCTGGCAGCAGCAGTGCCAGGATATTGTGAGCAATCTGCCAGAGCATGTTTACATCAGCTGCGATGTGGATGGTTTAGATCCAAAACTTTGTCCCCATACGGGCACGCCTGTGCCGGGGGGGTTAAATCTTGAAGAAGCCTACTGTCTATGGCGTGAGGTGGTTCGTAGCGGCAGGCGCATTATTGGCTGCGACATTTGTGAAACGGGCAACCATGAGTGGGATGGCAATGTGAGTGCGCGGATTCTCTATAAGCTGTTTTGCTTGATGAATATGCCTGAGGACCCAGCCGGGGAACCGTCGGATGGGCATTACCCACCGTCCTAAGTTTCAGTGGTAAGGGGACTGCCCAGAATACCCGATTGTCCAGCCTAGCAAATTGCCCAGCGGAGCGATGCTTAAGCCTTGACGCCAAAATGTACCAAGTTAAGAAGTGTTGACTTCTCAACGCTTTCTAATGATTTGTTTACATGCTGGGTCATGGGCTGTTTTTTTCGTGGTTAAGCAATTAAAACTGGCTTTAGGTGGTTCACTCAGAGGAAGTTGTGGATGGCGCATCGGGTTAATTCGCCAACGGTCTTACAGATGGAGGCGGTGGAATGCGGTGCTGCCGCGCTCAGTATGGTGTTGGGGTACTACGGTCGCTATGTACCCTTGGCAGAACTTCGCCATGGCTGTGGAGTATCCCGGGATGGGGTGACGGCAGCCAATGTGCTCAAGGCAGCTCGCGCCTATGGTTTAGAGGCTAAGGGGTTTAAGAAAAGCCTGGATAGCCTGAAGCAGCTAAAACCGCCGTTTATTGTCTTCTGGCATTTCAACCACTTCTTAGTGGTGGATGGGTTTGAGGCAAGCCATGTGCGTCTTAATGATCCGGCTACTGGCCCTCGGCGGGTAACGCTACAGGAATTTGACGACGGGTATACCGGAATCGCGCTCACATTTGAACCCACGGACAGGTTTGAACCGGGTGGGCAAAAGCCTAATGTAATTGGGTCGTTGGTGCGTCGTTTGTCGGGTTCGGTGGGGGCATTAATCTACTGCACAATAGCCGGGTTTTTATTGGTATTGCCGACGCTGGCCCTGCCCGCATTTAGCCGGATTTATATTGACAATATTCTGTTGGCAAAACGTCTAGACTGGCTGCCCTATGTGCTGGTAGGCATTGCCCTAATCGTTGTGCTGCAGGGTATCTTAACCACGTTGCAGCTGCGTTACTTGCGGGCACTCAGGGTGAAGTTAGCGGTGGGGATGGCCAGTCGGTTTGTATGGCATGTGCTGCAGTTGCCGGTGGGGTTTTATGCCCAGCGGTTTGCTGGGGAGATTAGCAGTCGCATTAGCCTCAATGACAGTGTGGCCAGCGTTTTGTCAGGACGCTTGACGACAACGCTAATTAGTTCGGTGATGATCGTGTTTTATGCGATCGCAATGTTCCAATACGACATTCTCCTCACCCTCATCGTCATTTCCTTTGCCGTGATCAATGTGGGCGTTTTGCAGTGGGTCTCTCGCCAGCGTAAGGATGCCAATCTGCGGCTGGTACAGGAATATGGTAAAGCCTCAGGTGTGGCTGTAGCTGGCCTACAGGGAATGGAAACCTTAAAAGCAGGCGGTTTAGAATCAGACTTTTTTGCCCGCTGGGCAGGCTACCAAACCAAAGCAGTCAATGCTCAGCAAAGCTTAGGCATAGCTAACCGGGTGATTGGGTTGTTACCGTCACTGCTCTCCACCTTAGCCACACTGTCGCTATTGATTATTGGTGGCTTGAGGATTATCCGTGGAGAACTTACCGTTGGTATGCTGATAGCGTTTCAGCTACTAATGCAAAGCTTTCAGGGACCCGTCAATACGTTAGTGCAGTTTGCTGGCACCTTACAAACCCTACAAGGTAACCTCGACCGGTTAGATGACGTCCTCGAAAACGAGACAGACATTGCCTTTTGCCAACACTGTAAGCACAATGTGTCTGACGAAGAAGAAGCGGCCAATCAACATCGTCTTTCCGGGGCGATGGAAATTCGCAATCTCTCCTTTGGGTACAGTCCATTAGATCCGCCCCTGATCGAAGATTTTAACTTAACAATTAAGCCAGGGCAGCGGATTGCTCTGGTGGGTGGCAGTGGTTCAGGCAAATCTACCCTGGCCAAGGTAATTGCGGGTCTTTATCAACCCAGCAGTGGTGATGTCTGTTTTGATGGGCGACCCCGACAAGAGATTTCCCAGGCCACCTTAACCAATTCCATTGCCATGGTGGAGCAGGATATCCTGTTATTTGCCGGTAGCGTTCGGGATAACCTTACCCTTTGGGATGACACCGTTTCCGATGACGATTTGAAACAAGCCTGTCGGGATGCAGCTATTGAAGATGTGATCTTAGCCATGCCCTATGGGTACGACGCTAAGCTACTAGAAGGCGGGCAAAACCTGAGTGGCGGGCAACGGCAGCGATTAGAGATCGCCCGTGCCTTGGTGGGTAATCCATCCATTTTGATTATGGATGAGGCCACCAGTGCGTTAGATACAGAAACCGAGAAGATTATTGATCAAAATTTGCGACGACGGGGCTGTACCTGCATCATTGTGGCCCATCGACTCAGTACCATACGAGATGCCGATGAGATTATTGTGTTGGATCGGGGGCAGGTGGTGCAACGAGGAAATCATGAGGACTTGTGGCAAACCGAGGGCCATTATGGAGATCTCATTCGCAGTTCGGGGACAGCGCTTGCCGTTGCCTAATTTTAGGCCTTTAATTCTCAATTCTCAACTTTCAATTTTGCAATTGTTTCTCTGTCAAATCCGTTGTTCCTATGGTTCTTGCAGATTCTCCAAATCTTTCTAACATTCACTCTATCGAGAGTAACGGCGTTTTCCCATTGGTGAAGTCTGGGTTATGGCGCGTAAAGTCCGGACGTTTAGGCATTTTTGCAGTGGAGTGGAAACAGGGAGAGCCCGTAGGCGAACGCCGATATCTACGGACAGTGGAAATTGGTGATGTGATGGTTGGGACGGATATTCATACCTGTAATTTAGCCCTGATTGCCGTTGCCTTTGAAGCCAGTGAAGTAGAGCCCATAGCCAAGCCAGAAGATGCCAATGGCAACATTTGTGGCATTGTCGGCATGCCACTGCTGCGACAGGTTGAACGTTGGGTAAATGCCTTAACCCAGGTAAAGGGATTTCCTGGCAGAACAATTATCGAATTTTCCAGTCATGTTGGCACGTTAAAGCTGAACCCTGCTGATGGCTATAGCCCTAAATCAAGAATAATGTGGGTCAAGCTTAAGACTAGCTCAGCCTATTGGTTAGACGAAGAAAAATTTGCTCTGCAGCAGTCTTCTCCTCTGTTTCCTGTTTCACGAACAACATGGGTGCAAGCAAAAGACCAGCCAGCAGACCTGGAGGTATTACCCTCAGAACAGCTTTGCTCTAATGTCGCCTATGGAGACTTTTCGCAGGGTTTAAATCTCTTCCATCAGTATGCTTTAGAAGTAATTGAAGAAGGCTGGCAGTCTGACCGTCAGCGAGGGGAGCAACAGTTTACGGCTCGACAACAGTTAAACCAAGAAGCCACTGAGACTACGTTACAGGGGTTAGTGTCTGTTTTGCAGCCTGGTTCAGGCGATTATTTACTGGCAGAAACACCGCTATTAAGGGTAGCAGGAGCCGTCGGCCATGCTTTGGGGGTGACCATTGAGCCCCCATCAGAATCTGAGCAAAATCAGCAAGTTAAAGAACCGTTAGAAGCCATTGCTAGAGCCTCTCAACTACGATTACGCCAGGTATTACTGCGAGGACGCTGGTGGCGACAGGATGTGGGGCCGTTAGTGGCCTACACCCAGGATGGACGACGTCCAGTGGCGCTGTTGCCGGTGCGCCAAACCCACTATGAAATGATGAATGCGACCGGTAAGCGAGTGGCTGTTAATGAAGCCGTGGCTAGAACGTTAGAACCAGTGGCGTTTATGTTCTATCGCCCTTTACCAGACGGACATTTAACCGCATGGGACTTACTGAAGTTTGCATTTCAGGGCCGTCAACGAGACCTGATGGTAATGGGGATGGCGGGGGTGGTTGTTACCCTGCTGGGCATGGTGTTACCCCAAATGACGGCGGTGCTGGTGGACGATGCAATTCCCTTTGGTAGTGCGGGGCTGTTGCTACAAATTGGCTTGGCACTGGTGGCTGTAGCCATGGGTCGGGCTTGTTTTCAGTTAGTGCAGGCCATTACCACTATGCGGCTAGAAACAGGATCTGATGTGACCCTACAAGCTGCAGTCTGGGATCGGTTGCTCAAGCTTCAGACCTCATTTTTTAGAGACTATTCCACCGGAGATTTACTATCGCGAGTGTCGAGTATTACGTCTATTCGTCGGCTGCTTAGCGGTTCGGCGTTAGATGCAATTTTGTCGGGCACTTTTGCCCTGCTCAATTTAGGACTGTTGTTTTATTACAGTGCCAAGTTAGCTGTTTTGGCCTTAGCGGTGGCGCTGTTGATTATGGTGGTTACGGTTACCTCTGGGGCAATGTTACTGAAGAAACAGCGACCGATGTTAGAGCTGCGGGGTGAGCTATATGGTCTGATGGTGCAGTTAATTAATGGCGTCTCTAAACTGCGGATTGCCGGGGCAGAGTCGAGGGCGTTTGCCCAGTGGGGTAATCGATATCGTCGACTGTTGCAGATAGAATTGAGCACCCAGCGGCTGGAAGATTCAGTCAATGTGTTTAATACCATTATCCCTACAGTAACAACGATTGCTTTGTTTTGGATGGCCAGTACTTTAGTGGGGCCATTGAACCTGACAACGGGGCGATTTTTAGCCTTTAACGCGGCCTTTGCCATCTTTATTGGCGGCATTACTAACCTGAGTTTGACCATAATCGATGTGATGGATGTGATTCCATTGTGGATGAGGTCACAGCCAATTTTGGCAGCAACCCCTGAAGTTACTACCGAAAAAACCGACCCAGGCCAGTTAACAGGTACCTTTTGTGCCGATCGGGTTACCTTTCGCTATCGGGAAGACGGGCCGCTGATTTTAGACGGCGTTACGGTTGAGGCAAAGCCAGGCGAATTTATTGCTTTGGTGGGGCCGTCTGGTTCGGGTAAGTCAACAGTGTTGCGACTGCTATTGGGGTTTGAGCGTCCTCAGTCGGGTACTGTTTACTACGACGGTCGGGATATGTGTGGTTTAAATTTGACAGCCATCCGTCGTCAGATGGGGGTGGTTTTGCAGAATGGGCAGATCAGTGCCGGGTCTATTTTTGAAAATATTTCAGGGGGAGCGCTGATTACTCAGGATGAGGCATGGCGAGCGGCTGAAATGGCTGGTTTTGCTGAGGATGTGCGAAATTTTCCGATGCAGTTGCATACGGTAATTAGTGAGGGTGGGGGGAACCTGTCTGGGGGACAGCGGCAGCGGTTGATTATTGCGAGAGCGTTGGCGCTGAATCCAAAACTGTTGTTGTTGGATGAGGCGACTAGCGCGTTAGATAACAAGACTCAGGCGATTGTAAGTGAGAGTCTTGATCGGCTGAATGTTACCCGGGTGGTAGTGGCTCATCGGTTGAGTACGATTCGCAATGCTGATCGTATTTATGTAATTAAGGCAGGCCAGGTTGTACAGGTGGGTAACTTTGATGAGTTGGCTAAACAGCCAGGTGTCTTTGCTGAGCTGATTAAGCGGCAATTAGCTTAAGCCTTAAGGGATGGAGATATTTGTGAAGGCGAACAACTTGACGTTAGATTTTGATTTTGGCCTGGATGCCTCACTGAAAATTGGGACTAGTGCAGCGTCAACGCTAAAAATTAGGGTTGAGACAGTGAGTGGGCTTCGACAAGCTCAGCCTACGGTGAAT
>JAHQVZ010000187.1 GCA_019634055.1 Leptolyngbyaceae cyanobacterium MAG.088
ATCAATACTCGCCTGATTACACACCAGCTCCCCAGCCACCGCAGTCACCGTGACATCAAAGGTCATCGTCACCGAGTCATTAATATTGACCTGGCCCCCCTGGGCTGCATTGGCCCCAGCCCCCACACGAAAGACCACATTACTGCCATCAAACTCAGCTTCGTCATCCCCAGCACCATCGGTTTTTGCAACACCATTAATCTTCAAAGACCCCGGCACAAAGGAAGTCCCTGTCGGGATGGCATCTGTAATCACCGTATTCGTAGAATTGTCATTTCCCGTATTGGTCACCGAAATCGTGTACGGAATCGTATCCCCGGTGGCATAATTTGTTGAAGGTGTAGTCTTCTCAAACTGGGTCACTAAATTCGGCTCAAACACTTCCACCCCAAAGAAGTACACCATCGGCCAGATGCCATCGCCTGATGTGGAAAGGTTCAAATCAATACTGGTGGCATTGGTGGGAATCACATTGTTAGTCTGGTTCCATGCTGTCAGATCCAGCTGATCAATATCCACCACCATGTTGTAAGGATCATTAGGGCTACGACTGGTGATGTGAGAGCCATTTTGCGAGATAGTACCGTTGTAAAAGTTATCAACTGGGTTGACCGCATCGGAAACAGCTGTACCGTTAATCGACAATGTGTCCCCTGTCGTATCCGGTTCGCCATCCCCCGCAAAGGCACCCATAAATACATTAAAACCCACAGTGGGTGGCGTCCTTAACCCAGTCAAGGTTTGAGTGTTACCTGTTGCAAATCCCGAAAAGTCATACCCATCAAAAACGGTCATATTCCGCATGGGTTCGGTTGAGTCTTCGTATACAACGATAAGAGACCAACCTGCATTGGGATAGGTAAAACCTGAGCCGATACTGGCTTGCACATTCGCTAATGTGTAAGTACCACTGCCTGCTGACTGAACTAAACTGGTTACATTCGTGAAGGAACTGTAGACGTCCCAATTAGTTGTTGCCGAATTGTCAATACTCGTAAATGTTTCTGCGGTAACGGTTTGATAGCCACTGCCGGGGGGTGCGAATAGCGCCTCATTACGTTTACTGGCATCTGGCGCTGCTGTTGTTGCCCCATCAGAGGTACCTCCCCAATAAAGGCCCGCAAACAGCACACTTGCCCCTGCGGGTATGGTCAAATCAGCAGAGCTAGAATTAAAGGTACTTCCATCACTGTCGATGTCTAGCATTTGCATTGCGAGACCACCATTGTTGTTGCCAACACTGCCAGTCGCGAGACCATTCGCACAGGAGGCATTGTTGCGATCGCAAATTAGCGATGCATTACCAATGGCCGCCATATCGCCTTTTGTCTCTATGCTATAGCGCAAACTAAAGGGCCTTGGTCCTGTTGGTAATGAAGCATCAAGCGGCGGAGCCGTGTCATCCAGAATTAGTTGTGCGCTGTTGAACGTACCGTCGTCACCACCAAACGTATCACAAACTTCTAGAGTCCAGGTACCGTTAGATGACTTGCCATTAAACGCAGCGAGGCTATTGGAAGGTGCTGCCGTGCGATCATAAAGAGGTGTGGCTGTAGCGTCTGCATTACCATCATTTAGTGTATTTGCAGAGCTACTATCTAGCAGCACATCATAGCCAGTCAAACTATCACCACCATTGCTACTGATTACCTGAACAGAAGTACCATCTGGATGCCGTAAGGTAGCTTGAATATCGCCTCGATAGGCGTGATCTGCATTAAATCCTAAATTAACGTCCTGAACTGTAAAGGTATCACCAACCGTAAAGGTACGAGCCAAGGGTGAAGCACACGAGGTAGTTGCGTTGCTAATGGCACCAGTTGTTGTGTTGTCGTAAGTATAGGTGGCAGCTTCAGCTCTTTGAGGGCTTGACCCTAACAGGGCTCCAGCAGAAAGCAGCGATAACGTATAGGAGAGTGCTGTCTTTCCTGATCTTTTTTTCCCAGGGATAGGAGTAGAGGGTCTGACCGTTTGCCCATCTATTAGTTTAGTTATTTTCTTTAAATGGTTTAATACGGTTCTCATCACACAATTCCTAAACTTTCCACTTTATAGAGAGGTTCCATGGAACCTCTCTATAAAGTGTCTCTACAACGTTTTAACGTCTCTACAAAGACCTAGATTTACCTTTCGATCTGTAAATCTTCTTCTTGATCCACAAAGGTAATATCCACCCCTCGAACATCGCTAAAGATAAACTCTACCCGCCGATTACGTGCATAGTTCACCCGGTCAATTTCATCCACCAATAGTTCAGTCTCACCAAAGGAACGAATCGTCATCCGCTCAGGAGCAATTCCCTTTTGCATGAGATACCGTCGTGCATTGTTGGCCCGACGCTTAGCCAGGTCCTGGTTGTAGGCAACACTTGCCCGAGAATCAGTATGTCCGTGTAAATCAACAACTATCGATGGATATTGCTGCATTGCCGCCGCAATTCGATCTAAAATCACCGCACTATCAGGATTGATAAAGTCTTCGTCGAGACCGTAGTGAACATTGCGAGGCACCTCTAATCGAATGACTTCAGGCTCGGGCTCAGGTGTAGGCTCAGGCTCAGGCGTCGCAGGTGTAGTTGTACATTGAACACTCTCTACAGCGACAGAACCCATACGATTAGGCTGGGTGGTACTGGTTTTACCCAGGGCCACAACAGTGGTATTAAGGGCTGGTTCAGAAGTGCCAAATTTAGGGTCTGTGGCAATGCCACTGATCACATCACCTGGCTGTAGCGCTGTCGATGGATAACTAAACGTTCCGTCTTCATTCACAGTTACCGTTGCTAGGGGAGTGGTTAGAGGGCCATATTCACCCGTATTTCCTCGGGTGAGATAAAGCTGAACGGTAGACCCCACATCGGCTTTACCTTGAACCACAACCTGACCATCAATGGCAAAGAACTCAACACTATCAAACTGGGGCGAGTTGATGGCGCTGTTACCAGTATCCCGCCGTCGGTTGTGAGAATCACGCAGTGGGTTGGGGCCATCACCACGTTGAAAGTCTTGCACACCACGGTTACGACGAGTATTGAGATCGATACTTAACCCTTCAATGTTCTCAAAGTGATTGTTTTCAATCACATTGCGCTGACTTTGGGTATACCCACCCTGACTAAAGGCAGTTACGACAACACCCGGTCCCTTTTGGTTCGTAATGTTGTTGTCCATAACCTGATGGTCGTTACCCATCAGGTAAATGGCAGCCCGACGTAGCCGCTGACCATTAAAGCGAATATCGTTGTCGCTAATTTCTACGGCTCCCTGGGGCTTAAACAGGAAGATTCCGCTGCCATCATTGCCACACATTAAGTTGCCGGTAATGAGACTATTGTCGATGCGGCCTTCTAAGCGAATGGCATCAGGCATTCCAGCTAGACCATTGTTGACAATTAAGTTCTCAATGATTTCTAAATTCTCGGCCCGAGCCCCAGTGATAACACCGCTACCGTCATGGTAAGAGATACGGTTGTGTTTCAGTGTTGTCCCTGCGCTATTAAATACAGATACCCCAAAGGCAGACGTCTGTTGGGGTATACGGTTATCAGTGGGAATGCCTATCCAGTTTTGTTCAATAGTAATGCCCTTCGGCGGCAGGTTGTCGTCATAGAAAGGGAACTCACTGTTAGGAATATATTGTTGACTGGTGTCCGGTGGGGGTAGCTCGTGGGCAATAAAAATATCTGCCGGTGGTGTCGATTCGGTGGCCCTATGCTTTGAGGTAAATCCGTATAAACTCAGACCACGAATGGTGACATCATCTGCGACAACCGTTAAACCCCGGAATACTTCTGCATCGTCAGCAGGGGTGATTTCTACTACGGGAATCGCCACTAAGATTTCTGCTGTGGCAGAGTTGGTGGCGTCATAGCCAGGCTGTGTTGTTCCATCAATGACCAATCCGGGTTGAGATAAAACAGGTAGCAGCGACTGTACTCGAATGGTGGTATCGCTAGCAGGTAGGTCAAAGGCGATGGTTGAATTGTCCTGGCTATTAATGACTTGCTGTTGTTCTGAGGCACTCAGTTCATCCATTGGCAGGGTGCCATTGGTAATTGCGATCGCTTCTCGCAACGTGAGTTGATCATCAGCAAAGATTGGCCCATCTTGGGCACTGTTCACTGTGATCTGCACCTTAGGAAGACTGCCAATTTCTAAAGTTTGGGCAGTAGCAGCTGTTGTTGCTACTGTTGCTAAGAGTAGAGATGTAGCTAATGTACGAATTGATTGGCAGTAGGTCATGGCTCTAGCATCCGAATCATCAAGTAAGAGAGAAAATAATTGAGTAACGGCATTTAGTGTCATAGTGCTGCTCCCTCACCTGTATTTGTGCCGTTTTCGATTATGGTTTCATCGAGTTCCAAATCTCCAGAAAACTCATCTGGTGTAGAGAACTCTCCAGGTAGTTCATTCTCTGGTATAGAAAATTCTTCAAGACCGCTTTCTGGTGTGAGCATCTCTGCAGGTGCATCTTCTTGTTCAGCCTGACCTGGGAAGGTAATGTTGGTACTATCTTCAAAGAAAATACTGGGTTCCTGGGGTTCTTGAACAGATTCTTGCTGCTGTTCTGGGGCAACATCTTGCAGGCCAAAGCCATTAAATAAGCTGTTGATCTTGGCGGACATACCCATATAAAAACCGCTGGAGGAACGATTTACACCAAAGTCACTATCGTAGGCACCGCCACCGCTATAGCCTGCATAGATCCGTGTATCTGGCGACGGATAAAAACCAGCTTCTAAGGCATACCCTAATTCACTGTAGTCGCCTAGACCACCAAACCATCGGGCTTCAGCACTTAGATCCCAGCGATAGTCAAATCGGTAGGTAGCCCTGAGCTGGGCCATGTGTAAACTGTTGTTAGAAACAAAGTCTCCCCCTTCATCGGCAGGTAACCTAATTTTGGTTTGACTATGGCGGAAGGCATACTTACCGTAAAACTCCCACTGCCAGTTAGGGGCGTAGAGGGCCTCTGTTGCAAAGAGATGCTCCGAGGTGTCAATGCTGCGGCCAAACAGAGCATTGGTGGGTAATGTGCCGGGGTTTATCCGGTGTTCGTATCGCATTAGGGCATTGAACCGATCATCATTAGGATCCCGATAGGCCAGACCTAGCTTTAGGTTACTGGTGGTGCCAATGTTGCTAATACTCTGGTTGGCGGCGCGATTTAGCTGGTAGTTGAACAACGTGCTGACGGCTGGGGTCAGACGCCCTACTGCCGAAGCATTCACCAGGGTATTGCTACCCTGAGAAGAGTCGCGATGTTCAAAGCGAACATTGGCTTGCAGGTCTGGGTTGTCAGTATAGGCAAGGCCAACGGTGTAGGTACTGCCATTGACGGTGCCAAGAGAAGATCCGCCTGTCCCTACAGCAAAGGGTTGGGAAAACTGGGTGCCAGCAGCCGTATTGCCAAAGATACTGTTAAAGGTGCGCTCATACCCCAAATCCATGCGCAGACCTGGGGCAAGGTTAAAGCCGTGCTCAACGCCGATAGCGCCCCCTAGATGCTGACCGTCGATGCTGCTAAAGCGGCCTCGTAGTTTGGTGTCTTTACCTAGGGAATGTTCGCCAGATAGGTCAACAATGGTGTACGAGTCGCGATCGCTAAATCCGTTTTCGCCATAAAATACCTGGCCCAGCCCCAGGTTCATCCCTGGCAAAAACTGCCAATCTAACCCCACAAACGTCCGGCTTGGGTAAAGCGGATCGCTGTCTGAGGAAAGGTTTAGCTCATTTTGGGCCCGTAGAGTTAAATTATTGGTTATGGGCGTTGTAAACCGTGTGCGAAGCTGATCGGAACTGGCCGTTAAGGTGCCGGGCTGGGTGCGGTCGGTGCGATCGCGATGAATCCAGTCAAGTTCTAAATTAGCCCGTCCTATGCGCTGTGCCAGTCCGACAGAATAGGTGGTGAGTGAATTATCCACCCGATTGCCCGGAACGGGAGCGGTCCCCGGTGTTAGCAAATCTTCGAGGTTGGTAATTGGACGAGGGGCGACACCGTCATTGTCCTCATGATCAAATTGAGCCCGCAGTGTGGTGTCAGGACCGACTTTTACATTAGCCTGGGCACCGTAGCGCGTTTGCCCTGGCACAAAGCTACTGGTGGCATTATTGGAAAATCCTGCATCGGTAGATCGCCAGTAGGCACGACCATTTAACCAGTCGCCGAGGTCGCCGTCTAACTCCACTCGATAGGCTGAGCCGCTGATGGGCCCCGAGAGATCAAAGTCATTTTCAGAATGGGCATACTCTGCCACTAGACGAGAATTGTTGCCCAGAGAAATTTGAGCATCGGCACCATACAATTCAAAATTGCGACTGCCCTGGTTTTCATTTAAATAAGATGCACCTAACCACGACTCTGTCCCCAGGCCACGATCAAAGTTATACTGCAACCGCCCTGCCAGAATGTTGGTATCAGTGTCTTCACCTTCATACTGATAGGTGACAACAATACGATTGACCAGGACTTCAGCAAACTCCCCCACTGATGTTTGTAATACTGGGTCCTCAAACAGTAAGGTACCCCGATCGTAGTCAACGTCGTAATCAGTGCTGCGGAATAGACGTTCCCGTGAGACAACAGTGCCGGGTCGATCAACTTCCTCTGTTTCAATGTATACCTGTTCACTACCAGGAATCACTAGCCGCCGAGAGAGGAAATAGAGGCCGCCCGTGCCATCGGGGGCAATGGTGTCCCGTTGAAAGCCTTCAACATTATCACCATACAAACCCGTAATCGCTAAATCGCCCAGGTTATAGTTCAGCTTAAAGCCATGGAGCTGACGTGATGTGCTAGTAAATAACTGAGATGAATTAGCGAACTCTTGGGTGTCATAGTCACCCCACATGGCATAGTCAGCTGTTGCCCCTTCTACGGAAGATGTGCGCTCCAGACGCAAAAACAGTCGATCCGTTGACGGGGTGGTAACATCCATCGAAGAATCATCACCATATACCGGATATAGATTGTTACAGCTACCTGAACTCTGCCGGAAAAGCGCAGTTTCACCACGACAGTCTTCATTCAATGGTCGATCGCTGTTGAATGCAGCCGTTAGCAACCATTCGCCCACGTTACCCATGGTAAATAAAGACGCATCCAGATCCAGCTCATGGCCGTTATTCTCATCGGGAGGTAAAAAGTCTCGCAAACTGTCATGGAAATTTGTTCCCCTTGCCCCCCACCGTAGATCTACAATGCCCGTAGCAATGCTGGGGCGTTGGGGGGTGGCAAATTGTATCTGGTTAAACGCTTCTAAGCCATTGGTTGTGGCCTGCAGTTGTACTATGTGAGACTCTAGCGATGACTGGATTTCAGCTGAAAAGCGACCACTCTTGGCTTCTACTTGGAACCCTGGCTGGTCCGGCGCGTAGTCTACACCCACAAATTGACCATCCGTCGATTCAAGCGTAACAATGGCATCCCAGTTAGAGACATTGCCTTGGGCATCAATTAATCGACCTTGCAATGTAGCGGTTGAGCGGCCATCAGCCGGAATTTGTGACTCCCGAGAGCGGAGCGTCATGTCTACAGGTGCACCCCTAACCTCTACTGCCGTTGATTGTAATAGGCTGCCGTCACTCGTACGGACGACGGTAATATCGTTGCTACCTTCTCCAAGGGCCACACCGTACCAGGTTTGGGTCACTATACCCGTCGTAGGGTCAGATTCTGTTCGGCCAATCAGATCGTCGTTGACTTTGTCACCATTGACCTGAAGCTGAACGTCAGCCGTAGTTGGAAATCGGACAATCACTGTAATAGCAGGAATATCAACAACACTCCCTGCTATTGGATTTATAATTTGGACCTGATCGCTGGTAACAGTTTGAGAGAATTCTGGAGTGGTTTCAATACTATTTTCTGGCTCGGTTTGTTCTGGTAAGATGGCATCCTGCTCAGCTGTTGCTGTAGGAAATACGTCATCTTCGGCCACTGGGTCTAAGCTTTCAATCTGAACCCCAGTAACAGGTTGAGCCATTTCTGGACTTAGCTCATTACCATTTTCTATGTTTGTTCGTTGTGATACTATATCTGTTTGTTGGCCAGAGTCTACAGAAATAGATGTTGAAAATCTGGGTGCAGCAAAATCGATAAATGGCTCAGTTACCTTAATTGAGTCAGTATCGGCTAAATCATTATTGGCAAATTGAACATTTGCAGCGTCTAATATAGTAGAACTGTTAAATGTTGTTCTATCAACCGAAGCCAGCCTGGGTGAATTTGAAAACTCTGGTGCTATTGAGGGTTGAGTGGGAGGCGTTTGACTCAGCTGCTCAGCTGACTGTTGCTCAAGTTGAGATGCATGGGCTATGCTGCTGAAAGCAATTGTTGACAGTGCTACTGAGCTGCCTAAGAGAGTCTTGAGTTGGCTAGGGGATAGTTGACAGGATAGCGGATTCAATTTTTCTACTGTTGCTCGTAATTGAGATGTAATGTTCGTTTCTCGACTACTTATGCGAGATCGATTAGCCAAAGTTCTCAATAGTTGAGCTTTTTCTTTAAAGGAGGAAGTAGTCACTTGTCTTTGCTCTCTGACATCTCTCTGGTGGGCGACTTTGTGTTGTAGGCTTATGGCCGTTACAAGCTTTAAATAAAAGCTTTTAGGATTGTGGTCGGATGACATTACTGGCCCTCCTGAAAGGTGGGCGTGACTCCAAAGTTCATCCGCACCATGCTGCCGGGAGCAATATTCACCATTCGAGATTGGCTGTTGCGCTCGTTAAAGTAGAGATTGGGAGCCAGGGTATATCCAGGTAAGCTTGTGAGGTCTAAAACTCCACTGCGAGTGCCTGGTAGCATACATTGCACTGAATACAGTCCGTCTGCATCGGTGACAATGCGATTGCCATTATCTAAGAAGACCACGGCATTGGGGATACCAGCTTCGCCAGGTTGTTGTTCTCCATCAAAGTTTTTATCTACAAAGACACGACCAATTAGGGTGCCACAGTCGTTGACAATTCCTGGGTCGATCACTAATCGATGGATACTGGGGCCATCCTGTACAAAGAACTGATTATCACTACGTTCAGAGGTAACAGAGGCAGAGTTTTCTCCATCTCCTCGTAGGGCATCGGGGGTAACCCTTACGGCATAGAGGACGCTCATGCTGGCATCAACTGGTAAAGGGGTGGGGATTGTGAAAGTTACTTCAGCTCCCGATGATTGAGCGTTAATGGCAACGGTTTGTTCGTTTAAGACTCCGGTAACAGATTCTGGAATTAGTTGAAAGCCTAGAGGTAGAATGTCTTCAACGGTAAGGCTTTCGAGCGCGATATCCGTTAGGTTACGTAACTCTAGGCGGTAAACAACGGTATCCCCAGGTTGGGCAGCTGCTCGATCAGCAGTTTTGGTAATGCTAATTTGGTTTGGATCACACATCACCATACCCAAGGCCAGGGAGAACAGATTCAAACCCTGGGTTTCAGCGTTGAAAATCTCTACAACAGTTTCTGAGACCTGATCGCCACCACTTGTAGAAATCGGAATGCCATCTAAGGCTGTGGCGGTATAGCGAATAATAGAGTTGTTAACACCACCGGTGCTATCGGTGAGTTCTAGCTTGATTCGACGTTCGGGGAAAACAGAATCTGCCGGTGGATTGACCACTAGAATATAGACGGCGTCCTTGCTGGTTTGAACCAGACCAGCGTTCACAGGACTTTCTAGCGGAGTAGTCGTATCAAATAGGAAGTTATATTGCCCTGCATCTGCATTGGTGAGGAAAAACGGGTTGACATTCCCTATGTTGGGCTCTTTTCCACCAGAGATGCCATTATTTTCAATATCTGGAAACTCAGTGCCGGTTAAGGGGACTAATGGCCCCAGACCCAGACCTGTTGCGTCTGGTTCGTATAGTGCTACAGAAAATCCGTCATAGTTGGGTAAGAGTTCGCCATTACAGCCTAAAATTTGTCCCAGCGGGTCAATCAGTCCCCCTGTCTCGACAACAACCTCTGCGGATGCACCGCCAAGGGCAATGTTGCGGTCAGCGTCTCGATAACTAAATGAGGCTGTATTGTGAAGTTCACCAGCTCTTGCGATCGCAACAAACGGTGCCTGACTAGCGCCTGCTAGCAAAATGGCCATTATGCCATGGGTCCATCTGCGCCAAGCTTCTGATTTTAGTTTAGGTGGCTGAAATAATCTCATTTTTGGCTTCAACCTTGAATAATTAAAAGATGAGCACTAGTGGTCGTTTGTACCGGTTGCGACTATGCGATCGCTGACTTGCCAATTTGCACCCAAAAGACGTTTTCAAATGAAACCCAATATCTTAATGCACCGAATTTTACGCATTAACAACCCAACACCCCTTGTATTCAGGGTGTAATGAAATATCAAAGTTCTCGCCGTTAGGATTGGCTTTGCTAAAAACGCCAGAACATTGGTATATGAATATTCAATTTGAGAAAGACTGTTTTGAATAAGAAAATGTGGGAGGAGAAGATTCTCCTCCCATGGTCAAACTCTATTTGACTTTGACGTTGTAGGACGCTCTAACAGCTTGTGCAGATGCTAGATTTTCGTCGAAGTTCCACTGGATGTGAGTGTACATTTCAGCGGGTGCAGGCTGCAGTTCAACAGTGCCATCGGGCAATGTCACTTCAACCATGGGCTCAGCTACAAAGCTTTGACCACCATCAATGCTGAAAACAGTCTCAGCATTGCCGTCAGTATTAGCAGACGTAAGCAGGTAAGTTGTTTCACTGGGGACAGGCTGAGTGATGGATAGCCCCTTAGCTTCCACATCACCAGAGTTTGCACCATCAACGGTGTAGCGCAACACATCACCTGGTTGCACAGTAACTCTACCTTCTAGAGCTTCCCAAGAGATTTTCTCTTGACCGTTAGCATCACGACTGATAAATTGCTTCTCAGCACTGAGGGTAAGCTTTACTTCAGGACGTAAAACTGCCTCGACGATAGCGTCTTTAACCTCTTGAAACTGAGCCATTACAGGCTGATTGCTAACAAAAGGCACAGCACCTACTAACGCAAAGGCACCCAGGCCTAACAGTAGGCGATTTTTTGCAAATAAACGTTGGATCATCATTAATCTCACTTAACTTCAAAAAAGTATTTTGGAAGTGCCGAAACTCGACAGCTGAAGGTCTAATTTTCAGAAGAGGAGGCTATACAGAGCATTCCCCTTCTGAAAACAGTGCATCAGGTTTAGTTAATGCGACGCTCAAACTCAACGTAGCCAGACTCTAGTGGCTCAATATCACCTTCAATGTCGAAGGCATACTTAGTGGAGTCTGTGTTTTGAGAGGTACCTGATATCTCTCCGCTGGGGGTGGCAGTATCTGGGTTAAACGCAGGTTCGTTGGACCCGTCACAAACTTCAGCACCGTTATAGAACACCACGCTACCAGTAGAACCGCTATCTAGATTCGTTAAATCAACGGTACTAGGAACGTGACGGGTATCGATATCACCGTTACTGTCATTGTCCACCGCCCAGTTATTAGAATCTGCAGCAGCAGCAGAACAACCTCGCTCAGTACCGTCCTCAATGATTACCAGGTCAGATGCTGTTAACAACACATTACCCTGCATGGGGGCAATCTCAGGTTCAGAGATGTTGGTGTACTCTACACGGTAAACAATATGGTTACCAGGTGCGGGGTCACCAACTACTGGTGGGCCATCACCACGAACTACCTGGGCAGTCTTAACTAGCTCCAAGAAACCTGTGTAAATACGGTCGATAGTGGTGTTAGAAGGCGTAGGAATGTTATTATCATCCATTGGTGCAACGATGCTTGCAGGATCATCAGGATCAGTTACCTGAGAGACTCCAGCAAAGGTGGCTTCGATGGGGACAGGGAAGCTATCGAGTTCGGTAATATTAGTTGGGTCGTTGGGAAGATCTACCTCAACACCGTAGTCAAACTCATCATCACCACCAGGTACACCATCATCAGCGCGAACTGGAACGATAATGTCAGGATCGGTTGGATTGGTCTTGTTCCAATCAGTGCCATCGTAAGTGTACTCAACTCGATTACCATCAGGAGCGATGATAGTGGCTGTTGTATTAACAGGCAAATCAGTCGGATCGGCGGGAGGAGTCGGCTCTAGACGTACCCAACCATCTTCATTACCGGAGTTATCAACCGTGTTGGTAAATTCAACAACCGGTGGATCACCATCGGAATAAGGTGCAGACTTGTTAGTAAAGTCATCGTTAGTACCCGTGGGGCCCACAGCATCAGGGTCACCGTCGGGACCGTTCAGTAAATCCGGAACCGGTTCAGGCACAAGAGTAACGACAATAGCTTCACCGTCGCCGTCATCGGGGTCACCCGTGTTATCGTCGGTTGGGTCGTTCGGTGTGTCACTACCGGGGTCAACGCCCTGAGTAAGTAGGTCGGTTGGATCTTCAATATAGCCATCACCAGGTGTGAATCCTTCTGGTAAAGGTGTACTGGGATCATCAACTACGTCAGGGTTGAAGTTGCTGTAAGTATCCGTATTAGGATCGTAATTACTAGGTGTCTCATCACCAGATTCGTCCATCACAGGGAAGCTGAGGGACTCGTCTTCTGGCGTTAGAGGATCATCCACTGCGCCGGAACCAAAGACTTGGGCGATGTTAGCAACAGTGATAGGAGCAGCTGTTGGGTCAACCTGATCGGTAACAACGGTAATTTGGAACCCTGTTACAGTGGTGCCTACTGTAACAGCTGTGTCAGCGGGACCGACAAAACCAACGCGAGTTGCGCCTGCTGGGCTAGTAGACCAAGTGGCATCCAGTGCACTGGTTGTTAACGGATCTGATGTGTAAACAACACTCCAGCCTGATGCTGGTGTTGGCGTACCACTGAGGGATGTGCCCTCTGGAATGGCATCCGATACGAGTACGTGTCTGTCTGATAGTCCATTCAGGGTAATGGGTTCTAAATCGGAAGCTTGTGCATTGCTACCCGTCGGAACACCACTTTGGTCGAGAACTTCAAATTCAAGATCGTAAGTGATGGTGTCATCTAGGGGATCTACATTACTCTGATCAGAGTAGTCGTTGATTGACTTTTGAAGTTCAACCAATGGCTGTTCTAAGGGCTCTTCCCCAACAGTCAAACTAGCTGTATCACTGGCTTCACGCTCACCGTTAGCCGGGCCATCAGGACTAGCTTCAGAATTGGTTTCACCCGGTGAATCAGAATCTAGAGGATCGGTATCAACCCCTGCAGCACCAGTGGAGTTAGCAGCATCTGCAGCATCGTTATCATCGGTGAAGATACTACCACCAGAAGAATCGTAGGGTTGGTTTTGACCATCACCGGGTGTGTCACCATATTGGACGCCAATCACGTCGTCGTCTTGTGCACTGGTGGAAACCTGAACAACAACTTGAACATCGAAAGACTCACCTGGCTGAACATCTTCAATGTCTGTCCGGCTAGTGATGGGAGTTTCATAAGTTCCGTCACCATCAAGGTCGGCCATGATGCTCACAACACTGTCCACAGGACCTGTGAAATCAGCTACAGCAGGTAAGCTGACGTCTGTTTCGTCGTTACCAACATTAGTAATTGTGAAAACGAAAGCTGCCTGTTCACCTGGCTCAACGATACTATTCCCGTTACTATTGGGTGCGGCCGCCTCTGATGCAGCCGTATTCACAACGGTGATACCGGCAATCTCAGCCACTTCAACCACAACAGTGTTGGAAGTCGAGGTTTGAGGCGTGCCATCGGGGTCACGATAGGTAGCAGTTGCCGTGTTGGTAATTTGTGTGCCAGCAGCAGTTCCTTCTGCCAACACAGTACCCACTAGGTTAAACACACCGCCAATTGCAAGTGCGGATGCAATAACTGGCTTACAAAGCTGCCAGCTAAGTCTCTTAGAATTTCTATTCTTCGTCATTATTTCTGAGAACCAATGAATAAATTGAGCAGGTTAGAAAACCACTTTTTTTGGAAGTGATGGATTAGCCGGGGATAGCAAGATAAAATCAACTTGGACTAATGAAATAGTAGGGGCAATTTATTAGTCCGAAGTTAAGTCTGTTAAAACTCAAAATGTAATTGAAAGAGTTATTAGACTTGTTGATTGCAGATTCCTTAAGGCTCTCTATTGATTTTGTATTCTGATTAAAAGAGTCTTTTCAGGAAAAATTTTCAGCTTTTTTGTTAAGGCGAACTCTAAATAAGTAGACTCTTTTTCTTGATAAAAATAGAAGCCTATATCTTGTTGGATTTAGATTTTTAATGCCCGCTATATATTGGATACCCTTTTTTTAGGGGTTTATAGCTCGGTCTCATTGCTGATATTATACTCAGCCATATTCGAGCTTCTTGGTAAGTGATTTCTCTATTAAAAAAGATGAAATGTGGATTTTTTGTGAGATTTTCTTAGGTTTTGAATTTCGATTGTCAAGTGTGTGCGTGATTTCTCGTTGTGCTCGTGAGAAGAGTTTTTTGGGTCTCAGTAGGTTTACAGTAAAATTGGATGGAGAACACAATGAACACCATCCCGTTGATTATCTTGATTATTTGATTTGAACTTAATTTTATGCAGTTTAGGTATCAGTGTTTAATGATTTCTCCCTTTAGGACTGTGCACAAATAACGTTCTAACTCAAATCCTATTCCCTAGGGCGCTTTGTGGGCAGCCTCACTAGTGGAGGCGCTCACCATTTCCTCAGTTCAGAGCAATTGGAGTTGTTTATTTGATCACACATACCTTAGGGACAGAAATCAAATAAACTCCAACTTACTGGATTCCATAATCCCCATAGTTTTCAAATAATAGCTATGAGGATTATGGAATTTGATAATTTCTCTGTCCTTAGTATCTCAAAACATGAAATAGCTGTTCCCCTGTTTGGGCCTATTGCATGGTTGGGCTGCTGCGTTAGTAATCAGGTTCAGCATGCCTTAAGGAGACCTCTCCCAGGCAGGGCTACGGTGTACACACAAGTCACTGGAAAGTCACTTAGCTTCTGAAAGCCCCCTAAATCCCCCAATTCTGGGGGACATTGAGTTGG
>JAHQVZ010000188.1 GCA_019634055.1 Leptolyngbyaceae cyanobacterium MAG.088
GGACATCTCAAAACCAAACCCAGAGTATGACTTATTTAAGGATATTTATGCATATCTAAAAGCCTGGGTAAAGTGCAGTTTATCTCATGATTCAAATCAATTGATGCCTATCAGTACTATCGGTTTGAATTACCCCAATAAAGATGCCTACCTAACAGCGTTTGAATTTATAGTCAGTAATCTTTTGGAAAAGCAAGGCGTCGAAGAGTTTTTACCAAAACCAGAGTCTAGGCAAATTTTACAAGATTTTTTACGAGAACTAATGCATGCAATTGATGCCGAAAATTAGTTGCAGGAAGTTCTCTAAACTAATCTGGCCTTTTATTTGGGTCGGTGTTTGTATTAGGTAGGCTTTGCTTCATAAAGCTGGGGAGCTCCTGAGAAGGTGTAGGCGGTGGATCGCCATCAAAAATCTTCGCTACCTCTGCTTTATAAGAGGTTAATGATGGATCATCAATGGTTGCTGTTTGCAATCTTTGTCGAAGATTGGTGATGTCAGTCTTAATACTTGAATCACTACCCACAACTTGGTCCGCGATTGAATCAAGAATGGTGAATATCGCATTCATAAGTTTCTCAGCTGTACCGTTAGGAAAAGATGGTGAGTCTGACATTTGTTTTTTGAGAAGTGAGTACATATTTGCTACATGTTTCTCATACCCTCATGAATATCAGGTATGGTTATCCCAGCTTCTCAAAGGCTTCAAAGAGAACCCTTACACGAACACCATCAAAGTAGTTCATTTGAACTACTTTGTCAAGACAGGCTTTGTCCAAACCTTATGGATTGCCCAAATAGCCATGGGTCGTAAATAATGACAGGCTCGAAAGGTGCCCATGGCCGTAATCGCTTCTGGGGTGCGAAACTGTAAACCATAATCGTAAATCTGACGAACGACGGCCTCTGTAATCGCCATTGCCTGATCTCGTTTACCCATCTGGGCCAAAAATGCCGCCAGGCCAAAGTTAATACCCGTCCACACCTCTAACTGGTGAGTATCATCCGCATTCTCGGGTGACCCATCGGGCTTCACACCATTGGCCGCACCAATCGCCATACCCAGCTGAGCGGCACTAAAAAATCCGGTTTGCGCCCCTTCAAACTTTTGATTCTGCGGCTTCGCATGCTCAGCCGCATACTCGTTAAACTTCACAAAACAAGCATCATAAATAGTATCCAGGGCAATTTCGATATACTCCTCATCGACAATATCTGGCAACTCCAGCAGGCGAGCACAAAACTGACCGCAGAGCTGATCTGCCATCACCACTTCAGAATTACTCTCAGCATCTAGACGATAGAAACGACCGGTCCATAGCTTGTTTTGATAAACAATTTTGCCCTGTTTAATCCAGCGCTGATACTGGGATTTCATAATGGCAAAACTGCCAGATATTTTGCCATGCTGTTGCAACAGGTCGCCTATTTTGATGGCAGCCTCCAGAGCCGCAAACCACAGCCCACCACAGTAAGCACTCAGCCCTTTTAACTGCCAGTCGTCAAAGGTTTGGTCCGGGGCACCACCATTTTCAGGCACGCCATCACCGTCTTTATCAAACAGTTTTAGATACTGTAGTGTCTCAGTCACAGCAGGCCAGCATTCGGCTAAAAACTCAATATCGTCGCCTCCCGTTAACAGAAAGGCACGATACACCTGTAGTACAAAATCGCTGGGTAAATCCTTCCAGTAATTACAGTCTTGATAGCTGGTGTAGTTGGTTGCCGTCCAAGGATTCTCATTGGGTGCACCCAAATCGTGGGGGGTGGCCCCTTTCAGTTTTCTCGGGGCCAGGTGCTCCGCTTCACCCACTGTGTAGTAATAGCCAATAATGCGCTGGGTCGGGTCTTCTGTTGGAATCGCTCTAGCAAAGGCACGGATAATGGCTTTCTCTAGCTCAGGCCATAGCATCAGCGTTGAGAAACCACCGTAAAGTCTCACATCCAAGCTTTCATACCAGCGGTAGTCCATGCATTCGAGCACACCAAACTGCCCCATTGGATCTGCGTCGCTGGCAGCGGACCACAGGGTACCACCACTAGCCATGTCATACAGTTCGTTAAACAGCGCCATCTTGAACCAGTCGGATAGATCGGAACGATCTAAAATCGGCTGCTGCCAGTCGATGATTTTTTGTTGCCAGGTTTGGTAATTGGCAAGGGCATCTTGGGCCCATTGCCAGGCATTGCGTCCAGAGCGATCGCAAAAATCGGTATAGCGCCGATAGGCTGACTTGCCAGGGGCAAACTCAGTCACGGGTAAATCCCAACTGAGCACAACGGGAATTTCTTTGGTTTCACCAGGAGCTAGAGTAAATTTGATTGAAATCGCACACCCTACCTGCCCATTGTCATCCGCAGGCGTCGTATCGACAACATTACCCAAACTGCCAGTAGCCGCAAAGTCGGCCCACAGATCGGCTCCATCTCCATCAGGGTTCCACCGCGTGTAATGAGTCACCGCCCCATCAGTCGCCGTCGCTATACAAAACTGACCATCCCCTTCACCAGGGCTGCCAGTCCAGGCCCCATCCATCACAATGCCTGTTGCCTGATCGCTAGTCACCAGTTGATTAAAATTGCCAGCACTGCGCCGTAATGGCGGCACATAGTCATAAAACGGGCTCCCATCCTCCCGCTGCTGAATCTCTGACGAGGCCTCAGCATTGGTAAACCAGCCCACCATGTTTTGCCAACTCAGCAAAATACTCAGGGTAATCGGTTGGTTGGTCGGGTTATGGGCCGTCCACACAAATACCGCCACCGGATAACTACTTTCTTGATAGTTATCTGGCCAGATCGGCGAAAACTGCTCACAGGTCAGATCTGCTGTGAAAATATCCTCATAGCAGTACCAACTTCTCGGGTATAACGCCTGATAGCGTCCGCCTCGCTCCTCAGTTGCTGGATATCCTTGCCAACTGCTTAAGCCTTGACTATCAGTCGTCAGAGCATAGGTCTGCGCTGCACCTGCTGTTTGCTCGTAAATTGCAAATTGGCACGCTGGAAAATGGTCGAACACATGCTCGCCGCCATCTAAATGCCACAGATTAAACCTGCCGTTGGGGGCGCGCCCAATACACCCAGCCCCTAAACCGCCCAGAGGTATGCCATGCTCAGGACCATCATCTAAATTGCTGGTGTAACGCACAATGTAAGGCGTTTCCCATTGCGCACCCATGGGCCAGGTCCAAGAAACAGAGGGAATTTGGGAAACGGGCATAAATTAACAGCACAAACAGCAATCAGCATTTTATAGCTTGGTGCGCCTTGGCAAATCAGGCATATCTGGTACTAAAAATAATCTCTATCACATCGTCACAATTCTGTTGGGTTACGCTAGCCTGGATATAAAGGTGCATGGTCGGGCAGTCTAAATATCAGGAAATCGCCCCCAATGAAAACCAAGAACGTTATCAAACCCATCCCAAAGCCCGTGGCACAGATTGGCCATTGGTGCTTAAAACGATGGAATGGCATCAGCGGTAAAGATTACCGACGATTCAAACAGATACGCCGTGAGCTAGACATTGCTCAAGACCGTGAAACTGAACTAAACCGGGCATTAGCCGAAACTCAAGCACGGTGCGATGCCCTTGAAAAAGCATTGAGCGATCGCAACCGCGAATTAGCCAACAGTTATCAGGCATTCAACCAGCGACAACAAGACCTCAATCAAAACCAAAAAGAATTAGCAGATTCTAAAAAGCTCTGTGATGATCTATTGCAAGAACTCGATCAATGGATCACAGACAGTGAACACCAAATTCAATCTCTCTCACAGGCACTTGCTGACCAAACCTCGGCCCTCACCAATTGTGAATCGAACCTGGCGGCCATTCATCGAACCTATAGCCAAACTCTTGCAGTTTCAGTTCCAGAAAACACAACAACTATCACCTTAGAAGCATGGAAAATTGCCTTTGTGGGTGGCCATGAAGCGACTAGACGCGCTGTTATTCAGACGTTACGAACAGACTATGGCCTCAATAACACGCCAGTAGAAATACCTTCCCACAAAGAAGTCAGCACCTCCCAAAAACAGCTCCAGCAAAAACTAGCTGACTGTGACCTGATTATTTCTATTGTTCGCTACTCCAACCATTCACTGACAAAATCCCTCAAACAGCTCAAAGAGAAGGGGGCATTGAAGGGCACTATTTTAGTTACAAACAGCCGAGGAGCCACGGGTGTGGTGCGCGAAATTTTAAGCTTTGTAGAGCAACATCCAGATTGGCTTAATGATGCCGCAGGGTAGATCGGCTGATAGAGCGCAACCTAATGTTTAAATCCAACCATTAGCGACACCCACAATTAAACCCACACGAAACAACTGCCACCCAATAAAGGCAATCAGCAAAACAAAAACAATTCGATTCGTTACATCTTTGGGTGTACTCATGGCAGAACAATGAAGAGAACTTTTCCTTAACTATAGTTTCTCTTTAAAAATTGCTGGCAGGGGACCTCAGGCAGAATCGTTGATTTTCTTTGAAATAATCTAGACTCGTAGGAGCGCGGCACTAGGATAGATGAGGTAATCACATCAGTCCAGCCATGCCAAACTCCATCCCCACCTTAGCTAGTTTAGACATGCACCCCTATTTGGTAGACGGTGCCCTACCCACTGGCATAGATGGGCAGGTCGGTATTTATGCCATTTTTGACGAATCGCAAACTCTACAATATGTGGGCTATTCCCGAAATATTAGCGTAGGCCTAACCCAGCATTTAGTGCGTTGTCCTAAGCAGTGCCATTGGTTTAAGGTCCACACGGTAACGCGGCCCAGTCGCACCTTGCTAGAAGAGATTCGTACAGCATGGCTAGGCGAAAATGGTACCGTGCCTCCGGGCAATGCAGAGCAACAAATGATTTGGGAAAAACCGATTGATGCTAAAGCCTTTATGACTGAAGCAGAGCGAGATGCGATCGCAAATGCTGAACCGTCCCAAACCAATAAACTGCTTAAACAGTTAGCACGCCGCGTCGAAGTCAACGTCAAAGCAGACGTCGAAGCCCGAGGGGCTCAAATTCCGATTAAATTCAACCCCAAACTAAAAGAACAGGGTCTGTTAGCGCTGAAATAATTAGCCATCCTGCAGCGCCCAAAGCACCCAATCGTCTTGCTGATCGATCACGGTGCCTGACATCTCAGGATGCCAGGATTGTCGAGTCAAAATATGGGTAGCGTCAAAATCTGCTGCGATCGCACCCAGCTCATCCTCAGGTAACTCACTAAATCGCTGGTCTAAAACTCCTTCTACAGCAACAGGCAGCTCCCCCAGCAATGCCTCCATACGTTGCTGCCACCTCACCATGCCGCCATCAGTAAACGGAAATCCTTTAAAGCTGACCACCACCGAACGCTGACTGTAAAACCGAAATAGCCGATCCGACGGAGGCACCAGCACTAAAGCATCCTTAGGCGCACTATCACGAAAATTAACCGCCAGGGTTTTAACCGGTTTGTCCACAACAGGAGCAAGCTTAATGGCTCTATGAATAGGGCTCAGACTACGGTGGGCCACCACACCGCCCATATGTAGTAACAAAAATAAACAAACCACCGCTGCCGCCCCATAAACAGCCGGTCGTAAACGCTTTAATACTCCGGGAAATTCATTGATTAAAAAAGGATAGGCAAAACTTAAAAACAAAGCTACATGGTAGGAATAGGTCACCCCTAAAACTATTAAAAAGAGAGCATACATTAACCAGGGTATGGCCTTGCTGCGCTGGTTAAGCCCCTGCCAAAAGATCGCCGGTCCTGGTTGAATCACACTGAGAAGAACAACAATCAAGGTGATTAACCCACCAGCATTATCAATCACTGGAGTAACGATCAAAAGGAGCGCCAGTGGTTCATGCCCCCGATGATACTGTTCACTGGCATAGACCGAAATTGCAGCCAACACCATGAGTAAAATAAATGGCGTCGTCCGAGCAAATTGAAGCGTTGCCACGGTCGCTACTGGATAAAGCTCCACTAGGCCATAGCCCACTATCAAGAGCCCACAGCCCGTTAACATCGTCAGGCCCAGGGTAATCTTCTGAGGCCACCCGAGCTTCTGAGAACCATACATACAGACCAATCCCGCCATTAAAAAATAGGCAAAGCGTCGCCAACTGTTGACGGAAAACATCGACATAATAATGTGATGGGGATGACGCACATAGCCATACAGCCAGACAAAATCCCCATCACTCAATAAATTGCTGCCGGTATTCCCAGCCAGCACCATCGGACTGTAAACCAAACAGGCTAAACCTAGCAGTGTGCCCCAGGCCCAAAGTACCTGCTGGGGACGTTTTGCCCTCATGCTCTGGACAATAAGTGCAGGGGTAAATAACAGGCCTGGCAAGACACCAATCAAAATCTGCAGCAAACAGCTGATGCCCAAAAGCACATACCCTCGTAGCCAGCGATGCTGAAGACAAAAGTAAATACCCCAAATCGCAATGCCCATGGCATAGACACTGGGTAGAGGGCTGCGCCGAAATAGATCAGTAAAGCCAACGGTGCCATCTGCAACCGCTAGACCTAAAAAAACTAAAACTGCTGCTGATAGATGTGAGTGGCCCACATGGCGACCGATGGCATAGAGCCCAAGACTAAAGGCGATAAATGCGATCGCAAAATAAATAAAACACACCAAAGGCAAACTCAAACCCAGCTTCACCGGCAATAGCAGCCCATAGTAGTAATAAGACCTCGGCGTAAACTGAGTCATTTCCTGCACATAAAAATCCTGGCTATAAAGCGTCGGATCTAGCAGTGCCATGACCGCAGGCATTTGATTAAAAACATTTTCTCGCGAAAACGTATAGCCATAGGCCACCAACCCACTCAAAGCCATCACCAGCTGAGTCAGCCAAGCGGGTGAATAGTGAGTGGTGACTGGTGAGTGGTGTTTCATTAATAACGGTTATCTTGCCAATACCCTCTTCTCTATCAACATTAGACTGTGACAGACCACCAGGGTTGAGGATGAAGAACAACGGTATTCTAAACACCAAAACATAAAAAAGGAGCCGACTCGTGGCCAGCTCCTTTTAATGAAATTGAATTTTGGGATAGAGACAGCAATCAGCCAATGAGTCGTTATAGCTCAAACACCATTGACGACTCACGATTCGCCACTCACCGTTTCCCTAAAATTTTCAGCATTCACACAGCACTAAAACGTAATGCCAAAAACCTTGTCTAAAATTCGCTGCATGATCTCCATACCCGTAAATGCCTGCCAACCAAAGAGCCCGACAATAACAACGTTGAGGCTAATGTGAGTCAAGCGAGCAGTTTCGTTACCACGCTGCATGAAAGGCACCAGGGCAGCTGCGATCGCAATCAGCCCCGTCATAGCCAACCCCGCCAACAGGTGAGGCCCCACAAATAGCTTGCCATTATTGATATAAGTCACAGCCATGCCACCCAGGGTGCCCAGCACCATAAGTGCCAAAATAATCGCACCCATCTGGTGGTGTTTGATAGCAAATTTACCTTTGATTAGGGCCTTCTTTTCGTCACCGCTAGCATAGCGAACCTGACGACTTTGAATGCCCAAATACATGGCATAAACAGTGAGACCAAATAGGACCCACATCATAATTGGATGGAAAAAGTTGAGATATGGCTTAATTGCCTCGAACGTATCAGGGCTCATGGTGGGTGATTATCTAACGCGTCATAAAACTTAGTATATTCTGCCCAATTCCATTACGCTGTCGTATTTGAGCACCTTTCATCGGAAAGTCACCCTCATCAATCATCGAAATAATCCGCAAACCAGCACTTGCGCTCAGGTTATTCCACGTCATATTTGGCAAAATAATCCCATTGGGACATCGACTATACCCTCTGACGGTAAACGACCAAACATTTAATCCCCCCTCTTTTCGTCACTCCAACTGGCTCGTTATTCTGATCCACCATGAAGGCCACTAAACATTTTGCACTCCTACTAGCAGTCGGTTTCAGCCTGACACTGCTACTCAGCCCTGTCTTACCAGGTCGGGCCGCTTCTCCCGAACGCCCCGAGCACATTGTGCAAACTGGCAATACAGATAACACAGCAGAGCCAACAGTGGCCCCTAACGACGGAGAAAGCAGCGACAACACTGACACCCCCTCCGATACACCAGCAGACGAAAACAACGAAGCTACCGAGACGGAGTCTGATACAGCATCAGAGGAAGAGCCCGCTTACGATCCAGAAGCTGCCGCCCTAGAACAAGAAACCTGGTTCCAACGAGAACTCATCATTGAAGCAGATAGGTTATATCTAGCAGGTGATATTGCTGCAGCCGAAGACTATTACCGTGAAGCTAAAAACTTTGGTTGGCGCGACGAAAATGACCTGGAAGATGTCCCAGCCGACCCCTTTAGCGATCCGGCCCAGCTCTCACCGGGTGGAGCCGTTTACTGGCGTGAGTCTGCCCGTGGGATAGAAGCTGGCCGCGAATCTCAAACCCTAGTCCCTCTAGGGCTGCTCACAGAAGAAGTCCCCGCTTTTATTCCTGGGCACCTACGCTACGCCGAAATCCTACAAACTTACGAGCGGCCCGAAGATGCTGAAGTGGTCTTAGACAAGGCCCTCACCCTTTATCCCTACGAACCCAATCTGCTCAGTGCCCAAATTGCGCTGATGATGAGTCAAAAAGAATGGATTGAAGCGTCCATTGCCGCCCGACAGTTCGCTTTCCTCAATCCAGACCATCCTGAAGCAGACACCTATGCTGCCCTGGCCGATGAAAATCTAAAGCGATTCAAGTCCGCCACCAATGCCAGAATTCGAGAGAATACTATCGCTAATATTGTCACAGGAGCCGCTGGTTATATCCTGACCGGAGGGTTATACGGACCATTCACAGCCCTTAACTCCAGTCTTATCCTGCTTCAGGGCGAAAAGTCTTTGGGTGAGTCTGTGGCCGCATCGGCACGGGAACAACTGCCCCTATCTGAAGACGAAGAACTACTAGCCTATGTGCGTGGCATTGGCAATAAACTAGCCGCTGCATCAGGCAGAGATGACTTTGAATACACCTTTGATGTAGTCCTCGATCGTAACCTCAATGCCTTTGCCTTACCCGGTGGCAAAGTTTTCGTCAACTCTGGCGCTGTCCTCGACACCGACTCCGAAGCCGAATTAGCGGGATTGCTAGGCCATGAAATATCCCATGCCGTTTTATCCCATGGCTTTCAGTTGGTTACCCGAGGCAACCTTACGGCTAGCTTGACTCAATACTTACCTCTCGCTGGGGTCGTTACCAACGCCATTGTATCTGGCTATTCCCGGCGGATGGAACGGCAGGCCGACATCGTCGGCACGCAAATTCTGGCATCCACTGGCTATGCTGCCGACGGCATGCATGGCTTAATGTTGGCCTTAGATGACCGCTATGGCGATCGTCAAGTCGTTCCCTGGCTAGCCTCTCACCCAGCCCCGCAAGACCGAGTCGATTATCTCCAAGCCATTGTCGAAAATGGTGGCTACAACCGCTATGCCTATGAGGGCGTCCTTGGTCACGAAGCCATGCAACGGCATGCAGAGGCAGAATTATCGGCCTATGAAGCTGAAAATGAGGAAACTGTTGAGGACGAAACCGTTATTGAGGATGAAGAGATAGAAGACGCCGCTGAAGAAGTCAAAGAAGAACAGGAAGAAGCGATCGAAGCAGAAATAGAGACTTCACCAGACAGTGAATCTCAGCAATAGCGTACTCACTCATCACTCAGAAGGCTCAAGGCCATGCGCATATGCATAAAAACATCTTGTAATCCAATCTTGCTAATCCAATTTCTTAGCTTTGTACTGCACTAGACCTTGGGTTAACGATCCAAAAATGACATCATGTTAAACCATCGCTCCTGTTGAAAACAGCAGACAGCAATGGGATAAAATAAGCTACATGTCAAATCGGGAGCTACGAATAGCCAAATATTTTACATTCGGCATCTCTTTCCTCTTAATGGCACTGGGTGGAGGAGTGTGGCCGTTTATCTGGTGGGAAATGTATTCCAGCGGTAACTATACCCCACCGAAAAGAGCGAATCGAATTGAATTTCATGTCCAGGATAGTGATGGTCACGAACACATCCTGCGTCCTATGGACCTGTACACTATCGATGACGACTCCTCCCGACAGGCCGCTGGGTACCAACTGACGTATCGAGCAATCACAGGCACAGATGAACAAAAAGCGATTTACCAACCTTACTTAATTCGACAAATCGCCTTCGTCCTCGATACCGAAATCCAGCAGATCGAAGCCTGGCAAAACAGCTGGAAAGTTGATTTTGAGAACCACCCCCCCCTCGATATTGAGCAGCCAGTGCAAACAGTTCTTTTAGACAGTTTCAACACTGACGTTATTAACACAGTGCTTGCTAACGAGTAATTATGAAAATTGTTAAGCGTTTGGAGCACCGCTATGTAAGTTGGCTGACCAGACCTGCACAAAATGCTGCTGGCCGTATGGGGCTTTATCGCATTATCTATAGTCTCTTTTATTTATGGTTTCTCAGCCATATGCAGTTTGCCGAACTGAGTTTAGTGCCCACAGATCTATGGGACCCAACCGTACTCTTTAGCAGGCTATCGCCACTGCCTGGCATTGCCTACCCGACCATGGAAATTCTCTTGGTCATCGCCTTGGTCCTTCTCTTGGTGGGGTACAAAACTCGCCTAGCAACTCTGACAACACTTCTTATGGGGTTTGGGTTAGCCATTTTTCGTACCGGCCTGCTCACCCAAGAACGCACCATATTGACTACAACATTTTATGTCCCTTTGTTTATGCTGCTGTCTAACTGGGGGGCCACCTATTCCATTGATGCATTACTCAGGCAAAACAAAGGTCTGAGCACTATTGACCCGAAAGACTCTTCCTGGCGTTATATCTGGCCTGCTCGGGGTCTGTTGACGGTGATCGCCCTGCTGTTTTTATCGGCAACAATCACAAAATGTATCCAGATTGATTGGCTAGCCAATCCGCGATTTGTTGGGGATTTCGTACTGCATAAAGGTGTCGAAAGCTATCTCAGAAACGGTTTTCCAATCCACCCCCTGGGGCCTCAGCTGGGTCGCACCGATGCCCTAGCCATGGCAACCCAGTATGGGGTCTTGCTCTTTGAAGGAGCCTTTGTTCTAGTTCTCTTTAGTCGTCTGGCCCAGGCAATTATTTGCAGAATCACTCCAATTTTTCATAGCATGAATACCTTGCTGCTGGGCATTCCGTTTATATCGGTGGTGAGCATATATGCTGCATTTCCCGATTGGCAAAATATCTATGAAACGTTTTATCCTAACGCTTTAAAACTCACAGACCTGGCAAAACTATCGTCAACCACTTTGATTACAGGGTCTGTGGGTTTAGCACTTGCGGTCGGAGCTTTGTGGAATACGACGCCAATTCCTCGTCAGATCTTTGGCCTATTTGACCTGTTTAACTATCAAACATTGTGGTTTGCCATCCTGCCATTTGTCTTCATTTGGATTTTCAGACCCCTGTGGCAACACTTTAAGTCTGCAATACCATATCCATGGGAGCGACTGTAGAGCTGGCTTAAATATTGCGAAATGTAACCTATTCCTTATCTACAGGCTGCTCGAAGTCAGCGACCTTGGTAAACTAAGAGCCACGTATGTTGCTAGTTTTCTATAGATTTACTAGCACTGAACTATTAATGCGGTTTCATAGCGCGTTGACCATACATATCTTGATAGAGGACTCATGGTAGATTCCCTAAGGAAACCTCAGGAAAATACTCAATCTGGCGAACTACGGCCTGGGGTTAAGGCACCCTCGAAGGATACGCTCCTCACCCCCCGCTTCTACACGACTGATTTTGACGAAATGGCCAAAATGGACATGTCCGTCAATGAAGATGAGGTACGCGCCATCATCGAAGAGTTTCGTGCTGACTATAACCGCCACCACTTCGTACGAACTGATGTGTTTGACCAGTCTTGGGAGCACATTGATGGTAAAACTCGAGACCTATTTATTGAATTTCTAGAGCGTTCTTGCACGGCTGAATTTTCTGGGTTCTTGCTTTATAAGGAACTTGGCCGACGTCTCAAAGGCAAAAATCCCCTTCTAGCTGAAGGCTTTACCCTGATGTCTCGCGATGAAGCTCGTCATGCAGGCTTCCTGAACAAGGCGATGTCAGACTTTAACCTGCAGTTAGATCTTGGCTTCTTGACTAAGAGCAAGAGCTATACATTCTTTAAGCCCAAGTTCATCTTCTACGCCACTTACTTGTCTGAGAAGATTGGCTACTGGCGCTATATCACTATTTTCCGTCACCTCGATTCCCATCCCGAGAACCGAATTTATCCTATTTTCCAGTTCTTTGAAAACTGGTGCCAGGATGAGAACCGCCATGGTGATTTCTTCTCCGCCATCATGAAGGCTCAGCCTCAGTTCCTCAATGACTGGAAAGCTAAGCTATGGTGTCGCTTCTTCCTACTGTCGGTGTTTGCCACCATGTTTTTAAATGACATTCAGCGCAGTGGGTTCTACGCCTCGTTAGGTTTAGATGCTCGTGAGTATGATGTTCACGTCATCAAAAAGACCAATGAGTCCGCCGCTAAGGTCTTCCCTGTCATGCTAAATGTGGAACATCCTGACTTCTTTAAGCACATGGATGCAGCGTCTGACGCTAGCTTAAAGGTTTCTGAGATTGGCAAAACCGATCAACCCAAGCCTCTCAAGCTTCTACGTCAGCTACCTCATATCGCCACAATCGGCGTGAAGATGGTGCAGCTATACTTTATGAAGCCCATCGATATGGCAGCGACTCGCGGCGTTGTTCGGTAGAAATCGAGCTGCTGGCAAAAAGATTCTTAAAGAAACCGAGCTGTTGAACAGCTCGGTTTCTTTACGTTTAAACGTCCTTGCGAGACCAGAGCGCCAGCCCACCGCCTCGGCCACGGGCTGCAATACCAGTATCGGTCACCCAGAAATACTTGAAAAACGCCTGATCTTTCAAAGCTTGCTGGTAAAACTCTTGGTCGGCTATCTCTGGTTTAATTCGTCTTTGATATAGCGTCCGACTGCCAATGGCAATTTGCAGCTGCGTAAAATCAAACGCCAAACACCGCGGCTTGGGCCAAAATTTAACGGGCCCAGTGAGCTCTAAGGTCAGCGAGCCTAACCCGACGGAGTTTTGGACTACCCCTTGCTGATCATCCGTTGCTTGATAGGTCAGCTGAATGGTAATTAGTGGGGGTAAATAACGACCTGCTCCCAGGGCGACTCCTGCTTTTTGGCGCGTTTTTTTAGTGCCTGTAATAAAGCGCAAACGCCAGGTACCGATCAGATCTTTCAAGGTGAAAACGGTCTTAGTGCTCTTTTCAGTGGCCTGTAGCGCTATCACCAGATCTTTTGCATGGGGTCGACGCTCAGACTGCTGTGCCGCTTGCGCTAAAACCGCTGCGCTGTCATTCATAGTGTCGTGTCTAGAAAATGGTTAGATCCCAATCGGCATCAGTTAAGCCATCGGTACCGACTAACTGCACTCGGATATCAAGGTAGCGATCGCAATAAACCTTACATTGCTTATAGCGTGGATTGGGGCTACCAAAAATGGCATCTTGCTCAGCATAACCCTTGAGCAAATCAATACGCTCTGCCTCTGAAAGCTTGGTCAAATCATCAGTAGATGTCGATACGGTCATAATCTGCCTTAGAAATATTCCCTCTCAGACTAGAGCCAACTTTTAAGCAGGCAAAAGACTCTCCTAAAAAGCTTAATCTCCCAACCAGATAAATCATCGATCCCCACTGTTTCAGCAAAAATTGGTTTACATCCCTATAAAATTCTCAGCTAGCTTTCACACACCCTTGTTAAGCTGAAACGGCTTTACAGTAATCATTTACCCTTATCCCGCAATGGTCAGCTACCGTCTTGAGCGCATTCACCTCGAAGTCACCAACGTTTGCAACTTCAAGTGCGACTTTTGCCCAGATGCCATCATGGAACGCAAGCGGGGCCATATGGATCTAGCCTTACTAGAAAAAGCCTTAGATGAAATCGCCGAGCAAAATCTCGCCAAGATCGTCGCCTTTCATCTAATGGGAGAACCCCTAATCTATCCCTATATTTTTGAAGCCATTGATATGGCATTAGAGCGCAGACTAAATTTACACTTGACCACCAATGGCAGCACGTTTCACATCAAACCTGAGCATCGTCAACTGCTGATCAACTCTGGCATCCCCAAAGTGACCATCTCATTGCAAACCCCCGACCCAGTCACCTTCATCATTCGAGGGGCACCGCCCAAGCTTCAACCCGAACAATATTTTGATGGCATCACCCAGTACGTTAGAGCTAACCTGGCCAATTCAAACTCCAAAACACGGGTACATCTGAAATTTTTAGACACCACACCACACCCGTTTTTAGTACCCCACAAACAAATGCACGTGGTCGAAGGCAAAGCCCAAATGCAGCAAGAGTTGACCGCATGGGCCGATCGCCTCCTCGATGGCTGCTCAGAACGCCCCAGCGACGATGACTTAAGACAACGGATCGCTCGCCATAAACCTGGCCGTTGGCAAGTAATTGACCTGACGCCAAAACTAGCCCTGGAAACATTTCCCCTCGATAGCTGGGGTAACGTAGAAAGCACAAAAGTTATCCCTGCCAAATTTGGTTATTGCAACGGCACCTCTGACCAAGCAGGTATTTTATACGATGGCACCGTTGTCCCTTGCTGCAAAGACTACGATGGCCAAATTCCTCTAGGAAATTTGAAAACCCACTCCCTAAGCGACATTTTAGATATCCAACAGCCAGCCTGCGGACTCCGCCAGGGATTTGACCGCTTCCAAGTGACTAACCCCATTTGTCAACGCTGTATGGGAGCAGACACCTCTCAAAAAGCCCTTTTAAGACAGATTGGTTCAGTCGCCTACTTTAAGGTATATAACCCTATTATGAAACGATTGCAGCCAGGTTGGGGAGAAGTCTAGTGGTAGAATGCAATGTCGATTACTGCTGATAAGCTAATGATACGGCAACTCATACAACATTTTTTGAACTGGCTGAGAAAAGCATTAACTCAGTTACAAGGCAAAAAAAAGAGCCGTCACCATTTCTCTTCGACCCGACAACTACCACCCAAGCCACACCAGAGAGTGGCGATCAGGTCTCAATCATCAACGCTGCCGCACCAACAGCCTGCCCCAGACAGTTTATTAGAGATCAGTCCACACGTCAGACCCCCGACAAAACTGATACCTAATCCAGCCGCAAATAGAGCAGCAAATCCTTCTAAATTTAAGATACTACTGAGTAATTACCAGTATTCTCCTAATTCAGCCATCCAAAATTTAAGCCATCAACTAGTCAACCCCAACCATCCAAAATCCTCATTCAACGAAAACCTCAAATCCAAGCTAGCCCTAGAAAAACCACTGACGTTGGCACAGACTTCAGACCATAAGTCTTGCAAGCAATTCCAACTGTCAAACCAGACAACAGAACAACAGACACCTATACCCCCTGAGCAAGGATTCCAGAATTCTATCGCTGATACTACACATATCTACACGGGCACCACACCATCTGCAATGCAGAAAAATCAAACATTACCATTGCTCAACATCACTCACCAGGCAACCACCAAGCAAAGACCAAAATCGGTTACGCATAGCCTTCAACCACCGAGCTCTTCCACAACACACACCGTCTCCCAAATAGTCACCAAAAAAGGAGTCGTGAAATTGTTGTTTAAATTTAAAAAGAACAATCATCATGGCTATATTGCCCCTGATGATGGCTCAAAAGATATTATTTTTCACGAAAAATACATTGGCAACGATGTGTTCTGCCAACTAGAAAGAGGCATACCTGTCGAAGTCAAAGCCCACCTGACCGAGGGGAAAGCCTACGCCGACCAAGTCCGTATTCTATAGAACTGACTACATTCAAATTTTGATCCGAAAAATTTAAGATCACAAACCACTAGTTCGAGTTTTTTGAACTTAGAATTTGAAATAGTTGTTTTTCAAAACTGATTATGGTTGCCATTGCAATAGTGTACTTCTCTGGTCAGGGACACACTCACCTCATGGCTGAATCCCTAGCTACGGGAGTAGAAACCGCTGGTGGAACTCCTCATCTACTAAGAATTACGGGCGATCAGATCGTCAATGGCCGCTGGCAAGATGAGTCTATCCTGGCTAGTCTCAATGCCGCAGATGGTATTGTCTTTGGCTCACCCACTTACATGGGCGGTATTGCCGGACAGTTTAAGTGTTTTATTGATGCCGCTAGTGCCACCTGGTTTCAACAAGGTTGGAAAGATAAAATTGCAGGCGGCTTTACCCATTCTGGCTCCCCGAGTGGCGACAAACAAGGTACCTTGCTCTATTTAGCGATTAATGCAGCCCAACACGGCATGATCTGGGTCGGTAATGCGGAAATGCCCAACCCTGAGACCGGAGTCAATCGCTTAGGGTCCTTTATGGGACCCATGGGGCAAAGTTATCTAGACATGAGTGGTGCACCTGCCAAGGTAGAACCGGGTGATTTAGAATCTGCTAATCTCTATGGACAACGCTTAGTCGCAGTGGCCAACAAGTTGACCTCTTAAAACCCATCGCTCTTGCTGGTTCTAGCAGCTAATCACCACCAAAGGGACATCTCGTATTAACGTATAAGTTGGCATGCCTGTGCCCATTATCAAAAGGAGTCCTTAGGATGATTCAAGCTGTTAGCACCTCAGTTGATTGGAACCAGCTCGCTGAGCAGGCCCTTGCTGGTAAAGTTATTCATCAGCAAGACGCACTGAGGGTACTGCAGGCTGATGATACAGAGCTATTGGCACAGTTGGCTGCCGCCTATCGAGTACGCCACCATTACTGGGGTAATCGAGTTCGGCTGCACTTTTTGCTCAATGCCCAAAGCGGTCTCTGCCCCGAAGACTGTCATTACTGTTCACAGTCAAAAATTTCATCTGCAGAGATTGAAAAATACCCACTGATGGCAAAAGATCGAATCTTAGCAGCAGCCGACCGTGCTCATCAGCTCAAAGCAGGGACCTTTTGCATGGCGATTTCAGGCCGTACGCCCTCATCTCAAACCTTTGAACAAATTTTAGATGCGGTGCGCTCAGTCAAAGCAGACTATCCCATGCGAGTATGTACTACCCTGGGACTCTTGAATGAAGAGCAGGCACGTCAGCTCAAGGCAGCTGGGGTAGACCGTGTTAACCACAATCTCAATACGGCTGAAGCTCATCACGATGATATTTGTACAACCCACGGCTATCAAGACCGTTTGGCTACTGTCAAAGCAGTACAAGCAGCAGGTTTAACCACTTGCTCTGGCGGTATCTTGGGCATGGGTGAATCTGATGAAGATATTATCAACCTGGCTCAATCCTTACGCGAGCTGAATGTCACAAGCGTGCCAGTGAACTTTTTAATACCGATTGAAGGCACCCCATTTTATGGTCGTAACGAACTCACACCGCAACGCTGCTTAAGGATTCTATGTCTATTCCGGTTTCTATTGCCATCCCAGGAAATTCGGATTGCAGGTGGACGGGAAGTACATTTAAGGTCGCAGCAACCCTTAGCTCTATATCCCGCTAACTCTATTTTTGTCGGTGATTACTTAACCACAGCTGGACAAAGCGCTACACAGGACTACGCTATGGTACAAGACGCAGGTTTTACCCTAGAAGCACCTGATGGGAGACCTCTGCCAGACTGTACTAAAGCAACGCCCAGTGATGTAGATTAATAAACTATAGTTATAGTAGTGTATTCAAAATCACACTGACCAGTTTTAGTAGGCCTATCAACTGTTTAAAGTTGATTGCTTGCACGCAGTTCCTGAAGACAGTCACCACTTGAATTTTGTGCCCACTTCTGTTGATGCCGTAAACCTTACTTAAAGCATTGGAAAATACTACTGTTCAAAGTGTTGCCTAACCGTATGAAGAAGGCATACTAGATAAATACATGATCTAGTAGTTAACCCACAGCGCTACTTTTGCGCTATAAATTGCCTTTCAGTACTAGTGCGGTAAAGACACCATCCACATCACAAAAAACAACAGTTATGACCCGTCGCATTTTTATTGGTGATATTCATGGCCATTATGACGGTCTAATGCGACTACTAGAAGCAGTGGATCTCGACCTTCAAGATAGCGTTTACTTTGTCGGTGATCTCATAGACAGAGGCCCTCAAAGTCGTCAAGTCGTTGATTATGTTCGCAACAACGGCCATCAATGTGTGATGGGAAACCACGAACAGTTACTGCTTGAAGCATTTCCCAACGGTGAAGCCCATATGCCTGCCTTTCAGGGATGGCTATACAGCGGTGGACAATCTACATTATCGAGCTATACCAGCGTTGACGATTTGTTTGACCACGTTCACTGGATTAAGACTTTACCCCTTTACCTAGACCTGGGAGATATCTGGCTTGTGCACGCAGGTCTAAATCCACAACGCACTATTGAAGAACAAACCAGCCACGAATACTGTTGGATTCGCGATCTTTTCCATAGCCATCAGCACTCCTATTTCCCCGACAAACTAATCATTACCGGTCACACCATTACGTTTACGCTACCGGGTATCGAACCTGGAGAAATTGCGAAAGGCCCTGGTTGGGTAGATATTGATACGGGTGCTTATCACCCTAAAAGTGGTTGGTTAACAGCATTGGATATAGATAGTGGCATAGTCTATCAGTTCAATGTTTTCAATAACCTCTTGCGCATCAGACCTACCAAAGAAGCTGAAGCCGTTGTAGAACAACACAAAATTAAGCAGCGTTCTAGTCAGCTTGTGAATTCTTAGTATTGATATTCATAAATGTGCGAGAGAGCGTATCACGCCGAATAGGTTTACTCAGATAGTCATTCATGCCTGCTTTCAGGCAATAATCGCGATCCTCAGAACTAGCATTCGCTGTCATGGCAATAATCCAAGGTTGGGAAATTTTAGCCCCCATCTGACGAATATGCCGAGTAGCCTCAACACCACTCATTTGTGGCATTCTCATGTCCATTAAAACAACATCATAGGCTTCTCGCTCAACCGCTTCAATTGCAGCACTGCCAGTCGCCACAGTATCAGACTGGTACCCCAGTAACTGCAACATATGCTGCGCCACTCGCTGATTGACCGGATTATCATCGGCAACCAACACTTTTAAGCCATCAGAAACTGGCTCAACCTCGCTACTAGTCACTAAGTCTACGCTCTTTAAAGTCTTACAATTATGCACCGTAGACACCTGCATGATGTCCGGATGCACACTCATTAGTGCACGATAGAGAGCAGCTTGTTTGATTGGTTTCCAAACAACGGCCATGTGAGATAGAGCATTTTGGTTCAGATTTTCCTTCAGGTCAGCAAGTACAATCATGGGTACTACAGACTGAGGGATTGCTTGCCTTAACGACTCAATAGCACTCAAGGTATCAATTTTAGTAATAGCTGCGTCTAGAATTACTCCATCAAACTGTTGACCATGCTGTATTAATAGCAGCGCTTCTGCCACATTACGACAGAACACAACACTAATATCTAAAACCTCTAACTGCCAGTACAGATTTTTGCGACGAGTGGTGTTTTTATCAATCACCAATAGGCGTTGATTACCCCATACAGCCAACTCAGCAGGTCGTTCTGGCTGAACGGTAACCGGATCAACCTGGGTTCGAGCAGTAAAGAAAAATGTACTGCCCTTATTCACTTCACTTTCAACCCATAGGCTCCCTCCCATGGTTTCTGCAAGACGTTTGCTAATGGTTAGTCCTAAGCCTGTTCCACCATACTTGCGGGTGGTTGATTTACTCGCCTGACGAAAGGGCTCAAAAATTTGATCGATGCGATCTTCGGGAATACCAATCCCAGTATCTCGGACGGCAAAGAGCAGCAATACAGACTCCTCGGCAGGATGCTTCCAACGCGTCACTGGGGCTCCAAGATCATCACTGGGCGCAGGCTGAACGATTACAGCGACCTCGCCCTGCTCTGTAAACTTAACTGCATTACTCAATAGATTTAGTAAAATCTGTCGTAATCGTACTGGATCGCTAACAATTACAGGAGGAGTTTCTGGATCTACCATATAAACAAGTTCTACAGGTTTATTAGTAGTACGAGTTGCAACGATATCTAAACTCTCCTCAATAGAGTTGCGAAGATTTACCGGATGTTCTTCCAACACCAGTTTACCTGCCTCAATTTTAGAAAAATCCAGCACATCATTAATCAGCGCTAACAGAGCCTGACTACTATTCTGAATCGTTTCACTAAACTCTCGCTGCTTAGGATCAAGAGGAGTTTCTTGTATCATTTCGGAAACTCCAATAATAGCGTTCAGTGGCGTACGCAACTCATGACTCATCGTCCCTAGAAACTCGTTACGTGCCTGAAGAATTGCACTGCTACGTAAACGATCAGTAAAGATAATGAGTCCTTCTGCAAAACTCAGCAAAACAATCGGTGTTGCGACGGGCAATGCATAATTCACAAAACGAGCACCAAAACAAATGCCTAACCACAGACTAACAACAACAAACCAAAAAATCA
>JAHQVZ010000023.1 GCA_019634055.1 Leptolyngbyaceae cyanobacterium MAG.088
CAGCTCAGCTCAGCGGCTCGTGACTTAAGCTTGGAAGCCATTATGCCTGCTCCGTTTTGGGTGGCTTAAGTCGATTGCACTAGAACGAGATCAGCCCTGTCAGAATCTATATACTTAGCTATACGTGTAATACCTGCCGGGGTCCTATGGTTTCAACGCTGTCTGCCAATACGCAAATTTCAAAAGCACCTCCCCAAGTGCGAGCTGCCATTCAATCATTACAGACTCAGTTAGTGCAGTGGCGGCGTCATTTACATCAACGACCAGAGCTGGGGTTTGAAGAGACCATCACCGCTGACTTTATTGCACAGCAACTGGCTGAATGGGGCATTGAACACCAGACAGGCATTGCCAAAACTGGCATTGTTGCCACCATTGCAGGCAATCGCCCCGGCCCGGTGTTGGCTATTCGGGCTGATATGGATGCGTTGCCCATTCAAGAACTGAACCAGGTACCTTATCGCTCGCTACATGACGGTAAAATGCATGCCTGCGGCCATGATGGCCACGTTACCATTGCCCTGGGTACGGCCTATTATCTATCGCAGCACCGCGATACCTTTGCTGGTACGGTCAAAATCATTTTTCAACCCGCAGAAGAAGGACCTGGCGGTGCCAAACCCATGATTGAGGCTGGGGTACTGAGCCAGCCGGAGGTGGATGCCATTATTGGTTTGCACATTTGGAATAATATGCCCCTGGGCACAGTTGGCGTTCGTAGTGGCCCCTTAATGGCCGCCACCGAATTTTTTCATTGCACCATTCAAGGTCGCGGGGGCCATGGGGCGTTACCCCATCAGACGGTGGACTCCATTGTAGTGGGGGCACAGGTCGTAACCGCATTACAGACAATTGTGGCTCGCAACATTAGCCCCATTGAGTCTGCGGTGGTGACCATCGGAGAATTTCAAGCTGGAACAGCGGTGAATGTAATTGCTAATAGCGCCCGTCTGAGTGGCACTGTGCGCTACTTTAACCCAGAGTATCGAGACTTTTTGCCAGAGCGTATGGAGGCCATTATCGCTGGGGTGTGTCAGGCCCATGGCGCTAAGTATCAGTTTGACTATCAACGGTTATATCCACCGGTAGTTAACGATGCCACTATTACATCCCTAGTAAAATCTGTTGCTAGCGATGTAATTGAAACTCCAGCGGGCGTTGTTCCTGAATGTCAGACCATGGGGGGAGAAGATATGTCCTTCTTTTTGCAAGAAAAACCAGGGTGTTATTTCTTTTTAGGGTCGGCAAATCCTGATTTGAATTTAGCCTATCCTCACCATCATCCTCGGTTTGATTTTGATGAAACCGTCTTAAGTACAGGTGTAGAACTATTTGTGCGATGTGTTGAACAGTTTTGTCAAAAATAGGACGTTATATACTTCGTCAGGCATGCAATGCCCCGACAGGAAAAATCAGGACTTATGACAACAACAAATACGGTCTCATCAGTGCAAACAACAGAAGAGAGTCGTCATTGGCGAGGGACCCTTGATCTGCGTTTCTCGATGCTTGACGGTAAAACATTTCCTACCAAGAGCTACAGTACATCTCCTCTGCGGGTGCAGCGTCCGTTTTATCCGGCGGCGGCCCCAGACAATTGCCAGAGTGTGATTGTTCATACTGCCGGGGGCATGGTAGGGGGCGATCAGCTAGATATGGCGATTACGGCAGGGCCTGATACCCAAGCTTTAGTGACGACTGCCGCTGCACACAAGATATATCGTAGCCAGGGTGATTGGGCTGAGCAGGCAATTCAACTCAATATTGGGACTGGTGCCTATGTGGAATGGCTGCCCCAGGAGCTGATTTTGTTTGATGGTGGGCAATTTAGGCAATCCCTGCGGGTGAATTTAGAGCCTGGTGCAGTATGGATGGGATGGGATATTACGCGGTTTGGTCGGAGTGCTCGGGGCGAAACGTTGAAAGCTGGGGCGTGGCGATCGCAAACTGAAATCTGGCAGCAGGGTAAACCATTATGGATTAGTCAGCAGCAATTGCGGGGCGGATCTGACGTCCTGAGCAGCCATAACGGTTTGTCGGGGTATCCAGTTGTTGGGTCGTTTTTGCTATTGGGTAGGCCGATTACTTCTGAGCACCTCAGTACGATTAGGACGTTGCTTGATTTATCAACATCAAAGGACTGTGACTTTGGCATTACTGAATTAGAGCAGGGATTGGTGGCCTGTTATCGAGGTTTTTCTAGTCAAGCTGCACGCCAGTACTTCATTCGTATTTGGCAGTATCTACGAACGGAAGTGCTAGTCCAGAAGGGCTATGTACCGAGGGTCTGGGGTGTGTCGTGATGGATGATTGGTAATTGTTAGGGGTGCCTTTATTATTTAGATAACGTTTAACTCCTCAGTGGACGATGGCAGATCCTGGTTTAATATCTCTGTGGTTAGTCCCCTTCGCATCCTATGCAACTCACTCCTCAGGAAAAAGATAAGCTGCTAATTTTTACGGCCGCTCTGGTCGCAGAACGGCGTAAAGATCGAGGGCTAAAGCTAAATCACCCAGAAGCTGTTGCCTATATTTCTGCTGCAATTTTAGAAGGAGCAAGGGATGGTCGTACGGTGGCTGAGCTGATGACCTATGGCACGACGTTGCTGAGCCGTGATCAAGTCATGGATGGTATCGCTGAGATGATTCATGAGGTACAGGTTGAGGCGACCTTCCCAGATGGTACTAAGCTGGTTACCGTGCATAATCCAATTCAATAAAATTGATAATTATCAATTGATAACTATCAATTAATTCGAAGCTTATGGTTGAGTCCGATGGTTCTATAAATGGTGGCGGTTTTCAGGATATAGATCTGGATCAGGCAAGCCGTACTCAGGTGTTAGAAGCAATTGCTGACGCGTTAGACCGCTACGCATTTCCAGAGGCAGCGGCTAAGGCTCAGGCCGATATTCGACAACGGCTGAGAGCAGGAGGCTATAGCGATATTGTTAGCGGACATCAGTTTGCCGAAACCCTAACCAACCAGTTACAAACCCTGACTGATGATCTCAGTGTGCAGGTGTATTTTAGCCCTGCCCCGTTGCCAGAATTGAGTGCTGATAGGCCACCGACGCCTGAAGAGTTGGCCTATCAACACCAGCAGAGTCAGGGACGTAACTTTGATATTAATCGGGTAGAACGGCTGTCGGGGAACTTAGGTTTTCTGCAACTTTATGGGTTTGAGCCGCCAGAGTTTGCAGGGGAAACCCTGGCAGCGGCGATGACCTTTATTGCCCATACTGAAGGGTTAATTATTGACCTGCGTTACAACCGAGGCGGCTCACCAGGGATGGTTGCCCTGTTGTGTAGCTATTTGTTGCCGCCTTACCCGGCGGTACACCTGAGCGATTTGCATTGGCCTGGGCGTACGCAGCAAAGTTGGACGGCAGCCTATGTAGGTGGTCCTCGTTATCTGGACCGACCTGTGTATGTTTTGACTGGACCTGAAACGTCTACTGCTGCCGAAGAGTTTGCCTATACGCTTAAACAGCTGAAGCGGGCTACCCTGATTGGTGAGACGACTGCAGGTAAGGCAAACCCAGGCTCAGGACAGCGCTTACATGACCATTTTTGGCTGTTTTTGCCCACAGGTCAGGTGCTGAATCCAGAGACTGGAGAAAATTGGGAGGGAAGTGGGATACTGCCAGACTTTAAGGTACCGGTGGAGCTAGCATTAAAAGTTGCCCACTATATGGGCTTAAATGATTTGAGTAAGCGTTCTCAGCCGTTGGGGCAGGAGCTAGAAGCTGCCTTAGAAACGGTGAAAAAACAGTTGGATCAAATGCAGCAAGATTTAATTAGTCAGCTTGGAGGATTGCGATAATGTCTGATGCCATTATTCCTGGGGAACTGTTGCCCGCAGAAGGCGACATTGAACTTAATGCCGGTCGATCAACTGTCACGCTCACAGTGGCCAATAGTGGTGATCGCCCCATTCAAGTCGGTTCTCATTTTCACTTTTACGAAGTAAATGATGCCTTACAATTTGATCGCGATCAGAGTAAGGGAATGCGTCTCGATATACCGGCAGGGACCGCGGTAAGATTTGAGCCGGGAGATGAGCGTGCTGTAACGTTAGTTGCTTTGGCTGGAGAACGGCAGGTCTATGGGTTTAATCAGCGGGTAGAGGGTAACGTCTGAAGCTCTTAAAAATCAGTATGACTGCTAAAAAATCAGCACTTTATCTGGTGACAACGCAACAAAAGATTGAGTATGTCTGATAGAGGCATTAATCACTTGAATCAGGAAAGTGTCTCTGGGATAAGCACTAAGTCTTGTCCGCGTAATGTTCATATGTGTTTTGAGATTTGACATTGACTATGTTGCGACTACACCGTTTTGCTGCGATCGCTTGTCTACAAGGAGCTTTGCTGTTGGGTAATGGGTCAGCATGGGGCCAAACACCTGATGCTGCAGTAGGGTTGCCAGAGGCGATCACCCCCAGTATGGAGGGCATTGTTGATCTTGCTGAGACTAATATGCTTTCGGGTGTAGGCTATCTTGCTCCACGTCGTCAGGCTGGTCTGAGGGCAAGCTGGCTGGCTGATGTAGAGTTGCCTTTATACACTGAACCTGGTGGCGAACACTGGGGCTGGATTTGGCAAGGGTGGTTGATTCCCAATGGTCAACAGGCGTTTGCCATTGGGCGTGACGCTCAGTTTACGATGGTCAGTGTAGAGCCGTTATTAATGGCGTTTCCGATCTTACAAGCGCGTGAAGATGGCTGGTTACAAATTCAATACACTGAGGGTGGCAGTGCCTGGATTCATCAAGAGCAGTTAGATGATCGCGGGTTGGAACTATCTTTTTCTTCCTGGGAAGATCGGTTGGCTGAAGCTGATATTGTCAATTTGCGTAATATAAACGATTCTCAGGTATTGCGATCGCAACCCGAGCGGGGGCGCAATGTCCTGAGCCTTGTAAGCCCGAGTAGTCTGATCGAACCTTTGGAAATTAAAGACGATTGGATGCGTGTGCGCGTTACTCGTCCAGCTAATGGTTGTGAACCTTTAGCTGGGGCTAGTGAACAAGAGGGTTGGCTGCAATGGAAAGACACCGATGGTGAATTGTTGATGCTGCCGAGTCGCGATGAGTGCTCCGGTTAGATTAATTCTTTAAAATGTTCGTCATATACTCGTCGGGGTTCCGTAGCTGGCGTAAGCTATCCAATGGCTTTGCTTTTTACCCATCTACGCTAGGAGACTCCGATGAGCTACCGCATGGATCGCCGCGCCTATGCTGAAACCTATGGTCCCACTGTAGGCGACCGGCTGCGGCTAGCAGATACTGCCTTAGTAATAGAAGTAGAGCAAGACTTTACCACCTATGGGGATGAGGTCAAGTTTGGCGGCGGTAAGGTCATTCGTGACGGTATGGGCCAGTCACCCATTTCACGGGCGGACGGTGCGGTGGACACGGTGATTACCAACGCCCTGATTCTGGACTGGTGGGGTATTGTCAAAGCCGACATTGGCATCAAAGACGGACGCATTGCCAAGATCGGTAAGGCGGGCAATCCCTATATTCAGGACAATGTGGATATCATCATTGGTCCGGCAACCGAAGCGATAGCGGGGGAAGGCATGATTGTCACCGCCGGAGGGATTGACTCCCATATTCACTTTATTTGTCCGCAGCAAATAGAAACTGCGATCGCTAGCGGCGTCACCACCATGATCGGCGGTGGCACCGGACCGGCCACCGGCACCAACGCCACCACCTGCACCCCAGGGGCCTGGAATATCTACCGCATGCTCCAAGCCGCCGATGCCTTCCCGATGAATTTAGGGTTTATGGGTAAGG
>JAHQVZ010000189.1 GCA_019634055.1 Leptolyngbyaceae cyanobacterium MAG.088
ACGTTAGGAAGTGGGTCAGTGCTCTTGAGGTGGGCTGGATAGTTGTTGTTAGATCTCTGGTTGCTAACTAATGTTTAATCGCTTCTTTCGCCGTAAACCTCAGTCTATTGAGCAACAAGCCGTTGATTATGCTGTTCTATTTAATCAGTTAATGGATGGGCTAGCGGCAGGCTGGTCAGCTCAACAACTGAAAGGGTGTTTAGCTGGTCGGGAAAATGACGCAGCATTTCTTCAATGGTTATATCGCTATGATCAGAAGGTATTACAGCAGACTCCAGAGCAATCGGTGATTGAACGGTTAGTGCAATGGGGGGCTATTGATTGTGGTGCGGTGGGACGGTTTGTAAAAGAAATAGGCGAGCGAGCGCTCCAACAGCAGGCTCTTCAAGTTGAAAATCCCTCAGTATCCGTGCTATCAGAAGACTCTTTGTTGCAGCAAGGCCATCAAGCCTATCAGCAAGGAAAGTTTGCAGACGCTATTGTTCGCTATGACCAGGTCTTGGCAATTAACCCCAATCATCACGTTGCCTTAAATAATAAGGGGGCCTCTCTAGCTGGTATTGGTCGCTTTAAGGAGGCGATCGCAATCTATGATCAGGCTATAGCTCTCAAACCTGACTCTTTCCAGGTGATTTACCGCCGAGGAAATGCTTTGCGAAACACCGGTCGGTTTGAGGAGGCGGTTGTGGCCTATGATGCGGCCCTAACGTTAAAACCCGACTCTCAAGAAGCACTGAATAATAAAGGCACTGCCCTGGCGGCCTTGCAACGGTTTGAAGATGCGATCTCAGCCTATGACGGTGCTTTATCCATCAATCCTAAGAAATATACATGTCTGAATAATAAAGGCATGATGCTCCAGCAGCTCGGGCGATTAGCAGATGCCATTGTGGCCTATGACGCAGCATTGGCCATTAACCCCAAATATTCTAGAGCCCGACAAAACAAGGCCCATGCTCTACAGTCTCTACGAGCAAGATAGTCTATTTCGACGAGTAGTTTTGTATCCCAATTTTTTGCCACTGTACCAGTATCTATCCCACTAATAAGTCTTCTTCTGGATAGTGAATAGTGCTGGGTTTAGGGTCGCCTAGTAGAGCGGACATGAGTAATAAAATCCCCACTCGGCCAATGTACATGGTGACAATAATCACGCACTGACCCAGCATCGATAGGTCTGCTGTGATGCCTGTGGATAGCCCCACGGTGGCAAAGGCGGAGACGGTTTCAAACAGCAGATCGATAAACTCGATGCCTGGATCTGTTAGCGATAGCAAAATAGTTACCATCACCACGGTCATAACGGATGCAACTACAACGCCAACGGCCTTGAGCACGCGTTTATCAGGAATTTCTCGCTGATACGCTAGGACCTCATCTTCTCCTTTGAGGACGGTGCGGGTACAGTTGAGCAAAATTCTGACGGTGGTCGTTTTAATGCCACCACCGGTACTGCCAGGGCTTGCGCCAATAAACATCAGCGCGATCGCAATAAATAACGAACTGGTTTGCATGGCCCCAATATCAATGGAATTAAACCCGGCGGTACGCATAATGACTGACTGAAACCCTGCCTCTAGCAGCTTCATATTGAACGGTTCAGGTCCCAGGGTGGCCGGATTGAAAAATTCAACCGCGAAAAATGCGAATGTGCCCAGAGCAAGCAGGATCAGCGAGGTGCTAGTGACTACCTTAAAGTGCAGCGAAAAGACCTGATGCTTGCGTTTGCGTCGGATGCGATCGCGAATCCAAATAAATAGCTCCATAATCACCTGGTAGCCAATACCACCAATAATGACCAGGGCTGCAATCACACCATTAATCCAGGGGGACCGAGCATACTGCACGAGGCTATCGGCAAATAGGCTAAAGCCCGCATTATTAAAAGCACTGATGCTGTGAAAAAGCGATAACCATAGGCTGCGTCCTGCACTATAGTCCTCAGCAAAGCGAGGCATCAGGCAAAACGCACCGCTCAGCTCGAAAATCATTGTCATCGCAATGATGGACTTAATCAGTGAAGCCGCAGACGATAATTCGGTTGTATCTAGCGATTGTTGAATAGCGAGCCGATCTTTGAGGCCTAATCGTCGTCCTAGTAGCAGCAGTAGCAATGTGGTAGCTGTCATATACCCCAAGCCACCCAGCTGAATCAGTAGCAAAATAATGCCCTGACCCAAGGGTGAAAAATAGGAACCCGTATCTACGACAATCAGTCCCGTAACACAAACTGCTGATGTTGCCGTAAACAGAGCCACAATTGGGTTGTTCCATTCACCACTAGCGGTTGCAAACGGGAGCAGTAGTAGTAGTGTGCCAACGGCGATTACCGTTAAAAAGCCAACACACACAGTCCTCGAAACGGTCATTGGTTAATTTACTCGTATAGTCCCTCATTTAGGATGGGTGCATACTGCTTTCAGATTAATCAGTGGATTGGCCTAATCTATCTGCCATACGTCCTCATCAGTCAATTTTATGACGTTGTTGAAAGACAACGTCTATGATTTTCGCGCTGGGGGGTAATAAAGATGCGAAAAGAGGACTATTCTCATTGAGAATAGTCCTCTTTGGAGTGCCAATGTGCTACGTCCAACGATTGGGGCTATAGGCCAAGATATTCATTAGTTTGGACAATCTACCAAACGAACGACCGCTGTGGCCGCATAGTTTCGTAGAGCGTCACTATTGGGTACAAAAGCAGTCCCAGATTCATTGACAGGTGATGCAATGCCACAGTAAGCCGAAAGACTAGAAATGACATCGGCTGCCCAGTGACCCTGAGTATCGGAAAAACTAAAAGACTGCTGGGTAGGTGTCAAGGCTGTGCCCTGTCCTAGAACCCGCTTACGATACTCAGCAGCTCGACGAACGACTGCCATCATTTCAGCTCGCGTAACTTCTTGTGCGGGGCGGAAATCACCTTCAGGGTAACCGCTGACGATACCGCTTTGGTTAGCGAACTGAATCTTTGCAGCACTCCAGCGCTCTCTACCCACATCTGTAAAGGGAGCTGCGGTCACTGTACTCGGCAGGGCGATGGAAATATTATCCTGAGCATCTAAAGCCTCAATCACCATCGATACTAGCTGTTCGCGAGTGAGAGCATTACGAGGACGGAATGTGCCATCCTCGAAGCCAGCAATAAAACCGATTTCTACAGCACGACTAATCTGGGTCGCATAAACGTCATTATTGACATCTCGAAACTCAGTGGTATTTGTCGGTGGCTCGGTGGGCGTCGGATCGGTGACCACCGGTGGATTGTCCAGTGTAGGCCCGCCACTTTGTTCGACCAACGCAGCGAGATCAGCATCGTGAGTGAGATATAAATGACCCAGGGTGCGGCCATCTAAGGTACGCCGCGTTAAACGCCAACCTGGGTTAAGGAAAATTTTAGTAAACCCATTACTTGCCTGCCCAAAGGTACGGCCTAAAGTCATTGGGGGGGCTGAGCGATAAGGATTGGTAGGGAAGGTGCTGGGTCTACCGATGAGCAGATATTCCCCTTCTTCTTCCTTAATTTCTAGGTTGAAACGACTACCCGCATCACCATCGCCAGCTCGAATAGAATAGCCATTGCTATCGGTGGCACGTCCACAGATGCCAGAAAAGTCAAAATTTAACAACAGAGGCTCAATTTGCACGGGGTCTGAGCCTGATTCACTCCAACACAGCTGGGCATCGCTCTTTTGCTCGATGATCATAAACTGAGGACGCCCTAATAAACCACCACCCGGTGCCGCCACTAGGACAAAGTCTTCCTGGGTGACTTCAACGTTGTCAAATGCTTGGGCCTCTACGCGGGTAGTTGCACCAAAAAATGTAAGTGTTGCTGCCGTAGCAGCTGCCATAGCTAAGCGTAGTCGTTTCATTGTTTGCGTGTTAATTGGAACTATGAAGCAGGACTTAATGTGAATATTGCCCAGTAGGGAACTGGATGGTGACGTTACAGTAATTTTTCTTGATGGAAATGTGAAGCTTTAAAGAATCCAGGTTCTGGACATTTTTAACCCTACGAACTAACTAACCACTCAATGCCGTTCTTTTGGCTTTTTTTAGGGTTATTGCCAGAGGACTTGCGGCCATCGTGCTGAATTTGACACGATAGAGGTATAGCAATGTCATATGTGTAAGGACATTGCTTGTCACAGTGGCTTGAGGGTTGAACGCCTTCAAGGGATATGCATTGTCCTCACCAATGTGACCAACGTATAGTTGGAATTCCCCCTTTAAGAGGATGTAGTTCATGGTTCAAGGAATACCCCAGTGGTTACGGCAGTGCGTTTGCGTTCCGGTCGCTTTGCCGGTTGTCACAGTCTGTAGCCTAATGCTGGTACATATACCTGCGGTCCAGGCTGTGAATGAAGACGACCTCAAACGCTTGATTGAGACGAAGGACTGTCCAGGTTGTGATCTTGAAGGTGCTGATTTGCGTCGGTTAGATCTGTCTGGTGCCAATTTAGAAGGTGCCAACCTCAGGGAGGCCAATTTTTTCTATTCAATTTTGGATGGGGCTAACTTGTCCGGTGCTGATTTGCGGTCGACAAATTTGTCATACACCACTGCGTTGACGCTGACCGTTGACATCAATGGTGAGATTTTTGACTTGCCAGCCCGCTTTAATGGTGCTGATTTGTCTAGCTCATTAATGCACTATGCTGATTTTTCTGGTGCTGAGATGGTGACGGCTAATTTTCAAGAAGCTTATATCGATCAGACCGATTTTGTGGGCACCCAACTGCAAGATTCAAATTTTACGGTGACGTATGTTCACACTATTGATCTGACCGATGCTAATCTCTGTGGCTCCACTTATTGGGCAGGCAACGACTACAGGCGAGCATGTAATGTACCCGTCACTGACTTGGGAGAGTAAAAAGCTAGTAGACTCTTGACTCAGTTAGGTTTAACTTGCTTCAGCATCTCTACTAAAACATGGTGAGCATCTTTTGCATCAGCCAAGGGACGCTCAAAACTGATACGTACAGGTGTAGTTTGACCCTCTACGGTGGCGTCTAGGTCCATGCCTGTAGTGTCAATGGCTTTCATGATGGCTGCTGTGGCTGCTGTGGCATTGCCAAATTTCTGGGCATAGAGCAGTACAGCATCGGCATGATCGTCATTCATGTGTTTACAAATGCGATCGCTAACAGGGGGCGTGATTGTATCAGCCATAGAATTGTCCTAGAAAATTTCGTACACTACTGTTCTAAATCATAGGTTCTCTTTGAGATGATTGTGCCATGGCAGCTATTCATACTGTGATTGTAGGCAAGTTTCTTGTGGTCAGTTAGTTGAGCGTATCTTCCCAACCACCACCTGGTGAGCATCCCTGGTCAACGGGGTATATTTTTCAAAGTCCGGGAGCGCACTTGACCTATCGCGTTATTGGTCCCTGTTGCCGACTGTTTGATCGTGAGCAATTACCTTGGCCCTGTTGCCGGTTGCAGTGGCACGGTAAAGAACCCAGCTGGCGGCGAATAGGTCGACGATTTATCGTCGATTTGGCCACTAGGCGTCATCCTTCCTACTGTGTTGAAATTATTGGCCAGGGATATCGCGCGCAACCGATTATCGTGACCCTATATATGATTAATTTTTCCAGAGAAATGCAAGATTGGTGGCATACCAAACGCCGCCACTTAGACACAAGAGCGATACCCTCCACGACTGATATAACAGGTTCAAGAGCGGCTTCGCTTGAACAGACGGCTCCATAAATCTTGCGATAGGATGATTGTCAATGTCTTTAGCAATTCAGATTGACGATCATTGTATGAGTGTTGAGGTCTGTTTTCTCCCCGATAACGTCACTGTTATCGCAACCCCAGGAGAGCCTATTTTGCAAGTTGCTGAACGGGCAGGTGTGAACATCCCAACAGGATGTTTGATGGGGTCATGTCACGCTTGTGAAGTCGATATTGAGGGCCAAGAAGAACCGATTTGCGCTTGCATCTCGGCGGTTCCGGCAACAACATCTCCTTACGTTATCAATCTCTATGTCGATCCGACCTGGTAATTGATACTCGAAGGTGCATCAGTGGGCAGCGCTAACCTTGCAAAACTAAACTTGTTGCTGTTTTTTTAACCTTGCCCATGGTAAAAAATCAGCTTGATATGTTTAGTTACTCAGCTGCGGGGGCTGTAGGCGTTGGTTCTTCTAAGAAAATGGCTTCGTAAGGAACGACACCGATGGTCTCGCTACCTAAACACTGAGCTGCTGCTTTAGACAAATCTAGGGAACGTTCGCCGATATAGGGACCCCGGTCATTAATACGCACAACGACTGTCCGATTATTCTTCAAATTACGGACCTGTAAAATCGTATTAAAGGGCAACGTTTTGTGGGCAGCAGTCAACAGGTTTTGGTCAAATATTTCTCCATTGGCTGTTAGTCGACCATGGAAATAAGGACCATACCAGGAAGCAGTGCCGTTAAGCTGTTGTCCAGACGGCTGAAGCTCCTTGAGCATGACCTGAATAGTTCCAGCATCCAAGGGGTCTGCCCCCATTTTTTGCCGTAACTGGTCGCTCCAGACAATGGCTGTCCATTGCTTACCCAGGGTCGTCGATTGCTCGTCTGTACCAGCAGACTCTTCATCAGGTTGCTGATGCAAGACATGCAGACTCACATCATTATTTAAGCGAATAGCTGGTTGGTCCCCCTCTAATACGGGAGTAATTTCATCGGGCTTGACTGTCTCATTGCCCAGTAAAGCTTGGAGGGAGCCAAGCACAGACTCAATTCCAGCCAACGTGTCCAGTTCACCGATCAGGTCACCTTGGCGAAAAACCTGCAAGGTTGTCACTTCATCAGTAGCCTCGTACGGCACATCAACACATTGTCGCCAGGCTTCCCTTGGCAAGCCTGGAAGCGGTTTACTGGCGCGCTCTGTTTTACCTGGGAGGGTAGTAGTAGATATCGTTTTCTGACGTTCTGTATTTTCTGCGGAAGTTGCAATGACTAGGGATGAAGCCGATGTCTCTGCTGTAGGTTCATCAGGTGTGGCCACCTTACCCAAGTTCACTAATGGAGCTGGAGAGGAAATATCTTCCAAAGATTGCTCCAAGATCTTCTCCAGAGATTGGGTGATGTCTGCTAAATTAAGCGGCTTTAAAAGCTGAAATGGACCGTTGGGCAATAATGTCTCAGTTTGATTAGCATTAGCGGTAATATTCTCAACCACATCCAGCGACGATGGACCTGCCTGCGCTTTTCGAGGCAAAGCATTCAGTAAAGATGAGGCAGACGTATGCAGGATTGTTTGATTAGCTTGCCTTAAACCACTAACCAGTGTGGGTGCTGAAGATACGGTTACTTCATGAACCGGTAAATCAAACATAAAAGAGTTTACAGATGAACACTTTAATTAACAAACCAGCTCCAAGCCCAAAAGTGAAACCGTGATTCCCTCAGTTGTTTTTGGTGGTGGCTGCCAGTGAATCAGAAATAACGTCGGCCTCTGGCCCAGGCATTGTATCCAAAGTTACAATTAGTTAAGTATACATTCTGTTCTAAAACATTAAGTATTGTTGTCATCAACTCATTGATTTAGGTGAGCGCACTGATAGTGCAGTCATAATGCTTAACCCCTTTTTCTATAAGGCATTGCCATCACTGCATTCACTAATGCTGAGCAGTTGACAATAAGTAAATTTAATCCTTTCAGGAAAATAAAATAATTGATAGTCATACTGCATGATGTCTAGGACAGGTTAATTCCTAAGGTTGCCCGGCATCACTATGGTTAATGACGATGTCAAAACAAGTTTAGTTGCTCATCTAAAAGAATTGATACGTCAACGAGACCCATACCTAGCAAAACAAGGCCATAGTTACGTTCGTTACTACATGCATCGTCAATTGGCGCAGTGGGGCAGCGCTAAGGCTATGGAGTTTACTCATCAAGGTCATGAGTATTACAACCTTTGTTTAGAGTTGCCGGGGCAAAGGTCTCTTGCACCTGTGATTATTGGTGCGCACTACGATACCGTGCCTGGAACTCCTGGTGCCGATGATAATGCGACGGGGTTAGCTGTTTTGCTAGAGTTGGCTCGACAATTTTCTGAGCAGCCACCAAGACGACCTGTGCATTTAGTGGCCTTTGACTTGGAAGAATATGGCTTAGTTGGTAGTCGTGCCTATGTGAGTACATTGCAAGGGCAGTCGATTCATCTGATGTTGTCTTTAGAGATGCTGGGATACTGTGCCAGGGGGATGTTGGGTGCTGGACAACCTAGTCAGAGGTATCCCATCGAGGCCATGAAGCATGTCTACCCAAAAACGGGTGATTTTATTGCGCTGATTGGTAATTGGCAGACGATTCCCACCTTATGGCGTTTTAAGCGAGCGTTTAAGTTGGCTGGTGTTGACTGTGAGTGGTTGCCTATGATTCAGCAAGGTCGGGCATTGCCAGATACTCGTCGGAGTGATCATGCGCCGTTTTGGGATGCTGGGTATAACGCCATCATGGTGACTGATACAGCTAACTTGCGTAACCCTCATTACCATGGGCGTACTGATACATTCGACACGTTAGATTTAGACTTTTTGACCCAGGTTTATATGGGGTTAGTTCAGGGCATAACCCAGCTATAGCAGCCTTAGTTGTTGATTGGATTCTTCAGGGATAGCAGTGTTGTCTAAGGCCAGGGCGGTGTCGGCGGTGAGGGTGTCTCCATGGAGCAGTGTTTGGGCCGCCAACATGATGTCGTCAGCCAGTTCGGTCAAATCGTCTCGATGGGCTAAATAGGTGGCTAGGGCATTGACCGGATCACGAGCATTGTCAGAGGTTAATTCAGGTAAGCGAGGCCTTGTTAATTGACTCACCAGTTCTGAGTGAATCGTGTATGTGTGGGCCTTAGATAAGGCTTGATTTAGAGCTACATGATCAATCTGCTCGATCTGGGCTGGGCGCAGTTTATACACTAAACGCACGACTGCATCGGTAATATCGGTTTTGGTTAGAGCTTGTTCTAGGTCTTGCTGAGGGGTATCTGATTTTGAGATATTGACTGTGATGGTTTGAAATGCGCGAACGGGTAAGGGGCAAAATTCTACGGATGCATGGCCGGGTTCAATTGCCGCTAAGACGAACCCTTTTTCTTCTTTTTCTTCGCTGAAGTCTACCCGTTCAATGCTGCCAGGATAGACAATGGGTGGTTCTTGGCAGAGTATTTGGTGTTTGTGTACATGGCCCAGGGCCACATAGTCAAAACAGGGTCGGGCCAGCAGGGCCATCGGCACAGTAAAGCCTTTGCCGACGGCTAAAAATTTTTCGGCCCCATACCGAGCAGTATCTGTCATCAGATGAGCCAGAAGGATCTTGGGCAGATCAGGATTTAGCCGCCGAATTTCGCCTTCTAAGGCTACCCGTAGTCGATCGAGCATGATTTCGTTTACCTCGCCCAAGGATAAGCCCTCTGTTTCAGGGCGAGTCAGGAGGGTGGAATGGGTTAACCAGGGCAGAGTGATGACTTGAGTAGGGCCAGCTTGGGTGTTAATCGTATGGGTGGTTAAACGATCGCCGACAATAATACCGGGCACGCCCAGGGTGCGATATATGCATAGGCTGGCACCGCCCATGCCTTGGGCATGTTGATCGTGATTGCCCACTAACAGTACCGTGGGGATATGGGCTTCGACTAAACGCTGAAACTGTTGGGCAAAGGCTTGCTGTACAACGGGTGGCGGTGTTGCATCCGGGAAAGCATCGCCGCCAAATAAGACTAGGTCTACTGGTTCACTGAGGGCTCGGTCAATGCAGCGACTAAGGGTGGTGACAAAATCTTCTAAACGAGTGTTGAGTCCTGTTTCGGGGTTGATATGTCCATGGCTAAAGCCACTGCCCATGTGGATGTCTGAGAGATGGAGAACCTTAACCATGGTGTTCTTTGTCCAGGACTTGCGATCGCGCTCTAACGTATCAATTCGCTATCAGTATCTTTGTCCTAGTCATGAACGTCAAGGGGTATGGGTGCTGTAGTAGTTGTCTATGTGGCTAAACAACTGGTGAATATGGTCTTTGGTTGTAAATGGATTAAGCAACACAGCCTTTAACCATCGCTGCCCACGATAGATAGGCAATGATAAAAACGTAGTGCCTTGGTGTAGTAGCCACTGTTGCAATTCATGATTCCAGTGGTCTAGCTGGTCTGCCGACAAGCCCGAGAATTCAGCCCGAAAACACACTAGATTCATCTGGGGTTCATTAGCCAGTATGAGAAAAGGCCGAGCTTTAACAGCCGTGGTAAACGTATGAGTCAGGGCATAGTTGTGATCAATGATGGCACTGTAACCTTTGCGACCAATATGCTGTAGCGATAGCCATAACTTAAGAATGTCGGGATGGCGGGTGCCTTGCACGGTGAGTTCGCCTAAATTTGGCCAGTTATCGTGATCATGCATGTACGGGGCCATGACTCGAAACTGTTGCTGGAGCTGATCAAACTTGCGAAACATGACCATGGCGCAGGTCTTGGCCACATAGAGCCATTTTTGCGGATTAAACGTCACGGAGTCAGCTTGTTCGATGCCTGTTAACAGCGATTGATAGCGGTCTGACAACATCAGTGCTCCACCGTAGGCGGCATCCACATGGAACCACAGTTGATTGCTCTGGGCGATACGAGCCATTTCGGCAATGGGGTCAATGCTTCCAGTAACGGTAGTGCCAGCGGTCGCAACAATGGCAAAAGGATGCTGACCATCGGCGTTGGCTTGGTCTAACTTGGTTTTCAGATCGGTGATATCAATTTGAGAATTCTGGTTTGTGGCCACGGGAATAGCGGCTTTGGTGCCTAAGCCCATGATCATTGCAGCTTTTTGAAATGAGGTATGGGCCACTTCTGAGACAAAGAAAACAGGTTTTTGCCCTGACGTAATGCCATGGTCTAAGGCGTTAAATGCCTGATTACGGGCCACGATTAAAGCCTGTAAGTTAGCCAGACTACCGCCACTGACTAAAATACCTTGGGCTTTGGGTCCAAGGCCAAACAGTTGAGCGATGTGCTTTAAAACCAGAGTTTCTAAGCGTGAGAAAACCGGCGACATTTCCACACTCAGCATATTGTTGTTGAGGGCGGCCACCAGCAGGTCTGCTATCACTGATACGGTGGTTGGAATGGAATCCATGTGGCCTATGTAGCCTGGATGGGCGGCATTCATACCATGGTTAAGGTGGGCTTTGATTTCTGCCAGCAAGGGAGCAATCTCGACGGCATGATCAGGTAATTTGGCCCAGCCATAGTCAGCTGATATCAAAGGCTCAGGCAGTGGAGAGCGATCCGTTGCCTGAGTCATGCTGTCAACCAGTAGGTCAATAACCTGATTTAAAAGAGTTGCGATCTCATCTCGATTCTCACCATCGGGGTGAATAAATGCCGTTGTCGGCAAAGCCGAAAAATCCACCGTATTTGTTGCTATGAAAGTGCTTTACCAGGGTAATCAATAAACCCACCGGACGCGTGGTTTTCCAGGGCGCATGCCTAGATGTACAAAACCTCGTTGGGCACCGTAGCCAATGCTATGGGGAAACGTTTGGTCGCACCAGTATTCCACCTCATAGATACTGACATCTTTGATATAAAAATCAACAGCTCCCGTATCTGGCACATCATACAGATGTTCTGAAAGACGAGCCCCCCCAACCCGTTTATTCACCGTAGGGGGACGATAGCCAGAGGTAATAACCAGAGGGTTGCTGCCGAAATAATCACGACATTTTTCAAGAAATAGGCAGATTTCGTAGGCAGTTTTGCACTGAAAGCTATGTTGAAAGCGTCGCTCCTCATCGTAAAGAGCGAATTCTCCATAGGTAATGTGGGGGGTGATCAATGTATCGAAAGGCATATTCGGTGAGAGGCTGGCTCCGACGGGTTGAGTGCCAATAACGCCAAAGATGCGATCCAGATTTTCCTCAGGTTTGCGATCGTCTGCTTCGTTGCGATCATCCTCCCAATTAGGAGTAGACCCAGTGGGCTTTTTGCAGAACAGGGATGCCTCAGCCAGACGGCGGCGACGTAACCCTGCTTCTACAGAAGTGCCTGGATTTCTATACTTAACAAATTGGGCTTCGATCCAGCGATGGTCATTCCACTGGTCAGGAAAGTCGCACACTCGAGTAATAGACTCAAAGTTATAGCCACGATAAAACGCTGACCCCAAGTTGTAAGCAAAGCTATACAGAGCGCCGCGCTGGTTACTATGCATTAGACTCCACGTAGGAATTTTCTCTAAGGCCAGACGACATGATTTATCGACATGATCAATCAAGTATTCTTCTGCTTGTGGTTGGGTGATGATGTCGCCCTGTTTCACGGGGACGCCGTCAGGATAACGAGTCGTGCCATAGCCAATGGTGGGCAGTGACCACCCCTGCAGCGGATCGGCATAAGCTTTGGCACGGCCATCGGGTAAGACCTCAGCATAGCCCTCAAATTCTTTGATTAACTCAATGCCAGAACGAGGAATTTTACCCAGTAAAGAGTCTGATGGCCGTTCGGGTTTAGATCTGGGGGGATTGGATGGGGGAGGCTGAATAATTTGTCTACTGACGGGCACTGCAATCACCCCCAGCTGATCGAGCCAACGCCCACTTTGGCCATAAAAGCCAATGACTTGATGATTGGGCGGGACTGCTAAATCTGTGATGCGGCCAGTCTGTTTGCCAAAAAGAATGCTGCGACCTTGGCTTGTGACTAGCTCGATGGAGCCAATGTAGCGTTTGCCCGTCAAAACAACGTTAGCGATATATTCATCCCTATCTAAAACAAATGATTGCAGTGTGGAACCGTCGCCGCCATGGGGCGGTAGGTCAGCGCTCACCCAGCGCATTTGTACTTGGTCAACATAACGCCCGACCCTGACAAGTACTTCCACTGGTTTTGCTTGGAGGGCAACCACCTGATCACTAGCCTGGGGCGGCCAATTAATATCTGAAAAGGATTTACCGCCGCCGCCACCGACTGATAAGCTACGCCAGAGTTTTCCGCCTGAGATATTTGTGGATTCCATAAGCATATGCCGAGTCTAGTTATGTGCGTTGTTCCAGACTTTGGGGCGTCTGGGGTATGACTAAATTGATAGGCTGTTGCTATGCATCAAGCTGGCACTTGATGATTTCGGAATGCACACATGTTGATTTTTAGGTATGAATACCGCATTCGGTTTTAATGCTGCCGCGCCATCGCCCAGCACGTTCATCTTCTCCAGCATTGACCTTGGAGGTTAAAGGCTGATCGCCAATGCTGGTGTAACCCTGGTCATATAGAGGGTTATATAAAACATCATGGGCAAAGATATAGCGCCAAAGATCTTTATGGGTCCAATGGGCAAGAGGGTTAATCTTGAGTCGCCCATGGGCGTCAAGTTCCAGAATTTGCATATTTTGACGGGTGACCGACTGATCACGCCGACGTCCGGTAATCCATCCCTGGACCGATAGGTTATTCAATGCTTGTTCCATGGGTTGCACCTTAGTCAACTTATGGAATAGGGCCACATCTCGCTCCCATAATTTATCGCCGTACTGGTTTGTAAAGTCCTCACGCGTAGGGGCAGTGCGATAGATGTGAAGGTCAAGGGTATAAATCTCTTTTGCCTTTTGAGCAGTTGCTAGCGTCTCTGGAAAGAGATGGAGCGTATCTAAAAAGATGACAGGAAGGTTTGCTTGAAGCTCGTGGTAAAGCATGTGAGTGACGACCAACATGCTAAAGGAGGTCATTTGGACCAAATTGGGAACTGTGGCAACGGCCCATGCCAAGATTTCTTGGGGAGTGGCCGATGCAAACCGACGATTCAGTTCGATGAGATCTAACTGACTGGGGACAAAGGCAACGGGGTCAACCAGCTGCTTGTTAAGCGAATGCGCTTCTATGCAAGAAACCATTTCTGTAGATGGGTTTTCAGCCCGTAAACGATCACTTGAGATATATTATCGCAATAATCTCTCATAACCCACCGGGGAACTGTAGATTAATCCGAACTTGACCACAACATCTAATTTGGTCCTGGGACTTGATTTGAGTGAGAATACTTTTCTGAGCTATGGACAAAACGCATCTGCGAACGTTAAGTGCAATCCTCAAATCTTGCCCACATAGCATAGGACAATAACAGGTATGAAAAAGCTTATTTTTTACACGAAACCAGGGTGCCACCTTTGTGAAGGCTTGGCAGAAAAGTTAGCTCAGTTGGGCCATCTGCCTATTGATATTGAGTCCCGTGATATTACCCAGAATCCTGCCTGGTTTACGGAGTATCAGTATGAAATCCCGGTACTGTGCCGTATAGTCAGCCATCCTGAAACGACTGAATTGGAAAAGGAACAGCCGTTGCCTCGTCTTTCACCACGGTCACCGTTGAGACAATTAGAGCGAATGCTACAGACATATTTGGGACCCTTTGAGGCAGAATAACGGCATTCTGCTATTGAGAAACGCTTTGGAGATGTCGGTATGACTCTACGTGAGTTGCTAGCACAATTACCTGCGGGGTTAGTGCCCACTATTGAGCATCCGGGTTTGGATCAAACAGTGTCCGGGCTCTGTACCAATTCGAAAAACTGCCAGCCTGGCGATGTGTTTATTGGCATGCCAGGGACTCGGGTGGATGGCGGTGAATTTTGGCCAAGTGCGATGGAGAAGGGTGCGATCGCAGCCATCATTTCCCACAATGCCTTACAAAAACAACCTGCCACCGAGTCATCCAGTCTGTTAATTCCTAGTCAAGATATCCCCACCCTGTGCGGTGAGATTGCGGCGGCGTTTTACCACTACCCTGGTAAAACCCTAAAGCTTGTAGGTGTGACGGGCACGAACGGTAAAACAACCACGACCCATGTGATTGAGCATTTTCTCAATGCGGCCGAGATGCCCACGGGGTTACTCGGTACTCTTTATACGCGTTGGCCTGGTCATCAAGAGACTGCAGTACATACAACGCCATTTCCGGTAGATTTACAGCGAGAGTTGGCCAAAGTGATGGGGGCTGGGTGTCAGCACGCCATTATGGAAGTCAGCTCCCATGCCCTGGCACAAAAACGTGTTTGGGCGTGTCCGTTTGAGGTGGCTGTCTTTACCAATCTCACCCAAGATCATCTCGATTATCACAAAGACTTTGAAGACTATTTTGAAGCCAAGGCCCTGCTATTTAGCCCTGACTATCTTATCGGTCGTGCCATTATTAATAGTCGAGATCCCTATGGGCAAAAACTGATCGGTCGGCTAAAGGCTGACCAGGTGTGGACCTATCATATTGACGATACGGCTGCTGATTTACACACCACCGATCTGGACTATAGTGCAGCGGGGGTAAATGGCAAGCTAGTGACTCCTCTGGGTAATGCGGCGTTTACCTCGCCATTGGTGGGTCGCTTTAATTTAGAAAATTTATTAGCAGCAGCAGGGGCTGCACTGCATTTAGGGGTCTCTCTCGACGCTTTGATTGCTGCGTTAGCTGCATTTGGTGGCGTTCCTGGGCGAATGGAACGGGTCCAGATCGGTCCAACTCAGGATATTGGTGTCATTGTGGACTATGCCCATACGCCTGACAGTTTAGAAAATGCTCTGCGGGCAGCGCGTCCCTTTATTACTGGTCAATTGATTTGTGTGTTTGGCTGTGGTGGCGATCGAGATCGCACCAAGCGTCCTCAAATGGGACGGATTGCCCACGCACTGGCCGACCGCATTGTCGTCACCTCTGATAACCCGCGTACGGAAGACCCCCAGCAAATTTTGGCCGATGTGGTGGCTGGCATTGAGGCGACGTTAGGTGAGGATGAGGTGATTTGCGATCGCGCTGCTGCAATTCAACAAGCAATCCTCTCTGCTCAACCGGGTGATGGGGTCCTTATTGCTGGTAAAGGTCACGAAGATTATCAGATCTTGGGTACCGAAAAAATTCATTTTGATGATCGTGAGCAGTCTCGGTTGGCGTTGAATATACGCCTAACTCCATTGGTCTAAAGGCGTTAGTCCAAAACCGTGCTAACGCTGAAAATTAAGTGAAAATACTCATTTATCTGTTACTTAGCTTAACTACCCTAGGTAAATAGATACGTAATCTAATACGCCTTGGGTGTATTTAGGGAGACATTATGGATGCTTTGACTGTCAGGACATCCGCATTAACAACGCCCCATTTGTCTAATGAGACAACACATTCGTCTGCAGTTGATCTTGAGTTTCTAAAAACGGCTACCCAAGAGCTTAACAATCCAATTACGACGATTAAAACAGCCTTGACGTTGCTCAGCTCACCCACCCTGAAATCGCAGCAGCGTGAGCGTTATTTGCAGATGATTGGTCAAGCGTGTGAGCGGCAAAGCCATCTGATTAATGATGTCTTTAAACTTTTAGAACTCCAAATTGCTCCCCAATCCATAGGTTTGGCTAAAGTACAACTTTGGAATCTGGTGCCTGGGGTGGTCAGTACGTATCAACCTTTGGCAACAGAGCACGATATTTTGTTGGCCTATACGGTGGCGAATCACTTGCCCCCTGTACTGGCGATTGACTCCCACCTCAAACAAGTACTAATTAGTTTGCTGAGCAATAGAATCCAGTGTGCAGAGTCACGGCGTAAAGCGGCATCGAGTCGTATTTGGGTGACGGCGAATCAGTGCAGCGATGACAAAGTTGCCTTGATAGTGCAAGATGACGGGCGTGGTATTGCACCTTCGGTGCTACCCCAGGTCTTTGATTCATTTAATCGCAATAACTCTGACGGATCTGGCCTGAGTCTGACACTGGTGCAGCAGCTATTAATCCAATGTGGTGCTTCTATCTCTGTTAGTAGTACCCCCGGTAAAGGGACTGCGTTTACTATCCTGCTAAAGGTGGCGGCTGATTAACTCAACTGACAATCTGGGGTGGCGTTATGATAGACCCCGGATGGCAAGTATTAATCTGAAGCCACTTGCCTTTGGTTGATTGTGTTAGAGAGAGTTCGTATTCAAAATTTTCGCTGTCTTCGGGATGTCACTCTGGAGTTAGCGATGAAATTCTTACAGGGTGGCGGCTCCTGGCCCCGTCATTAATTGTTCTGCTTGTGGACAGTGACGATCAGCCACGGGCAGAACGAGATGCGATCTTAATTATCATTGGATGCTCAAAATTTTCAGACACAATAATGCTCAGGTTAGTCTGATTCGTCTGGCATCAAGGTCTCGATTAGAATTTGAGCCTGCTGCTGTTTTTCTTGTAAGAAGTTATCGCATTTTTTTAACTCGGTGACTGCTTTTTCAAACTGCTCAAAAATATCGGCTAATGGCAACTCACCGGTTTCTAAGTTAGTGATAATGGCTTCTACCTGTTCAACAGAGGCTTCATAATTCCAGGTTTCAGCAGCTTTTTTAGCTCTGGGCATAATGATTTAACTGGGCTGTCTATGGATAGTGTTGCTGACCCTATACCCTTTAGCAACTAAACATTGGCTTAGGCATAGGAATAAGTTTTTGTGGCTTAGCAGGATTTTGCTGTAGTGCAGTGGATGAATAGTTTGCTGGATAGCAAAACTCACTGGCTGAAGCAGTTTATCTTGGTTAGTCTGTTATGCCATTATCCAATTCTTGGTCTAAGTCTTTTGTAAAGCTCTGGGTATCTGCTGGGCTTAGTCTGGCGGCATTATTGCCGGTTGTGCCTGCAGTAGCTCAATCGGTGACTGTGCAATTAGCTCAGGCTTCTTCTTCGTTAACGCTTCTGGGCAATATTCAACATGGGCGCAATGTGAATGCGATCGCATTTAGTCCCAATGGTCAAATGCTGGCTAGTGCAGGGGGTGACGGTACGATTCGCGTCTGGGATGTTGACTTCGCGCTACAAGGTGACGATCAGCGTTGGATGCGTCGTTTGATTCAAATTCCTGGTGCTGACCGTTTTGTAACCTCTTTGGAATTTAGTCCGGACAATCGTTATTTAGTGACAGGTACCTACAACGGCGACGTCAGGGTTTGGGACCTCAATGCCTGTGAGCGAGACCGGCCTATATGCAATTCTCAGCTAGTGTTAGATCGAGACTATGTGGGTGTTGCTCCAAAAGTTAAATTTAGCCCCAGTGGTCGTTGGCTAGCGGCGAGTAACTACGATGGCACAGTCACTCTGTGGGATTGGAATAGCCGTAGCATCATGACTGTCCTTGAAGCTGAAACAGGTTCTCACAGCGGGGAACGACTTGATGGTCGCTTTTCGTCGCTCACATTTAGTCCTGATGAGACATATTTAGCAGCAGGTAGCCATGATGATTTTATTACTCTCTGGAGTTTAGATGCTGCAGAAGAGTTTGAACGCATCGCCACCATTGATACAGGTAATGGTGTTGATAGTGTTGCCTTTAGTCCAGATGGTCAATTCTTAGCCAGTGGTAATTTTCAAGGTGTAGAAGTACGCTCCATTAGCGCTAGAAGAGGGAAATTAACCATCGAAGAACAATCTGAGTTAGCCGTTGGTCAACGAGTGAATACCCTGACATTTTTACCGGATGGTCAATCCCTATTCATTGGCGACAATGTTCAACAGGTAGGTCTATGGAGTATTGAGGAAGAAGCACCGCTGGTGACTATTTCTGCTAATGAGCAACATGTTCGTCCTGTCTTAAATGTTGCTCTTTCACCTACTGGGAATTTATTGGCCAGTGCCAGTACTGATGGTGTGATTAAGTTCTGGCGTCCTTAATCGCATTGAGAGCTAAAGCTCTGAGGTTATTACTCCTCATTGATTTTCAATACTTGTGCATCCAGTTGTCCCTGACCAAGCTGCACAGAAATCTGATCGCCGGGGGCAAGCTCGCTAGTGTTTGTAACAACATTCCCTGATGACTCTCTAACCAAAGCATACCCTCGCCTTAAAACGGCAGCCGGATCTAAGGTAGAGAGTTTTTCCGTGAGTAATTGATGCTGATGCTGGGCTGTTTTCAGGTGTTGTTGGAATGCTTGAAGCACCCGTTGAGTGCGCCATTGCTGTGCTTGTTGAGCTTGTTCTAAATAGCGATTGGGCTGCAGGCGCTGTAGACGTAGGGAAAGCTGCTGTAGCGCTTGCTTATGGTGATAAATTTGAGTGCCGGTGGCTTGGGCCAACTGCTGTAGGAGCTGTATTTGGGCACCATACAAATCGCTGAGGGCCGGTACGATGTGTTCTGCTGCGGCAGTAGGTGTGTGGGCACAAACGTCAGCGACCAAGTCGGCTAGCGATTCATCCCGTTCGTGGCCGATGCCGGTAATCACTGGAATGGGGCATGTTGAGATCGCCCGCACCACCCGTTCATCATCAAAACACACCAGATCCTCAACGGCCCCGCCGCCCCGACCCAGCAGCAAGACATCTGCCCTGCTATCAGCACTTACCCGCTCAATTGCCTGGACGATAGATCTAGGAGCCTGTGCTCCTTGCACAATAGCCGGAGACAGCAAGACCTTTAACCCTGGATGTCTTTGATTAAGCGTTTGTTGAATATCTCCCCAAGCTGCAGCCTGGGGAGAGGTGACCACTGCTATACAGTCAGGTAAATCTGGTAGAGGACGTTTGCGTCCTTGATCAAAAAGGCCTTCACTGGCGAGACGATTGCGTAGTTGACGATAGCGTAATGCTTGCAGTCCCTCCCCAGCAGGAAGTACCTGCCATGTGGTTAGTTGATAACTACCGCGTTTTGGGTAAACCTTGAGCTGGCCCAGCACCACAACCTGTTCCCCCACCGTTGGCATAACCGTCAGTTTTGGCACCTGACTTCGCCAGACTACGGCATTGAGTGTGGCTGAACCATCGGGTTCCTGTAACGAAAAAAAGCAGCCGCTGCCATGTTGGCGGGCGCTGGATACTTCTCCGATAATCCAAATATTACGGAGATTGTCATCTCCTTCCAGCAGCAATTGGATGTATTCGGTGACACCGGCTACACTGATTGCTTTGAAGTCTAGGGTCTCCGCTGCCATAGATATTGTTAGACCATTTGAACAATTAAACAGTATTTTAATAGTACATCTGTATGTTTTTGGGGTACAATCCCAACGTTAGGCATGATGTACTTAGCGCTATGGGCTTATTTACTCAGATGTGTTCTAGCACTGTGAGCTTATAATTGCTGAACTCAGCCACATTTATCGCAAACCCTTAGGCAGCATGGCAAAAACTTCCACCGAAAGCAACGAACGCAAAAAGGCGTTAGATATGGTGCTCAATCAAATTGAGCGCAACTTTGGTAAAGGTACCATCATGCGCCTCGGGGATGCTCAGCGCATGAAAGTTGAGACGATTCCTAGCGGAGCCATGACCTTAGATTTGGCTTTGGGAGGCGGGTTGCCTAAAGGACGCATCATTGAAATTTATGGTCCTGAAAGTTCAGGTAAAACGACGTTAGCGCTGCATGCGATCGCAGAAGCTCAGAAACAAGGGGGGGTGGCCGCCTTTGTCGATGCTGAACATGCTCTGGACCCGGTCTACGCTGGGGCCCTTGGTGTCAACATCGATGACTTACTGGTTTCCCAGCCTGATACAGGGGAAGCGGCTTTAGAAATTGTCGACCAGCTAGTCCGCTCCTCGGCGATTGATTTGGTGGTGATCGATTCTGTCGCAGCCCTGGTTCCCCGGGCTGAAATTGAAGGGGAAATGGGCGATTCTCATGTAGGTTTGCAGGCTCGTCTTATGAGTCAGGCCCTGCGCAAAATTACCGGTAACATTGGCAAATCTGGCTGTACGGTAATTTTTCTCAACCAGCTGCGTCTCAAGATTGGGGTCACCTATGGCAATCCAGAAACGACGACTGGAGGCAATGCCCTGAAGTTTTATGCGTCAGTGCGATTAGATATTCGTCGTATTCAAACCCTGAAAAAAGGCAACGATCAGTTCGGTATTCGGGCCAAAGTAAAAGTGGCTAAAAACAAGATTGCCCCTCCTTTTAAAATTGCCGAGTTTGACATCATTTTTGGTGAAGGTATATCCAGCCTGGGGTGTATCGTTGATTTGGCAGAAGAAAATAACATTCTGACCCGTAAGGGAGCCTGGTATAGCTACAAAGGCGATAACATTAGCCAGGGACGCGACAACGCTATTCGTTACTTAGTTGATAATCCAGACGTGACCACTGATGTTGAGCAACAGCTACGCCAGATCTTGCAGATTGGTAACGCTGTACCGTCTACCGAGAGCAAAGAAGAAGAGCCTATTGCTGAAACGCCTAAGAGTTCTTCGAAGAAAAGTAAATCATAATGGGTAGCCAACGCGTTTGAGGCTAGTGCAAGGTTCTGCCACCCTCTGGATTGTCTGTGGACGTATCGTCTGTATCGATTGGGTTGCTTTGAGTGTTGCAGTAGAAAAAGTGAAAGAGAGAGCTGCCAATACGAATCCGATCACCATCATTTAATGCGTATACTCTTTGTAGCTTTTTGCCATTAACGTAGGTGCCGTTTGTGCTTTCGAGATCGGAGATAATAAATCCCTGCTCTGAATTGAACTGTAATGCGGCGTGGCATCTAGATAAACGACGATCAGGTACCGCAAGATCTGATTGACGAGGATCACGACCAAGGGTCCACAGCTTATCTGTCGAATAAAAGCTTTGTGATTTGCCAGTTGCTAGATTGCTGATGATATAGACTTGCTCATCACAAACTATGCCTTGAATATAATTGGAAAGCTGTGCTGATGCTGAAGCATCAACTGCTAGCATGTCATCTAAAAAATCACGGTCATGTTCATATAGCTTAGAGAATGCTTGAAGTAAGCCCAGCTTAGACTCTGCTTCTGCTTCGTCGCCTGCAGAGAACATCATGCGATATTCAGCTAAGTTGTTGGGGTAAGCCATAGAAAGTTCAAATAGAACGTTTGAGGTGCGCTCGGTTGATTTAGTGGCGATGTGGATGCAAGAACTGGAAATCCATTTCCAGTATTCTTTAGCATTTATGTAATGTGGGGCACACTATAGGATTTCTATCAAACTTTGAACTTGGCAGGAATTATTGTGAAACGATGATTAAGTTTCCGGATAATTAACGTCTGACATTGAGAGTGTATTTTCTCTTATCAGATGGTTTGAAAGATAAAAACTAGCCAAATTTTCCCATAATTTTTTTTATTTTTGCGAGTGCTTTAATCAGTTTTTGAAGGGCTAGCTAAAAACTGCATGAGTTCTCGATTAACACTATTGGGAGCCTCTTGCTGAATCCAATGGCCACAGTCAGGAATAGAACGTTTGATATATATTTCACCCGAGATTCCTTGAGGGCTAGTGTCTTTAACTTTTACTAGATTGTCATCTTCACCCCACATGACAAGGGTGGGTGATTTTAAAGGCGACATAGGTAAACGTGATGGGCTGAACCATCCATTCATCCAATCATTGAGACTAAAGCAATGACCAACATGCTGTAAGACAGCAGGTATAACACCCGGCTTTTGCAGTGCAGCCTGATATAAGTCAGTATTAGCTTGAGTAAAGGCACTTTTTCTAACAGCTTGTTGCTGAAAAAGATAAGTCAGTAATGAGGGTAAATTATCTTTTATCAACCACTGGGGTAAACCTGGGGTTTGCAAGGCTAAGAGGTGCCAGTTACGCTGTAGCTGTTCCCAGCTATTAGAAAGACTATGGCTGAGTACGGTTTGCCAACGCTGAGATGCGCTCAGTATGGCTAACTTATCGACACTATTAGGAAAACGACTTGCCAGGTTCCATGCAATAGTGCCACCCCAATCATGGCCTACAACATGGGCTTTTTTATAGCCCAAGGTATGAATTAAGGCATGAATATCAGTACTTAACGTATCCAGGTCATAACCGTTACGAGGTTTATCAGAATCGTTATACCCTCGTAAGTCGGGGACGACTACCTTGAAGCTGCGAGATAGGTGTGGTAACTGATGACGCCAAGAATACCAAAACTCAAATAGCCCATGGAGCAAGATTAAGAGCTTGCCATGACCTTGAGTTACATAATGAAGCCTCACCGAATTCGCTTTAACGTATTTATGTTCCCAACTCAACGATGCGGCTCCAATCAAATGACAAATGTGACAGTCTGCTAATTAAATACCTGCCACCCTCAACTATTGTGCACCACAGTTCCAAAAACTGACCTATTTACCAATAACTATTTAGAACGATAGGCAACCTGATATTCAACAGGTTGAATGCGGTACTTGACTAAATTAGCTAACTCTTGAAGCTGATTAATTGCTTCAGCACCTTCCAGTTTCATTAGCTCACGATCATCACGCATTTCTGTCCATGTGATCCCATAGTCTGAAACTAGGAAACGGATTAAATGGTCATTGCCTAAGCTGACCATAAACGAAGCACTATTAAGCTGATCACCGCATGTGTAACAGGACGCTAGATATCCTTGATTTTCAAGAACAATTGCTAGTGCTTTTAGGTTTAGGACCAAATCTTTTACGAATTGGCGGTGCTGCTCTGCAAGTCGAACAAACATTGACGTTCTCCTTCCCACCGGTCACATTGTAATGTTGAATTTTAAATTTCGCTTAATTTTTTTTATAAACTGATTAGCTGTTCCTAACCTTCACTCTGAAGAGGGGTAATTCAGGGTAAAAATGTTTTGTCTTACATACATCTTCTTCTAAAAAGCGAAATCAGGTTGAAGATGCTTTGAGTAAACTATCTATGTCACATTTTTGGAATGTGTTAAGGCTTACTAATTCCCCCTCAAGTTACCCAACTCCACCACGAGGATGCTGCATGTATTAGAAACACTCTTGATAACCAGAGAAAGTATAAGTAAAGCTATAGGTAATGATGTACATGTCGCCAAGTGCCAGGTATTATCTGCTTGGTTAGTAAATCATGACATTAGCCATACCATAGCTACCTTAAGCCTATCTGTCCATGAAAGAGGTCTTCTTTGTAACGGTTTTGCTAAAAATGTAAATCGATTAAAAAATTTAGTTGCTTGGGAAATTTATTCAGCTAATGTCCACCACCCTAAAGCTGGGCCAATAAATCGTACGGTTAGCCACAGAATAATCATGAGGACAATGCCAGCCCAAGCGCCACGAGTGCTCCAGGTCACAAAGTCTTGGGATTGCTTTTTTGTGATGGGCAGCCAAGGAACAATGCGTTCGGGCTGTCCGTACTCCTGTCCCAGTTTTGCCTGACGTCGCTTTGCCTCGCCCATGTTGTCCTTTGAAACGTTCTAACGTAGTGCTCTGATGCTGATCGAAATTGATTATAGCGTTTGGTTTACCGGTGTTAGCCAGCTTGGATCAATATAGTTACTTTGAGCGATAGGATTTAGGGCTTTCAAAATGACTCGTCCGTAGCTACGGTGATTGACCCTGTTATCTAGCAGCGCTACTTTACCTTGCTGAGCACTAATAGGTGCGATCGCAAGCTGTAGTGTTTGCAAAGCGGTTGGCAATAAAAACAAGCGAAACCAATCTTGCCGCCGTCGCTTGAAATACGCTACTTGTCCAGCCACTAAAGGATTTTCGAGCGATGGTATGGGTAGGGTAGTAATGATCAATAATCCCGGGGCGGGACAATGGAGACGATAGTCTTGCCAAAACTCCCAACCCGTGACCAAGATTCCATTTTCACTAATCTCAGGCCGTTCTACTTGTACTCGGGAGCCATACTCAGCAGCTAAAATTGAGCCGATTTGAGCTTTGAGTGGATTGTCTCCAACCATAATCACTGTTGGTTGAGTGCGAGTTTCCGATAGCTGCAACAGGTTCCGAATCTCCTGCAAAATCGCATTCGGAAACTGATTGCTATTGGGCATGGGCAATTGATCAGGGGCATATAGTTGAATGCCATCTTGGTGCCGATCGGGCGTAAATTTCAAGCAGGTTAGATCGTTTAATCCCAACCGCTGACGATAACTTTCCGCCCGCCTTGCTTCGTCAATGGCGGCCCCAATCAATATAATTGGCTGGCGCTCCCAAATTGGCTGCAGTATTTCTGCCAAACTAATCGGGGCGCATTGGAGTGTAAGCTGACCGGATTGACGGTTGATCTGGAGCCAGGTCATGCCGTCATCTTGCTTGATTTGGTGACGGAATCTTTGCCAAGTGATGGGAAGTGCTTCTAGCCCCAGCGGTGTTTGTTCGAGGTGCTCATAGACCTCTATGAGCAGAGCGTATTCCTCGGCATCAGCAAGATAGCAGCTATAGGGGTTGTCTGGATGCTGAAAGGCTAGGTGGGTTAGTTTGACCCGTAAATCGCGAATGATTCTTTGCTCAGAGGGGTAGGCCAGCCCTAACTGATGCCAGTCGGTATCGTCGATGCTACAGGTCAGTTCCTTACGGGCCCAGTCAACGAGAGGATCAATGCCATCGATCAGAGTCACGATGTTGGGCGGAAAAGCAGGCGTTTGTACCTCATGTGATGACACTGTAGAGGCAGAACTGAGCTGAGCTGATAACCAAGCGCTCGGTGTGGTGATTAAAATTCCTTGAAAAGATTCTCCTGGCCAGCGATGGCCAATTTGAATAGATTTGACCGTTGGTAATGTCTGGAGCAGTGTGGGAATTTGATCTTGGACTAACTGTTGATGAATGGCGTGGGGCACCACTAAGACAATAGGCCCAGGCCAGATGAGAGCGGGCATCAAATAACTCAGCCGATAGTGACCTCGATAAGCGGCCGTGCTACCTGTCTGAAGCAGGGCACTCCGACCTAGTCGTAACGCTCTAGCAACGAGACGCGCCATGGTCAAATGATGGGGCCACTGGTTATGGCCCTGCTGGCGTAAAAACTCTCGAAGTAGCTGGTGAACCTCTGCCTCAAACACTTGTATGGTGATACTCGTTATGACTGAATTTTTGAGCTAGATCCCTAAGAAATGCCTAAGTTATGTATCTCATTGTGACATACTCCCTTGGAGGGGCAGGTTATCGACAACAGCCATATTGCAAGTTAGCGATAGTTGAAACCCTCTACCAACTTAGTCATACCCTTTGTCTTTTAAGATGTCACGGTCTTCTGTTGAATCCCTCGCATCACTATCCAATCGCGTTATCGGGATCGTTGGTTTGGGTTTAATTGGTGGCTGCCTGGCAATCGACTTAAAGCGCTTAGGATATGCCGTTTATGGCGTTTCAAGGCGTTCAGAAACAGTCACGGCTGCCCTTGATCAAGGCATGGTGACTGATGCCGGGTGCGATCTCGCGTTGATGGCTCAGGCGGATATCGTTTTTGTTTGTACGCCAATGGCTTTGATTGTGCCTACGGTCCAAGCATTAGCGGCATACTTGCCTCAATCAGCCATTGTGACGGATGTAGGATCTGTTAAAGGGGAAATTGTAAGTGCGGCCACGGCTATGTGGCCTAATTTTGTAGGTGGTCATCCCATGGCGGGTAAAGCTGAATCGGGTCTAGGGGCAGCAGAGATTGGCTTATTTCATGAGCGGCCATATGTGATAACGCCGATTGGAACTACCAAACCTCATGCGGTGGATGCGGTGGCTGAGATTGCAACTCAACTGGGCTCCCGTCTATATAAATCGACACCTACAGCGCATGATCGTGCTGTAGCAGCTATTTCTCATTTGCCTGTCATGGTTAGCTCTTGCTTGCTTCATGCCTGTTTAAGTGAGTCTGATGCTGACGTTAAAACGTTGGCTCAGCATCTAGCCAGTAGCGGTTTCTGTGATACTAGTCGCGTTGGTGGCGGTAATCCTGAACTAGGTACGATGATGGCCCAATTCAATCGTTCTGCATTATTGCAATCACTGCAGCAGTACCGCCATCAGCTAGATAGCGTGATTGAGCTGATCGAGGCAGAACAGTGGAATGCGTTAGAACAAAAGCTGAGTATTGCTCAACAAGAGCGACCGAAGTATCTCTGAAGGCAATTCTGAGTTGATGCGCACAATGCTTTGCACATCAACTGCGGTGCTTTTAGGCGGATTGTTTACCTTCTGATTCAGCCATAATGACCGGCTCTTGATACAAAATCGCCGTGAAGGTGACGGTGGAACCAAGGCCTTCGCCCATACTAATAAACTGAACTTTGCCTCCCATCGCTTCAATCAGGCGTTGGGAAATCGCCAATCCTAATCCAGTGCCACCATACTGTCGGGTGCGTTCACCATCCACTTGACTAAAGGTTTGGAAAAGTCGATTTTGTTTTTCTAGTGAAACGCCAATACCCGTGTCTTCAACGCTAATTTTGATATGCCCAGGCCACACTCGACCTTGGAAACGCACACTTTGGGTTTTAACCTCGGCGCTGATGGTGACCCCCCCTTCAGGGGTAAATTTAATGGCATTACCAATCAGATTTAGTAAAACCTGTAAGACTCGTTGATAGTTGCCATACAGCTTAATCTCATCGAGTGTAGCGGGCATTTTCATATTGAAATAAAGGCCGCGCTGTTCTGCTTGGGGACGGGTGAAATTCTCGACATCAGAAAACAGCTCTTGCAAACTGATCGCCGTTAGATCGATTTCCATTTTGCCTGCTTCAATCTTGGCGATATCCAGGACATCGTTAATCAAATTGAGCAGATGTAGGGCTGATTTATGGGCTTCTTCAATAAATTCTTCTTGTTCTTCTGGATCGTCAGCCATGCCATCTAAAACCAGCCTGAGAAAGCCGATCATGCCATTCAGTGGCGTACGTAATTCGTGGGACGTATTCGCTAGAAATTCACTTTTCAGTCGCGAAGCTTCCTCGGCATAACGTCTAGCCTCTTCTAGCTCATCATTTTTGTCGGTTAACTTGGCATTGGCCTGTTGCAGATCGTCGGCCAGAGTGCGACTTGCCTCAAAGAGTTTAGCGTGAGCAATGGCAGTCCCGACTTGGTCGGTTAGTTCATTGACTAGTTCAATTTCGAGTGGATGCCAGGGACGATCAGGTGGCATTTGCAGCAGTAAGACGCTGTTGGGTTCGTCTCGATAGCAGGTGGCTATGGTTAAAACAGTGTAAGGACCGGCATCATTATCTTCACGCTCAAAGTCTGACAAGACAGGCTTGAGGGTATTAATAGTGCAACGAAAATCTGCCTTGTTGGCTAATTCAAATGTTTGGCCCAGGCAAGGGGCTAATTCAGGTTGCTGAAATTCAGCTACTACATTCAGGGTTTGCATAGCGACTGAGTAGTCACAGACCAGACAGCGATGCAAGTCTAAGAGGTTGCCTAAGCCATCTACGGTTTGCTGCCAGATGGTTTTTAATTCAAGGGTTTTACGAATATTGGAGGCAATGTTAGTAAGCACTCCATGATAATTCGATATATTTGCGAGCAAACCTGCCTGGGCATTATTGGACGGTGGCTCAGCGACGATGCCCATGGTGTTTAGCTGCTGAGGCATGTTGGCAGCATCAGTTACCGTCAGGATAGAGCCTTCGCCTTTGAGATATTTATGGTGAGGTTGGTTGGGTAACTCTTCTAGATTGAGAGTGAAGTCCATCCCGACGGGATGGGGACCACGACGTACAACACATTGGAATGTCTGAGGTTGCCCATCTGCTAACACCTGTTCAACTCGTTGCATGTAGGGGGTAGTTGCAACACGCCCAAACAGCTGACTGATAGATTCATGCAAATAGTGCTGAGTTTCGTCTTGAATTGCATGGGGCCAATTGATAGAAACAATCAGACCATCAGGATCGTGAACAACTTGAAGGGAAGAATTGTTAATGGTGGCGGGAACAGCCATAGCCTCAGGGTCAACTATCAATTGCGATCGCATAGTTTGTCAGGAATCTCTAGCCCTATACTTAACTGCTTACGAGTTTTCCCTGTCTAAATCAGAAACATATACATCGAGATTGTCCGTCATGCTTATAGCAGACCTTAAAATTCTCTGATTACAGGGTAATAGATGCTGAAAGTCGAAGGTTTACGTGACTAATTCAGCGTCGTTTGTTGGTAAGACGCCCCAATTACTTTCATCTTGTCACGAGATTCATCAATGGTCACCCCCTTAAAGGGACGTTTGATCAACTATTTCTTGCTCAAAACATCAAATTTTCTCGTTTTGAGCAATGGCTGATATTGGCAGCTGATGCTTATTCTAAAAAATCCTATGGCATGGGTCAGTTGCCCTCAAGATGACCAAAGTATTAGAACAAGGCATTAAGATAAGCTCAGCGCTTCTTGCTCTCTAGTTTGAGTTTCTTTCTTCCATGACCGACGTACCCGTATCTAGAATTCGCAATTTTTCGATTATTGCCCATATCGATCATGGAAAGTCTACCCTTGCTGATCGGTTGCTGCAGGAAACTAAAACCATCAGTGAGCGAGACATGAAGGCTCAGGTTCTGGATACCATGGATATCGAGCGAGAGCGAGGCATCACCATTAAGCTTCAGGCCGCTCGCATGAACTATAAGGCCGAGGATGGTGAGCAATATGTCCTCAACTTGATCGATACCCCCGGTCATGTGGACTTTTCCTACGAGGTATCCCGAGCATTAGCTGCCTGTGAAGGGGCATTGTTGGTGGTGGATGCATCCCAGGGTGTAGAGGCGCAGACGTTGGCCAATGTGTACCTGGCTCTGGAAAATGACCTGGAAATAATCCCAGTTTTAAATAAAGTTGATTTGCCTGGAGCCGAGCCCGATCGGGTAAAGAAGGAAATTGAAGACATTGTGGGGCTCGACTGTAGTAATGCCATTTTGGCCTCCGCTAAAGAGGGGTTGGGCATTACTGAAATTTTAGAATCTATCGTTGAGACGGTACCTGAGCCGGAAGACAATACGGAACAGCCGCTGCGAGCGCTCATTTTTGATAGTTACTACGATAGCTATCGCGGGGTGATTGTGTATTTCAGAGTGGTGGATGGCACATTGAGTCGTCGCGATCGCATCCGCTTGATGGCTTCGGGCAAAGAATACGAAATCGACGAGCTGGGCGTACTTGCCCCCCATCAAATTGAAGTAGACGAACTCCACGCTGGCGAAGTGGGCTACATTTCTGCCTCGATCAAAGCCGTAGCCGATGCTCGGGTGGGTGACACCATTACCCTGGTCAAAAAGAAGGCCGAAGAACCGCTACCCGGTTACGTAGAAGCTAACCCCATGGTGTTCTGCGGACTTTTTCCCACCGACTCAGACCGCTACGAAGACCTGCGCGAAGCCCTTCAAAAACTACGGTTAAATGACGCCGCTCTGCAGTATGAGCCAGAAACCTCCAGTGCCATGGGGTTTGGTTTTCGTTGTGGCTTTTTAGGTTTGCTGCATATGGAAATTGTGCAGGAGCGCCTGGAGCGTGAGTACAACCTGGACCTGATTACCACAGCTCCCTCGGTGGTGTATCGGGTGACCACCCTGGATGGCGAAATTCTCAATATTGATAATCCCTGCGAGTTACCCGATCCCCAGGAGCGCGAAAAAATTGAAGAACCCTACGTCAAGGTCGAAATTTTTACCCCAGAGGAGTTTGTCGGCACGCTGATGGACCTGTGCCAGACCCGGCGCGGTGACTTTAAGGACATGAAGTACCTGACGGAAGGGCGCACTACGTTGGTGTATGAGCTGCCATTGGCGGAAGTGGTGACTGACTTTTTTGACCAGATGAAGTCGCGATCTCGTGGATACGCCAGTATGGAATACCACCTGATCGACTATCGAGTAAATCATCTGGTGAAGCTGGATGTGATGATCAATGGCGATAAGGTCGATCCGCTGGCAGCTATTGTCCATCGTGACCAGGCCTATTACGTGGGTAAGGCCCTGGCAGAAAAGCTAAAAGAGCTAATTCCCAGACATCAGTTTAAGATTCCGATTCAGGCGGCGATCGGTAGTCGAATTATTGCCAGTGCTAGCATCCCCGCCCTGCGTAAAGATGTATTATCCAAGTGTTACGGCGGTGACATTTCCCGTAAGAAAAAGCTGTTGAAAAAGCAGGCGAAAGGTAAAAAACGCCTGAAGGCAATCGGTACGGTGGATGTGCCCCAAGAAGCGTTTATGGCTGTTTTAAAGTTGAATTAATTGTCAGCCTGCCCTGAGCGAAGGCGAAGGGCAGGACCTTGTGGCTACCAATGATGTGTTTGGTCAGATTCATCAAATGCCACTGTTTCAAGGCGTGGTTTTACAAGTGCGAACTTAGGCTAGAGATCGCGTAAATGGTCTACTTGTTCATCAGTCAGAGCTAAGAGCTCAGTTACCTGCTCTAAAGACATATCCGTTGCTAATAAATTTTTGGCAGCTTGCAATAGCTGGGCCTGAGATTTCTCTTTAGCCTGCCGTTCTTGCTCTTTAGCCTGTTTCTCTTGTTCTGTATCGGTCAAGCACCAGGTTCCATGTTGATCGCACCACCTGAGCCAATGACCGGGTACACCGTCAAATTCCCCCTGCCAAATACCCAACCCTACATCTAAGTCTGTTAACCAGATAGCACAGTTTCCAGACTGTAGTGGATGTTCCTCATAGACGCCCCCCGTCAGCTGAAAATATCTCAGTTTCTGGCTATGACGACTGTAGACAATGTAATGGGGCACTCGCAGGAAGCGCTCATACATCTCTAGCTTCTCGGGAGGCTGATCATCGGGCCTGGGCTCCAACGTTGCATTCTCTGCAGTGGGTGGTTGGGAGGTGTAAAAGCGCCCTAGATCTCCCCGTTCTGTCCCCGTCGATAAAAATTCAACTACGACGTATGGGGAAGCCCCCTCCTGCCAGGTAACGTAGCTGCGCCGTAGGGTATTTCCTTCGTAGAGACGGGGGACTCCCACCACCAAAAACCAGTCAGGGCGTTTATGCCAAAGTGCATGATTAACGTCGTAATACACGTTCAAATCGGATGCGCTAAACCAATTTTCACGACTGTAGTGTGGCAAATATAGGGTTCTGCTTAGCAACTGGGGTTGCAGGTCGTGGAATTCATCGGGCAAACCGGGCTCCTCTGGATATTCGCTAGGCAGGTCATACATCGTTGGTAGGGTATGACGGGGCGAACGAGGGGGATCGACCTGTGGGAGAGTATTTCCTGGTTGAAACCTGAGCTTTGTATCGGACATAGGGCTACCAATGCTCTAAGCCAATTCTAAACTGCTTATTCTCTACTTGGCGTCCATCCAATTGTTACCGGCGTTAATTTCTACCTTTAAGGGAACTGACAGTTCCACGACAGACTCCATGGTTTGGGTGATTTTTTCTTCTAATTCCGGCCATTCATCGGGGGGAATCTCAAAAATCAGTTCGTCATGGACCTGCAACAACAGTCTAGATTGATACCCCTTCAGCACTTCATGGAGCTGAAGCATGGCAATTTTGATAATGTCAGCACTGGAACCTTGGATGGGGGCATTGGCTGCAGCTCTAAGCAGACCGGCATCATAGCCACCGGGGCGTAGATGGTCTAGATCGATTTCTTCAGGAGACTTACCTTTTAGTGGTTTCAAACTATTGCTGGAAAAGTTGAAATACCGGCGTCGTCCCAGAATGGTTTCTACATAGCCATGGGCGATGGCTTCCCGCTGCATTTGCTGCAGATAGTCAAATACCCGCGCGTAGCGCTGGTTGAATTTATCGATAAAGGACTTGGCCTCGGTACGGCTGACGCCCATCTCGCGGGCAAAGCGCACGGCACCCATACCGTAGATCACGCCGAAGTTGATGATTTTGCCCATGCGGCGTTCATCGGAAGTGATGTCTTCTTTATCTAGTAGCAATTGAGCCGTCAGACTGTGAACATCGTCGCCGTTGCGATAAGCATCTACCAGGACTGATTCACCGCTGAGATGGGTAAGAATTCTCAGCTCAATTTGAGAATAGTCGGCAGCGGCCAATAACCAGCCTTCTTGAGGTAAAAATGCCTGACGAATCTGGCGACTGAACGCTGTGCGTACCGGAATATTTTGCAGATTTGGATTAGAAGATGACAGACGACCTGTGGCGGTAACGGCCTGGTTGAAATCGGTATGTACCCGCCCTGTATCTGCTCGCACCAGTTTGGGCAGGGCATCGACATAGGTGGATTTCAGCTTAGACAGGGTGCGATGGGTGACGATACAGTCCACTACGGGATGATCGCCCTGGAGTTTTTCGAGGGTGGCGGCGTCGGTGGAGTAGCCGGTTTTGGTTTTACGGGTTTTCTTTTTGTTCAGGCCCAGGGTTTCAAAGAGTAAGACGCTGAGCTGCTTGGGAGAGCTGAGGTTAAATTCTTCGCCGGCGTGGTCGTAGGCGCGGATTTGTAGTTCGTAGAGGTCGGCTTCCAGCTGTTCTGAGAATCCCTTGAGGTAGGCTTCGTCAATGCGGATGCCAGTAGCTTCCATGTCGGCAAGGACGGCTTCGAGGGGGACTTCGATGTCGCGGAAGAGGGTGGCTATGGCATCTACCTGTTTTAACTCAGCTTGTAATAGGGGCACCAGCCGATAGGTGGTATGTACATCCTCACCGCAGTAGTGGGCCACCTCTTTAATGCCAATATCCCCAATGGTTTTACCTTTGGGCACCAGATCCTTATAGCTTTGCGCCGTCACATTTAAATAGCGCAGCGACATATCCGTTAGATTGTGGCTACCCTCTGGATCGATCACATAGCTAGCGAGCATGGTGTCGAACACCACCCCTGATAGTTCAATTCCCTGACGTTTAAAGACGGCGCGATCATATTTGGCATTTTGCAGCGACTTTGGATAGTCAGCATTTTCCAAAATTGGCTTGAGAGCGGCTAGTACATCTGCCAGTGATAGCTGGTCACCTTCAACGTGACCGACTGGAATATAGGCTAAGTCCTCGGAGCCCTCGCCCCAGCAGCAGCCGATGCCCACCAGGTCTGCATCTAGCGGATCAATGGCCGTGGTCTCCGTATCCCAGGCTACTGGCGTTTTAGTGTGTTTTTTTAGCTGAGTGACTAGTGCTTTCAACTGGTCAGTCGTGGTGATGATCTGGGGTTGAATATCTACTGTCTCTACTTCGCTATCGGCATCGGTCTCTTCTGCAGAAAATAAGGCCGTATCATCCTCTTCAACCGGCGTAGCAGCTTTTGGTGTTGCGTTCGCCTCACCACCAAAGGCCTCTTGCAATTTATTCAAACGGTTAATGAAATGCTGAAACTCCAGATTTTTCAGCAGAGGGATAACCGTGCCTTCATCAAAGCCTTCTAGTTTGCAATCCGCCAGGTCTACATCTAGCTCAACATCTCTAACGATGGTGGCTAAAAATTTAGACTTGGCAGCAGCATCTTTGCCCGTTTCCAGCTTTTTCTTGACGGCCCCTTTCATCTCAGGAATGGCGGCATAGACACCGTCTAGATTGTGATGTTCACTCAGCAGTTTGACCGCCGTTTTCTTCCCAATTCCTCTTACCCCTGGAATATTGTCTGAGGTGTCACCACAGAGGGCTTTGTAATCGATCACCTGGTCAGGCTTAATGCCCAGCTTTTCCTCAACTTCCTGGATGCCATATTCCCTAGCCAGGCCATTGGTACGGCCAAAGGTGCTGCCCAGGTGCAGCACCTTAATGTGCTCATTGTCATCAATCAGCTGGAATAAATCCTGGTCGCCGCTAAGGATTCTGACGGCATAGCCTTCCTGCTCGGCTTTGGTGGCCAGGGTGCCGATTACGTCATCGGCTTCAAAGCCGGGGGCTGTGAGGATGGGTAGTTGGAAACCTGCCAGTAGTTTTTTCAGGTTTTCGACATCCTCAATAAAGTCTTCGGGGGTTTCGGGACGTCCTTCTTTATAGCTTTCGGCGGCTTCGTGGCGAAATGTAGGCTGGGCCAGGTCAAAGGCAACGGCTGCATAGTCGGGCTTTTCCTTGACCATCATGTCGCTCATGGATTTAAGAAAGCCAAAGCAAACGCTGGTGGGAATACCTTTTGATGTGCGCAAGCCACCATCACGACTTTTTGCGTGAGCGTAGTAGGAGCGAAACGCCAGGGAGTGTCCGTCGATGATAAGCAGGGTGGGTCTGTCAGAACTCAAAACACATGTTGTCAAAGCAGCTTTTTAATTATGGAGTAGTTTGGCAGGAGGGGCACAAATGCTTCAAAGCTTCTCTAGAAAAGGCTTGAACAATGATTTTGTGAGTAGCGAAGATCTAAGATCTATGGAAGG
>JAHQVZ010000190.1 GCA_019634055.1 Leptolyngbyaceae cyanobacterium MAG.088
ATCTCACCGACAACAGGGCTAATCACGACAGAAGCAGGTGGCACTGATAGCTTTACGGTAGTGCTCGATAGTCAGCCAAGTAATGATGTCTTCGTAAACTTCATCAGTGAGGATCCAACAGAAGGAACCGTTAGCCCTCTTCTTACCTTCTCGACAATCAACTGGGATCAACCCCAAACAGTTCTGATTACGGGCACTGACGATGCTGACGACGATGGTGATACCGCCTATATCATCAATACCAGCGTCACCAGCACAGATAATCGCTATGATGCGCTCTTACTCGATACCCTGTCGGTTACTAATCTGGATGATGATGAGCCAATTCCTGACACAGGTGGACCCACACCGCCCCCTCCAGTAACAACGCTTTCCTCTCAAGGTGAACGATTAGTCGTTGGGGGCATGGGTGATGTCCCAATTGAACTATCGATTAGCCAACTTAGCTCTGATCAAGTCCGCGAAATCATTATTTTTGAAACCGATAGTACGGGCGCTGTAAATGGGCTCACCACCAATGATGCAGGGTATTTAGATGCGGTGCTAAATACGGCACAAGTGGTCTTCTCCACCCTAGAAGCAGGTGATATTGATGAGCTCAACCCTCAGCGAACGATTACAGTTGCGGCAGGCAGCATTTTACAATTTGCCGTTATTAGCGATGGCAGTTTAGATAGCGTACGCCGTGGGGCAGGCGGCACAGTTAACTTAACAGGCGTGAGTAGTCAGGCAGACATAGTGAAATTGCAGACCTTAAATGGTGGTTCTGTACAAGCAGGGTTTGACATTAACCAAACCGGCGAATTTAGTCAGCTAGTGATTAATGCAGTTGCTGCAAACGAGTCTGTGCCCATTGGCGCAGAGTTACAAGGGTTAAACACCGATTCTGAATTATTTGATTTACGTGCTCAAACAGGGCTGTTAACGGCCACCATAGACGTTTATCGTGAAGCCAGCTTAGATAACGTAGTGGGCTTATTTGTTGTAGAAAATGAGCAAGGTCAGGTGCGTGATGACATGGGAGTCCTTTTAAGCCCTGGAGACGATGGCTATGGGCAAGCGGCTCTAGCTCAGCGAATAAACATCAATTTGGTCGGAACAAATGATGAGACCGTGCGTTACACCACACAGATTTTAGGAGGACAACTGCTATCCACATTTTTGGTAGTGGATGGCACGGTTGGTGAGTTACTAGATATGGACACCACCAATGATCCATCTATTTACTTTACACACACCCTAGGCAATAGTGATGGTGCCGATCACGTTCGGCTACTAGGTAATAACACCTTTGGCTTTGAAGATTTACCAGGGGGTGGCGATGCAGATTTTGACGATGTGGTGATACGAGCTACGTTTGCTTAAGCCCCCCTTGCTTTAATACATTGGGGCCATAGAGAGGTTAGCAAGTAAAAAAGCCAGCAGTGACACTGCTGGCTGGACAGGAGCAATCGCTGAAACAGGAAATCATATTCCCTACTAGCAAAGATGGTCAAAGAGAACAGCGGCAATAGACGCGAAGGCCGTAATGCCAAGCCCAACCAAGGGATTTTGCCCTTGGCTCACGGCAAACGAGGTAATAATACCTGCACCGAGTCCAGCAATGATAAAGGCACCTAGCCAGTCTTTTTGAGCGTTGTACATGGAGAACAGCTAAAGGGACTGATAAGAAGTAAATTCAAAGTATCATTCACCCCCTAAATAGATGAAGTAAACCGTACATTCTGTAATCAAGGTTTAGGGTCAGAGATTTTTTGTTACAAACTATCGGTTCTTTTGTGATGTAGTTACCGTTCTAACAGCTGCTATCAACTGACTTACTTTTTTCAAATCTTTGTTGCCAGGGGAATGTTCTACCCCGCTTGAAAGGTCAATCCCGTCGGGCGCAAGCGATGTCAGCGCCTCAGTAATATTGTCTGGGCGGAGTCCACCCGCTAAAAACCATGGCTTCTCAGGATGAAAGGATGTCAGGGTTTCCCAATCTAGAGTATGTCCGGTGCCGCCTAATTGATGAGGATGATAGGCATCGAGTAAAAAAGTATCCACATATGGAGTGTAAGTTTTTACCTGCTCTAAATCCTGAGAATTGCGAATACGTAGGGCTTTTATTAGCTCTATGTGGGGCAAAACGCTCCGAATTTGCTGACATTGACTCGGCGATTCTTGACCATGGAGCTGTACACCGCTGAGTTGTCCCGTCATAGCGATCTGTGTAATGTCTTCTATAGGAGCATTGGCAAACACACCAAAGCGATCGATGGGCGGTAGGGCCTGGCTAATAGTGCGAATTGTTTCAGGACTAACGTAACGGGGTGATTGATGGACACAAATAAAGCCGAGTACAGAGGCTCCCATGTTGGCGATCGCAACCGCTTGATCCGTTTGGGTTAAGCCACAGATTTTAATGCGCATAGATAAAGATTCGGCAATCCAGTAACGCTATTGGTAAACCCTCTCATTAGAATAAAAGCAGTTCTTGAAAATTAAGCACAGTTCTTACAATGAAGGTGACTTGTAATCTAACTTGCATTTGGCCTTGGGTGTTTTCTGTCAAAACCTTAAAGCTTTGGATTTAGGTGTGATTGAATAAGATTATTTTTTAACTCCTATTCCTAGCATCTCTAGGTATATCAAAGGTATATCACTATGCAATCCGGTTGGCGCGTTGGGGTAATTTTTGGGATTCCCCTGTTTATAGATAACTCGTGGTTTTTAATTGTTCTTTTGATGACGTTCGCCTACGGCAGCGACCTTCTCAACAAGGGCTTCCCTTTTCCAGTGGCAGCAGTAGTGGGTTTGATGATGGCCCTACTTTTGTTTGGCTCTGTGTTGCTGCACGAGTTAGGCCATAGCCTGGTTGCCCGACGCCAAGGAATTCAAGTTAATTCAATTAAACTTTTCCTGTTTGGTGGTATTGCCTCGATTGATAAAGAATCAAAAACCCCTGGACAAGCATTTCAGGTTGCGATCGCAGGCCCATTAGTAAGTTTTATCCTATTCTTATGTCTGAGTTTGCTCACAACACTACTACCAACTCAGACGGTCATTGCTGAAGCTGTCGGTATTATTGCTCAAATCAACCTTGTATTGACTTTATTTAATTTAATTCCAGGCCTGCCCCTAGATGGTGGACAAGTACTCAAAGCCTTAGTTTGGAAAATTACAGGTAGTCGAGCTCAGGGTGTGCGTTGGGCTGCCAGGGTAGGACAACTATTGGGGTGGATGGCAATCACAATTGGTATTTATGCCTATCTGTCAACCCAGCAATTTACATACTTGTGGTTTTCACTGTTAGGATGGTTCGCTGTACGTAATGCTGGTGCATACAACCGGGTTAGCGATCTGCAAGATGCAATTGCTAGTCTTAAGGCCAAGGATGCTAGTGTACGAGAGTTTAAAGTGATTGATGCCACGTTGACTCTAAGGACATTTGCCGATCAGCAATTACTTCATGAAGATAAGTCCTTAGTCTATTTCGCGGCGTCCAACGGTCGTTATCGGGGCATGGTGTCCCTGGAAGATTTACGCCAAATTGAACGTAGTCAATGGGAGACTATGACATTGGCAGAGGTAGCACATCCACTCTTAGATGTCCCCCACGTCCGTGAAGAAACACCCCTATCTAAAGTAATTACCGATCTTGAAGAAAATGAACTACGACGGATTACGGTACTATCCCCAGCTGATGCGGTGGCCGGGACTATTGACCGAGGAGACGTCGTCAGGGCATTGGCAAAGCGACTCAATTTTCCTATTTCAGAAGCCATTATTGATCGTATTAAAGAAGAGGGTGCTTATCCATCGGGTCTTCAGTTAGCGTCAATTGCTAGAAATTCTGAGTAGCCAAAACTAAGTCTAAATACTGAGCTCGTAACTATGAATCACTCGCCTGTAATGCGTATATTCTTGGATGGTTGTAAGAGTTAGATTGGTCATTCTCAGCAATTTGTACCATCTCCAGCAGAAACGCCTCGGATTGCGGGAGCTGATTCTGTATGACTATGAGGAATCCAGCGGTTAAATGCCTTAAACAAAGCAACTTCAGCGATTTGTCCATTGGTTACTCAATGCAGTGACAGTTAACGTATTGTCATAACTTGAATTAGCGAGACGGGGTGTTGTGGCGCGATTCCGCCACGGTCTCACCAAATTTTTTATGAAGCATTGGCTATACAAATCAGGGTGGCGATTATTACCTGGCCTTTTAGCGGCAAGCTTAACTCTAATCACTGCTCGCACAGGGGTTTTACAACCCTTTGAGCACAGTGTCTATCGCTTTCTATTCCACGTCAGGGGCGAGCAATCATGGGATGACCGCGTCACTGTGATTGAAATCGATCAGCCCAGTTTAGACGCTATCGGTCCATTTCCTTGGCCACGTCACCATTACACTGAGCTGTTAGATAAACTGACTGACGCTGACTCTAGTGTCGTTGCCTTTGATATTCTCTTTGCAGAATCCACTGGCGATGACGCCGCGCTTGCTGAAGCGATGGAGCGCCATGGCAATGTTGTATTAGCCACTGCATGGAATGAACAGCAGGGCGTCATTGGTCCTAATGCCAACGTAGTGGAAAGTGCGATCGCAACAGGGCACATTCATCATCATGCTGATACTGATGGCATTACTCGCACCTATAATCCCAAAATCAACGATACCCCAGCATTAAGCATTGCAGCCGTCCAAAATTACGAGCCAGCTCAGCTATCTGCATTAGCAAGTATTAACAGTTTCCAACAGAACCTTTGGTTAAACTGGCGCGGTTTTTCAGACAGTTCCCCTCGATATTCATTTATTGATGTCCTAAATGGGAAAATTCCAGCGGCTACGTTTACCAACAAAATTGTTTTTATTGGTTATACAGGCGTTGACCAGGATGTAATGACCACTCCTTATAACCAAAACCCACCATCTGCCGGCGTTTATCAACATATCGTTGCTGCCAATAACTTACTGGCCCAAAATCACTTAAAGCCAATTGTTTTACCTGTTTGGGTAATGCTGATGGTACTTAGCCCTGTAGGGGGGTACATATTATTTTATCGTCGCTATAGACTACATTTGCTGGCCAATCTAATAATTATCGTTATATGGAGCGGAGGGGTGATTTTAGCCTTTCATAGCAACTACTTACTACCTACCGTAGTACCTGTTGTAACCATAGCGACTACCAGTTTTTTAGTCAGACTTACCGAACGTTTGCAAAGCAAACTTCAGGGGGGCCACCTCCAGGGAGTCAAACGGCAAGGAATTAAATTGGGCAAAGAAGTAGGCAAAGAGGTTTGTGCTATAAAGCCCAAATCTATCTACAAGGCGGTTGTAGATTAGCCAGTGCATCAATAAACGATGTCTCGTAAATATCTTTAATCAAGGGTTTTGGTTCTAGAATGAGCCCAATTTACGGCCTGAGTTTGCTCTTGTAAAGAAAGTGGCTGTTCTTGAAACTTGATGTTGAAACTGCATTCGGCAGCAGCTGTTAAAGCGTCCAAAACATTCTCTGGCTGAATATGAGACAGGATATCTGGTGAGCTGATGTCATAGCCAAACACCGCTCGGACTAAATCAGGGTTAGGAAAAAGCCTGATGGACCCATGTTGTAAAACACAGTTATCACGGTAAAGCTGAGCACTACCAATCAGCTTATAACCATTTTCCATAACGAGATCGGCTGCAGTAGCCGTCCCAAAGCAATTATGAGAACGCTGATAACTTCGTTTATCACCCCCTAAATGCAGAGCAATACCTAACTGTTTCCAGCCATCAATTAAAAATTGGCAAAGCTCAGCATAAATATCGCGACGACGACCGCTACATCCAGACATCACTAAGCTATACGTTAAATCTCCCTGATGCAGCACAGCACGTCCACCACTAGGTCGACGCACAATATGAATGACATCACCATGCCATTGCAATGAATTCCAATGGTTTGGATACTGGTGCTGGTGATAGCCCAGGGAAATAGAGATGGGGTTCCATGTATAAAACCTGAGGCAAGGCGGTCCACAGCCCAAACGATGCTGCTCTAGCAACCACTCATCAATCGCCATTTGAGTAACACCGTTGGCTTCAATGGGTGCAATGAGCCGCCATAGCGTGTTCATGCACTAAGCAGTCGGATATTTCTGCAGCAGCACATCATCCATATCATCGGCAATGGTTGCAACAATGGTCATGAGTCGAGAAATTTCACCAGGATTAATATCAGCTAAAATACGACTCGCTAAAATTAAAACCTCCTGATTGGAAATCCCATAACAGGCCTCAAAAGTTTCTCCGCAGTTCATTGCAAGTAACTCTTGCATCAAAGCAGTTTGGTCAGCTACAGGCAGCTTTAACAAAGGAGACCAGACCGTTAGAGTATCTTCGTCGTCTATCCCCGTGAGCTGAACATATACAGTCACACTGCCATAGGTAAATTTCCAGAGGTAGCCATCGTCATTTTGACTAACCATGGCATCTCCCCCCTGATCTAGGCTGGCAATGACAGTTTCAATGACGTCTACGTGACTAGCTTGAAAGCTTTCAGTACCAGCACTAATTGTCTCACCAACAGTTTCAACATTCAGGGAACTCATAGGCTCCACTTACTCCTAATAAATCACAGTTGAAGGTGTAAACATAACAGGTTGAAGACTTCAACCTGTTGATTAAATAGAACGTTATCGATAGAAGTGCGCTCCTATCGACTAGATCCATCTCACTGTATCGCTGCTTTTCCTGTAGAAAGGCTGAGTAACTAATTTTTTCGGATTTCTTCTCTTAACATCTTTCAGAGATATTTAGAAAATAGACATCCCTGAAAGCATTAGATTACAGCGGCTAACCTGATGCAACTGCCCCAATAGCATCGGGACAGTTGACATAGGCCTAGTAGTTAGAAAATGCTGGCTGATGGCGAATGAGACTTAAAAACTCTTCACGAGTTTTTTGCTCATCTTGAAAGACGCCGAGCATAGCACTGGTAACGGTCCAAGAACCAGGCTTTTGAACACCGCGCATAGCCATACACATATGGCTAGCTTCCATAACTACAGCCACCCCCTGAGGCTCTAATATTTCGTTAATCGCTTCAGCAACTTGACGAGTTAGCCGTTCTTGCACCTGTAGTCGTCGGGAGTACATTTCAACAATGCGAGCAAGCTTGCTTAGACCTACCACCTTTTGGTTCGGAATGTAAGCAACGTGAGCTCGCCCCATAAACGGCAGCATGTGGTGTTCACAAAGACTAAAGAAATTGATATCCCGCACTAGGACCATTTCATTATGGCCTTCATCAAAGATGGCGTTATTGACGATGGTATCTAACGACTGGGTATAGCCCTGAGTCAGAAATCGCATCGCTTCTGCTACCCGTTTAGGCGTTTTGAGTAATCCTTCGCGCTCGGGATCTTCACCCAATTCGGCCAACATAGTATGTACAGCCTGCATCAGTTTTTCATTATCAGCTGAAGGCTCATGAAGTAGAGCGTCCTGCCCCTTAGTTTTGGAGCGATCAGGACGTATAGATGCCTCTAATGATTTACCGTTAAGCAGACCGTTAGTTGAACCGTTCGTGGAAATAACCATAGTGTGGGTAAGTTAATTTCAATTTCTAAGTGAGCAACATTTTTTTACTTAAGCATGCAAAAACAACCAAGCTTATCTAGCCTATGGTGAATATGCGTATTAAGTAGTCACAGACTTCCTCCGCTTGGCATAATGGTCAGTTCTTCGACTACAGCCCCGGGAGGGAGTAGTGCCGTTTGTAAAATGGCGTTGGCCACCAAATCAGGGGTAAGCATACCGGAGCGGTCAAAGTCGGCTTGAACTGTATCTGTATCCCAAAGAGGAGTATTGACAGCTCCTGGCAAAATAGTGACAACTCTAATGCCATGGCTACGCTCTTCGACTGAAATAGCTTTGGAAAGAGCGACTACGGCTGCTTTACTAACGCCATAGGCCCCCCATTCAGGAAAAGCCTGGCGGGCAGCGATTGATGCAACATTAATAATCATGCCGCTACTGCGTTCACGCATACTTGGGAGAACAGCCTGGATACATTGAAAAACGCTAGTGACATTTAAATTAATAATCTGACACCAATCAGCTAAGGGCATCTGGTTCAGTTCGCCTGTGTACCCCATCCCAGCATTATTCACCAGCACATCAACAGGACCACAGGTTTCTAAAATGTCAACGATTTTACTTTTGACCTGATCAATCAAACCCAAGTCCATGGAAAAGCTTTGAGCTTTCACGGATGAGATTGCACCAATTTCATCTGACAGTTTCTGCAACTTATCTGTTGAACGACTGACCAGAACTACATCAAATCCTGCTCTAGCAAAAACTAGAGCAGTAGCACGACCGATACCAGTACTAGCACCTGTAATCAGTGCGCGACGATTAGACACAGTGTTCATCAATGGAATCCCATAAGGCAACAGTGGAAAGTTCATCCAAAGTTAATGTTAACAAATGTTGCAAAAGTTGTGGGTGTTTAGGATAAGAGATTTTTAGCAACGCAACCAAATTTAAGTCATACAGGCCTTACATCTGTAGCACAACAACTTATATCGCTCTCATTAATCTTTAATCTGCGGAAAGATTATTATTGAAAGCATTAAAATAACTAGATCTCAAACGCATGTCTTGTAGCAAGTAGCCCCATCGTTAGACATCTCAAAAATGACTACTGGCAAGCCTTGATGCAGAATGACACCTAAGCAACTTCAGAAAAAACGCCAATTTGCCGAAACTTACGGTAGCGCTCTTGCTTACGTTGCTCTGGTGACATAGCAAGCAACATTTCAAGGTTTTCCAAAAGAGCTGACTCTAAACCTTCAGCAGCCTGAATAGGATTAGCATGGGCACCCCCAGTAGGTTCTGGCAAAAGATAATCTAAAATGCCCAAATTCTTCAAATCCCAAGCTGTAATCTTTAACGCTTCAGCAGCTTGAGACGCCCGGGATGCGTCCTTCCATAAAATAGCCGCACAGGCTTCAGGACTAGCGACGGTATAGACGGAATGCTCAAACATAATGAGCCGATCACCCACACCGATGCCCAAGGCACCACCAGAGCCGCCCTCTCCAATAACGGTACAAATAATCGGGCTGTCTAACCGAAACATTTCCCGAAGGTTATGGGCTATTGCCTCACCTTGACCCATTTCCTCAGCTTCCAAGCCCGCCCAGGCCCCTGGAGTATCAATAAAAGTAAATATGGGCATCTTAAATCGATTCGCATGCTCCATCAGGCGCATCGCTTTGCGATAGCCACCAGGGGATGCCATGCCAAAGTTACGGGCAACATTATCTTTAGTATCTCTACCTTTTTGATGGCCTAGCATAACTACCGAATGGCCATGAAATCGTGCGATACCACCAACTAAGGCTAAATCATCTTTGCCAGAACGACGATCGCCATGTAGTTCGATCCATTCATCCGAAATTGCTTGGATATAGTCGAGTGTACTGGGCCTACGTGGATGACGCGCAACCTGAATGCGTTGGGCTGGGGTCAGACTAGTAAAAATTTCCTGGCGCAGTTGCTGGGCACGAGACTCAAGTTGCTGGATTTGGGCTGAGACGTCAACATCGTTATCTTCAGCCAATGCTCGTATCTGCAAAATACGAGACTCTAATTCGGCCAAAGGCTTTTCAAAATCGAGCAAAATGGCTCTTCGTTCTGTCGTTGCCATAACAGTTCTAGGTACTCCAGCAATGATTAAACCCTATCGCAAACCGCCCCTAAAAAGTTTCCGTTACAGTGTGAAAAAACGAGATGACAAGGACGACAACCGGCTTAACTTGTCAGCAAGGGACGAAAGCCATGTTTGACAGACGCCGCACCAATTTTTTCCATCTTATCAAGGGTGATCTGATTTCTCCCCCAAGAGAAATTAGTATGCCATTTTTCAAATTCCAGTAACATGGATTCTGCAAAACACGCGAACAACTGACGAGCAGGGACATCCATCGCTACTATATCCATAATTCGCCAATCAATATCAAGGCTATGCTCAACAATCCCTCCTTTAAGCACATGAATACCAGGATAGCTAAATTTGCTGTCCAGATTTTTGGGATAGCCCCCATCAACCATTAAGCACGGTTGCTTGATTGTAGAAGGATCAATATTGATACCCTTGGGCATGCTAGCGACCCAAACTACGACATCTGCGATGGGAAGAGCATCTTCCAAACCGATAATTCGGCCCATACCAATTTCATTCTTCAAATTATTAAGACGCTCTTGGTTCCGAGCAATCAATAGCAGTTCTTTTACACCACTTTTCTGACTTAACCAGCGGCAAACAGCACTACCGATATCTCCAGTAGCACCGCAAACAGCTACTGTAGCTTGGGCTAGATCAATGCCATGGCCAGGCGCAGCATCTTCTACCTGCTTACAAATTACATAGGCTGTATGCGTATTGCCAGTGGTAAAGCGACTGAAGTCAAGCTCTAAATTACGTACACGCTTGATTTGATCTAGCTTAAAATTCTCAAAAATAATTGATGAAAATCCCCCAAGAGCCGTGATGCTGATGCCATTTTTTTGAGCATGAGCCATCGCATTAAGGATTTTTCGTGTAGCTGCCTTGATCCGTCTTGAAGCCAACATTTCAGGCAGAAAGCAAGATTCTACATAACGGCCTTCAATAACTTGGCCGGTCACACTAGTTACTTTGATGTCGTCTACAATTTGCGGCGGAGCGCTGCACCAAAAATCAAGACCTTGATCCGCATATTCTGGATATCCCAATGCATGGGCAACCGATTGAGCGTGTTCTAGGTTAGTTAGATGACCGATTAAACCAAACATTTAGGCTACTTCTAAAAAGAGTCTTAGAAAATTAGCCTACAACAAAACGTTACAGTGATGCGGTTTATTGAGAGGCCCAGATACTGTAACTCACCATGAAAAAGGGGGCGGAACGATGGTTCAGCCCCCTACAGACATTTATTTTTTTGTAAGCTCTAGCTCTATGCCATAGCCAAACCTTGAGCAGAGAGACGCATAACTTCACGGCTGGTAAACCCAATATTACTTAAGGCCTCACCGTAAGTAATCATGAAATCTTCTACTAAAGCGTCTTTTTCCATACCCATAACAGCTGCATCTTCGGCAACCTGGTTGAGCATTTTCCAAACCAAGGGTAAATTCTGACGGTTTGCTTCTTCTAATTCAGCTTTAGCCATCTCAAAGTTAGCCTTGAGCCATTCTTCGCCAAAGTTAAGGTGCATATATTCATCTTTTACAACACCTTCAGTGATTTTGCGTGCAAAATCATCGGCAACAGGAATATAAATGTTGTACGCAGCGATCGCAAACGTTTCAATAATCAAGGATTGAATCAACAAGCAGGTCACTACCTTGCCTTCATCACGAGCCAGTTTAAAATTATCGTGTAACTGAGCAAAGAACTTCTTGGCAAAATCCATGTCAGGTGTCACATCCAGGTTTTTGCCACAGGCTTGAAACCCTTTCATATGACGCTTTTCCATGCGAGCTAGCTTAATCAACTCATCCTTGTGCTCGCTTAAGTGTTCGGCTAACTTTTTATAGTTATCGTTAGCTTCTAATTCCCCCTCAATAACGATGGCGTTGATGCGACTATACGCATCCTTGTACGCTTCACTTCGGAAGTCGAGCGTTGGGCTAGCTTCAAGCTGCGGCATATCTGTCCAGTTCCTGCACTACAATGACCACTTGCTGCCCATATCCAAGCCATGACTTAGCATAATTGCTGCAGCTAACTTAAATATTGACATCTGATTTCACACTTTACACCCTATTAGGATTCTAAAAATGTTTATACATATCGCTAAAGTATTGTTACACGATAGGTTTTCAGGCGTTTTAGGGTGATCTATTTAAAATTTTTATCTAAAAGATTGATATTAACTTAACCTCGTAGGGTAGGTGATTGAAAGTACTCTAAATAGGCTGTTTGAGACAACCCATAATTTTTTCAACCCTGTGAATATGTAAAGTCTATTGTCTGAAGCAGACTATAGGTGACATAGGTCGACCTTAGACTGCTAGTTGGCAAGCTGACAGTATGGGTAAACAGCAAAACTGTATGGGTCTCAATTCATAAATGATGCATTGCCGCTTGTAACGCCAATGGATGGGCTAAGCGTCGTCAACTTCGCCTAGCACTTGTAGACGAATAGTTTTAGTAGAGGGGCTATTGCTATTGCCAAGCTGGATCTCGATAATTTCGTTGGTTAACGGAGTTAAGGCACTGAGCAGAGCGCGCAAATGCGGAGTACTTTCACCGCTATCGACATAGACACGTTCTGCCAACTTATTGAGGCGTCGCCATGCAGTATATAGTTTGGCAGTTGCTTGTTCTAACTGAGTGGCTTGGTTTACCAAATCTGCTGTGGAGTTCAGGCAGCCAACCCGCAAAGCTTCTTCGAGAGCCTGTTCTAAATTGACCAGATCTGGGTCAATTGTCTGCACTTGACTAGCTGCCGCAATGTACTTAGATAAGTATCGAGCCTCTGATGTGATTTGCTTTAGAGTATCTACATCTGGATTACGCGCTGCCTCAGTACGCAATGTGTCCTGATGGCTAGGAGGCAATTTTTCCATTTCCTTAACCAGTGGGGTCAAGTACCTTGTCGGAATCGTATTATTAGCAGCTTTTTCCCGTACAGTTTCTGGAATTAAATCAGACGTCATGGCCGTCCATTCATCTGACAACTGTTTAACTTCTTTACGGGTAATTTGTTCGCCACGCTTGGCAGCTTCAGAGACCATCTGCTGAACTTCCGGTGCAGCTTGGGATGTTTCGACAAAGGCGCGCTTACTAAATTGATTGACGGATTGTTCGTTTAATAGGCCTTCTTGCAGTAACTCATCGGCACTGTTGCCTAGTTCAATCAAAGCGTAAGCCTGACTTTTACTAATTTCTCGGTCTTTTAACCAGTTCAGAAAACCTGTACCACGACTATCGCCACCTTGCTTTTCTCGATCGCGCACTGCCCTCAGAATTCGGCCTCGCCAAATATCAGTTTGTAAGTCAAATCGATCACAAACTTGCCAAGCAACCTCAATCTGGTGGTGGAACTCTTGTTCGGAGATATTGACATCCTCAGGGTCAGGAATTTTAAAGTCGAGCGTGACATCTTGGCCTGTACCGCCCTGGGTGATATCGGCCACAAAATCGGCTGCTCCAACCATATACTTCCTCTATCCCACGGGTTAACAGGCTTATTATCCTACAGTTGTAGGACCCAGCGCACAAACAGTAGGGATAAGGTAGCAGCGCCCAGCACTACAGCTAAGAGCCCGGCAATTAATACGATCGCAAATAGCTTATCTGCCCGGCGACTAGGGGCAGGGTGGCGAATATGCTGTTCCAGTAAAGCAACATTACGGGCATTGGCTTTCCAGGCAACGTCAAATAAATCCCCAATCATAGGAACTGTACCCACGACTACTTCAGTCAAAATATTTAGACCCATGCGGCCCAGGGTAGCGGCAGGCACACCGATTCTGGCAGCTTCAGCAACTATGTAGATAGAGATCAAACCAGCCATCAAATCACCACCACCGGGCAGTAACCCAATCAAGGGGTCCAGACCAACTCGATACCCCAAACCAGGAATTGCGATCGCATTATCCAAAAGATGACTAAGACCGCGCAGTCGTTGTAATGTCAGCTGAGCGCCATATTCTGAATTATTGGAATTGGAATCAGAAAGGGGCATAAATGACTACTCACAACTGGCAACAAAAACGCTATACCCCTTAAAAACCTTAAGCAGCATAGCCACTATAAAACCTGAGATTTTGTCTACAAAGTTGACGGAGCGTTAGCTTAAGTAACCAAGCTAGCTAATGAACGTTACAAGCTAGTTGAGCAGCACCATGCCATCCTTACTTGGGGCATAATGGCACCATCTAAATTGATCCGTCTCTCTCCCAATCATGAAGCAATCTAGTAAAATTTTACGCCGTGTTCTGCTAATTCCAACGACATTACTAGCTCTCACTATATTAGGCGCTGGTAAAAGTACGATGGCTCAGATTTATAACCCGATCGAGCTAGCAGGAGGGCGTGAAATCAGCGATACGCTGTCTGATAGCGATATTCCTACCGGAGTAGGCGGTTTTGCCAGAGACTATAGCGTTGAATTATTCGAAGGAGATCAAATCACTATTGATGTAATTTCCGAAGAATTTGACACCTTGGTGAGTCTGTTAGGAGATGACGGCACAACCGTAAGTGAAAATGACGACGGACCAGACGGTTCGACCAATTCACTGTTATTTGCTCGTATATCAAAATCTGGTCAATATACGATAAGAGTCAGATCCTATGCAGGACAAGGCACAGGCTCCTTTTCCCTCAAGCTAGCTCGTCTTCGTGAGATTGAAGAATAAAATCGGGGCCAATCATTTTCAACAGCAGACCTGACAAGGGTTTACCCCAACTAGAGCTACCCATAAGTAGATGCACTGGCTGGGGTAAAAAAGATTCCAAGTTTTAGCTTGCTAAGGGTTCCACTCTTTTGCTAACTTGTTTAGGCGCGCAAACAAAGGCGGTTATGCCTCTTGTTGCCGGGATAGCTCAGTTGGTAGAGCAGTGGACTGAAAATCCTCGTGTCGGCGGTTCAAGTCCGCCTCCTGGCATTGTCGGCTATAGCCGACTAGTATGTGGGTCGTTGCCCGAGTGGTTAATGGGGGCGGACTGTAAATCCGCTGGCTACGCCTACGTTGGTTCGAATCCAACACGGCCCACCACCAGCCTTCATAGCTCAGCGGTAGAGCACTCCCTTGG
>JAHQVZ010000191.1 GCA_019634055.1 Leptolyngbyaceae cyanobacterium MAG.088
AGATCTAAGATCTATGGAAGGGCAGGCGTTACCCTTGGCTTGATCAAAAGCGATATCTCCAATAATGACTAAGCGAAGGATGTTTTATCCCGATGCAATTAGTGCGTCGTGACGCATTAGCGCTAAAAATTTGGGGGTGGGACTGTCGGTCGGTAATGGTAAGTCGTTATTCCAGATGAGTACTCGTTTATGGAGCCAGAATGTGTAGATATTCTGCAGCACGCTGTGGTAGCGCATATCAACTGCTGATGACATTAATGAGCTACTAATGACATTAATGAGCACTTTTTTGGCAATTTTGCGGCTGTACTGAATGTCTATCAAAAATGTGCGGGCATATTGAGTAGAAAGTTACTAACATTCTCAGGTTCAGATCTGTACTTTGTACGAAAGTCTTTACGCGGATCCGGACTTTACTGCCTGTGTAAGAAAGTTAGTAAACGTATAGCTCTATCGCTCCACAATTATGTCATTGTCATTAGATTCACTATGGGTGGTTGTCAGTGCCAGCTTAGTGTTTTTGATGCAGGCAGGGTTTCTCTGTATAGAGGCTGGCTCTACTCGCCGTAAAAATAGCATTAACGTAGCTATCAAAAATATTGCTGATGTTGGTCTATCGACCATCATGTTCTGGGCCTTTGGCTATGGATTGATGTTTGGTACGTCTATCAATGGTTGGTGGGGGGGTAGCCAGTTTTTGCCAGAGTTTAGTCAAGATAGCTGGCCCATCATTTTCTTTCTATTTCAGGCAACGTTTTGTAGCACTGCTGTCACTATTGTGTCTGGTGCAGTGGCTGAACGCATGGCCATTAAGGGGTATCTGTTAAGTACCTTGCTTATCTCTGGCTTGATATATCCAGTTTTTGGGCATTGGGCCTGGAGTGGTTTAGATCGCTCTATGACTGTGGGCTGGTTAGGCCAAAGAGGGTTTGTTGATTTTGCTGGATCTACGGTGGTCCATAGTTTAGGGGGATGGGTTTCCCTGGCTGCTGTGGTTGTTATTGGTCCTCGTCTTGGCCGATTTTCTCGCAAAAATTTTGCTCAACAGGCATCTAGTTCAGATTTACCCTTAGCATTTTTGGGCGCACTGCTGTTGTGGTTTGGTTGGTTTGGCTTCAATGGTGGCAGCACGTTTGCATTCAATGATCAGGTACCCAGAATTTTAGTCAATACCCTATTAGCTGGGTCGGCTGGGTTAACGGCTCCTCTCTTGTGGACACTGGTTATACAAAATCGCCAGCTTCCCTTCAAGGCAGTGATGAATGGGGCCCTGGCTGGTCTGGTGTCTATTACAGCCAATTGTCACGCAGTTTCCATGGGCAATGCTTTGATCATTGGTGCTGTGGGTGGCATGGTGATGATGGGCATGGATTTCTTGTTGGAGAAATGTCGCATTGACGATACCATTGGCGCGATTCCCGTACACCTGGGGCCAGGTATATGGGGCACCCTGGCCGTAGCGTTATTTGCTGATCTCGAAAAGTTGGGGACGGGATTGGGGCGTTGGCAGCAACTGACGGTACAGATGTCTGGTGTCTTAACCTGTGGGTTGTGGGCCTTTACGGTAGCCCTGGTCGTGTTTTTAGGGCTGAACCGTTATCTCCGCTTACGAGTATCGCGAAAGCAGGAGTATTTGGGCTTAAATGTGTCGGAACATGGGGCTCAAAATGAGTTTCAAGAGCTATTTGCTACCATGCGAACCCATGCTAAAACAGGCAATTTAGAGCGTCGGGTGAATGCTAATGCGTTAACAGAAGTTGGTCAAATTAGTCGGTGGTATAACCATGTTGTTGAGGCTTTAGAGCTCTCTACGGCTAAGGTCCAAGCAATTATTACTACAGCGGCAGATGGCATTCTGACGGTGGATGCGACCACATTGATAATTCAGAGTACAAATCCTGCGGTTGAACAGATTTTTGGGTGTGGATGGTTAACGGTAGTTGGTCGTCCTCTAACGACCTTGATCAGGACAGATTTTGCGCAGTCTCAGGAGCAGGCGTTGCAATTGCTTCAAATGTTTGTACGCCAGGGAGCTCAAACAGGGCAATTTTACGAGGCGATTGGTTTACATCAAGTAGGGCGTCACTTTCCTGTGGAGATTGCAGTTAGGGTCTCTCGCATCCGATCTGAAGAGTTTTTAACCATTATGGTGAGGAATATTAGCGATCGCAAAAGGGCCGAATCTGCGCTGATCGCATCGGAGCTAGAGGCGCGCCAAACGGCAGAGCAACTCAAGCGAGCCATAGATGAACTTAAGCGAACTCAAACGCAGTTGCTACAAAGCGAAAAAATGGCTGGCTTAGGGCAGCTAGTGGCTGGCATTGCCCATGAAATCAATAATCCGGTGGGCTTCATCTATGGCAATCTTGAGCATGCCATGACGTACGTAGAGGATCTGCTGTTAGTGATTAGCCATTATCAGGCAGAGGCTCTTCAACTGTCATCTCAAGCACGGGCAGACATTAACAATGTAGATGTTGAGTATGTCAGAGAAGATTTCCCAAAGCTCATTAGTTCAATGCAAACGGGGACAGACCGTATTCGCGATATTGTGAAGTCCCTGCGTAATTTTGCTCGTCATGATGAGTCAGAACTAAAGGCTGTTGATTTGCACGCAGGCATTGACAATACGTTGCTTCTCCTCACACATCGCCTCAATTCTCAGGTTAATCGACCGGCGATTGACGTGGAAAAAAGATATGGCAAATTGCCCATGATTGAGTGTTATGCAGGCGCTATCAATCAAGTATTCGTCAACCTTTTAAATAATGCGATTGATGCCTTAAGAGAACATCCGGCAGGAAAAATAATAGTTACAACAGAAATGCAAGCTGATTGGATTGTTGTCACCATTGCTGACAATGGCAAAGGTATTCCTAAGGCTTTGCAACAGCAGATCTTTGATCCGTTTTTTACGACTAAGCCCGTTGGCCAAGGGACAGGCATGGGTTTAGCAATTAGTCATCAGATTGTCGTAGACAAGCATGGTGGCAAAATTGAATGTCAATCTGTTATGAACCAAGGCACTACTTTTAAGGTGATGTTGCCCTGTAAATTAGGGCGAAAAAAGTCAGTGCCGGGAGATTTAGAACTGCAAATATCTAAGTCAGAAGATCCCTTGTCTACGGTCAAAATATTTCCTCCACTATCTGAGGAAGAGGGAGCCTGAGTCAGGCTATCAGAGATAAAAATCTGGGTTAAGTGCGTAAACGTTAGAAACTAGTTGGGCCTGAATCTATGAGGACATTGGCATATCAGGTTAGCGATTGAGATTGAAGGCTGGCAATCATATCTATGGTCTTCACTACTCTGCCAATTATTAAGGTAGGTCCACCCTGAGGATGATGAAAGTTTAACCACCTAAGGTCCTGATACCCACATTATTGTTTAATTATGAGATAATTATGAAAAATGAAAGAATTATGAAATAGGAGGGTGAGCATAGCTCAATGGTCAATGGACAGTAGGCAGTGGGCATTACCAATCACGCTTTCAATTACGAACGTTGTCTGGGTATCTGGCCTTGTTATATTTCTGGGATTGGTAGGTTGTGCCCAAGACATCTCCCAGGCTGAGGGCACTGACGATGGTCAAAAGGTTGTACTAACAACGTTCACGATCTTGGCGGATATGGCTCAAAATGTGGCAGGAGATGAGCTGCAGGTGGAGTCGATTACCCGTATCGGGGCAGAAATCCACGGTTATGAGCCAACCCCCAGCGATTTGGTGAAGGCTCAGGATGCGGATCTGATTTTTTATAACGGGATGAACCTGGAGCGCTGGTTTGAGCAGTTTCTAGGTAATGTACAGGATGTACCGTCAGTGATTTTGACGGAGGGGATTGAGCCGATTCCCATTGCAGCAGGTCCCTATGTTGATAAACCCAACCCCCATGCCTGGATGTCGCCTCAAAATGCGCTGGTGTATGTGGAAAATATCCGCAAGGCATTTGTGGAGCTAGACCCGGCCAATGCTGAAACATACAACGCCAATGCCGCTAGCTACAGCGATCAGCTCCAGAGCATTAATGACCAGCTTCAGGCAAATCTTGATCAGGTGCCTGAGGGTGAGCGTTACCTGGTGAGCTGTGAAGGAGCTTTTTCCTATCTAGCCCGTGATTATGGTTTGCAAGAGGTGTACCTATGGCCCATCAATGCCGAGCAACAGTCCACACCCAAGCAAATTCAAGGTGTGATTGATGATGTGAAGGCCAATAACATTCCTACTGTTTTTTGTGAAAGCACCGTCAGCGATGAAGGCCAGCAAGCGGTTGCCCGTGCTACTGGTGCTAAGTTTGGCGGCAATTTATTTGTGGATTCATTGTCTCCGGCAGACGGTCCGGTTCCTACGTTTCTCGACCTCTTGGCCTATGACGTTGAGGTCATTAGCGAGGGGTTGTTATCCCCATGATTTGTAGGGTGGGCAATGCCCATCATGACCTATTGCATGTGACTCGATATCGGTGGGCATTGCCCACCCTTCCTTTTTTGTCCTCTAGCCCTTAATCCACGATGCGCTCAGATACGTTTGGCATCACTGTTGAAAATATTAGCGTTACTTACAGCAATGCTCACCTGGCCTTGTATAACGCTAGCTGCTATGTGCAGCCTGGTACTATCACAGGTCTTGTTGGGCCCAACGGTGGTGGCAAATCTACCTTGTTTAGAACCATTATGGGGTTTGTGAATCCTAATCAGGGACGGATTCATATTGATGGCCTATCGGTCAAAATGGCGCAAAAACGTCAGCTGATGGCCTATGTGCCCCAGGCGGATGATGTGGATTGGAATTTCCCGGTGAGTGTGGCGGATGTGGTGATGATGGGTCGCTATGGCTATATGAACATGTTGCGGATTCCGGGGCGAGAAGATCGGCGACAGGTGGCGGAAAGTTTAGAGCGTGTAGGCATGGTGGACTTTCGTCATCGACAAATTGGTGAGCTGTCTGGCGGTCAGAAAAAGCGGGCGTTTCTAGCCAGGGCCATGGCGCAAAAGAGCCGGGTAATTTTGTTAGATGAGCCGTTTACTGGTGTGGATGTGAAAACGGAAAAGCGAATTGTGAATTTGCTGCTGCAACTGCGGGAAGAGGGACATACGATTTTGTTGTCTACCCATGATCTGGCGTCTATTTCTACATTTTGCGATCGCACCATTCTCCTCAACCGCACTGTTCTCGCGGAAGGCACCACTGCTGAAACCTTCACCGAAGAAAACCTCTCCATGACCTTTGGTAGTTTGCCCCTCAGCAGCCTGAACCCAACCCAAGTCATGCCTAATCAATACCCGCTATCTACCCAGGATCAACTTACCGATTGAATTAACGCCAGGCTCTTTATTCAAGATATTCATGGTTCACGCCCTAATCTCCACATTCCATGGCCCACTTCCGCTACTGGGCGTCATGTTAAATCCCCTATGGCAATGGTTGATAGAGCCCCTGCAGGCAGGATTTATGGTGAAAGCCATCTGGGTAAGTGCTTTTGTGGGTGTGGTCTGCGCGGTGCTGTCTTGCTACATTACCCTCAAAGGCTGGTCTTTGATGGGGGATGCGGTTTCCCATGCAGTTGTACCCGGTGTAGTGGTTGCCTATGCCATGGGATTACCGTTTGCTTTAGGGGCGTTTATTTTTGGCTTTGGGGCGACAGTGATTATCGGCTACGTGAAGTCTGCCACACGGTTAAAAGAAGATGCCGTGATTGGCGTTATTTTTACTGGTTTCTTTGCTTTTGGGTTAGTTCTCGCTACCAAAATACCTAGCAATGTGGATTTGTTTCATATTTTGTTTGGCAACGTGCTAGGCATTTCTCCGTCGGATATCATTCAGACCTTAATTGCTGGCATCGCTACGCTAGTCATTATTTTGGTACGTCGTAAGGATTTGCTCTTATTTTGCTTTGACCCCAACCATGCCAAGGCCATCGGCTTGAATACACAGCTCATGTATTACACATTACTGTCAGTGCTGGCTCTTACCATTGTGACGGCCTTGCAAACCGCAGGTATTGTGCTTGTCGTTGCCATGTTAGTCACTCCAGGTGCGACCGCCTATTTACTCACCGATCGCTTTGATCACATGTTGGCTATTTCAGTCGCCACCAGTGTGATTTCCTGTGTTGTCGGGACCTACTTTAGCTATCACCTGGATATTTCTACCGGCGGTAGCATTGTTGTTTTGATGACGATGCTATTTACCCTAGCGATGGTGTTTGCGCCAAAGTACGGCTTGCTAAGACAAAAGATCATGCGTCAAGTACCCGTGGAGTAAGGGTTGAATTGTGAGTGTTACGTGGACAGAGTGTTTTCTCTGGCAAAGGTTTGCACTATCTAAAACTCTATTGGGCTGTCAAAGCTGCCTTGGGGTAAGCAATACGCTTATGATTAAACTGTTGCCATACTTGCACAAAGACATTGGCGATGATATCCATATCTTTCCGACTCAGGCAAGAATCAATTAACTGTTTGTCTTTCCAGCGAGCACGCAAAATTTTATTTACCATGGCGTAGGCTTCTTCTGCACAGGCTTCTTTGTGGAGAGATCGCAGCGCTGCCTCGCAGGAATCAGCCAGCATCACAATGCCGGTTTCCGGTGATTGCGGAATAGGCCCGTCGTAGCGAAAATCTTCTTCGCGTATGCTCATCTCAGGATTTTGACTGCCGATTTCCTGAGCTTGATAGTAAAAATAGCTAATCAACATCGCCCCCTGATGTTCAGGAATAAACGCCTGAATCGCTTTTGGTAAGCGATGTTTTTTGGCCATCATCAAGCCTTCGGTGACATGCTTTTTAATAATATCTGCGCTGACCCATGGGTCGTTAATTAAATCATGTTTGTTGGGACCGCCCATTTGATTTTCAATAAACCCAAGCGGATCGTGCATTTTTCCAATGTCATGGTACAAAGTTCCTGCCCGCACCAATTCAACATTGTGACCCAAAGCGCGTGCCGCTGCTTCAGCCAGATTAGACACAAACATAGTGTGTTGAAAGGTGCCTGGAGCATCGGCGGCCAACCGCTTTAAAAGCGGACGGTTGGGGTTAGAGAGTTCTGCTAAACGAATAGGCGTGACGACATCAAAAAATGATTCTAAATAAGGACTAACGCCTAAGGCGACAATACTCCAGGCGATACCGTAGACTCCAAATAGGGCCGAGTCGCGGAGGACTGTGTACCACACTGAGGCGGCAACACTATTAAACATAAGGGTGAGAACCAGGTGGATGACGCCTTGAGTAAGACCGACGACGCCTCCGAGTAGGGCGAACTCTTCTCGCGATCGCAAGCGTGGCGCAATCCAAGCGCCTACTAAAGCCGCACAAGCAGCTGCAATTAGCGGTAAGACAGCCACCGAACCACCCACTGGCAGCAAGATGACCAAAAGACCAATGGTTACCGTTGCCAAAATATAGCCATAAAAACTGCCCAGCAATAGCCCTACAGCCGGTAGACCTAACCCTGGGATTTTTAAGGCCATGAGTACCGCAACGCTCACAATTAAACACAGTACAAGAATATGATCTCGCTGTCGGAGGCCGCCTTTTTGCCAGTGATCAATCCACAGCAAAGCCCCCACACCGAAGCTGACTAATACTCCAAATCCGGTGAACCCTAACCAGTTAAACCGGCGTTGAGTCAAATTAAAGTAATCGAGTAAAACAAAGTCACCCTGGGTAATAGGTTCTCCTTTTTTCACAATGGCGTCACCCTGTTCCACAGATACGGTGACAGTTTTCACTTCATTCTCTACCTGCTCAGCACGCAGCCGAGTTTGTTCCTGGTCTTCAATAAGATTGGGTCGTAAGACAGAACTAACGATTCTTGCTGTAATTTCTCGGGCTGTCTTTTTTTGAGCAATTAGCTCATTTGTCTCTAAACCCAATGGAACGGTCAGGTTCAGTGTCCCTTCAAGTTGCTTTTCGATAGCTTGCTCCCACAAACTGCCAGGTATGCCTTCATGAATGCCTTGGGTTAACATGCGCTCTAAAACTAGACGACTGGCCGTTTGAATCGCTTGCCAATCAGCGTCACTGACATCAAAAAATCGGTCATCTAATGGCTGCAACCCATCACGGGTATTGAGACTCAATAGCTGACGTTTCGTTGCCGCATATTGTGTACGATGAGCCTCGACCTGACTACGGAACGTAGCCATAGAAAAAGACGGTGTTCGTTCTCGCAGACGCAATAGCTCATCTAGAGCAATGCGTTGGCTTGAACTTAACCTATTAATGCGTTCTTGTAGGGAGCCATTGGTGCCTTGCTGTAAGATACTGCTAGTCACCGTAGGTGTTTGTGCCAACTGCCAGAGCTCTTGCCAATCTGGGTTAGAAGCTTGGCGCAAATATCGCTGAGTTCTTGTTGATAATTGAGTGGTAGGTAAATACGGTATCGTGCCTGCTTTCTGCCTTAAGATACTGCCCTGGCTTAAAATGTTCTTGGCTTCTGTCAGGATAGTTTGATTGGTTTCTTGGTCAATTTGTAGAACAATAATGGACCCGCTGCGGGCGGCCTGACGATTTTCCTCAGTGGTGATCAGATCTGGCAGAGTGACATCATGGGAAGCATAAAAAGTATCAGTCGCTATAGTGCCTACTGTAAGAGCAGGCTGGTTATAAAACCTTTGCCCCAGAATTGCCGTCAGTAGCAAAACCGTAAATAAAATAGCAATCTGAGTTTGGTTAAAGGGGGTATGTCGAGAGATAACATACAGGCCCGTTGACTGATTGGCTGACTTCGTGGATTGCCGGATCGATGTATTGGACTTTTGACGTAGTGATGTGGAAACTTGGGGCAACTGTGTTTTGCACCAGCCGACCGATGTACGCAAACGTTGCCAAACTGATTTGACCATGAATGTCACCGACTGCATGAAAGGCCTCAACAACCAGTATTACCATTGGGTTCAACGGGTATTAAAACCCATAGAACTGCTGGCCTAATAGCGTTAGACACCTGATGAAGAATTAAAGGAACATGGGGTAGTCCCTGGGTACACCCTAGATATTTCAAACAATCGAAAGTCAACGCTTTTGGGTTTAATTAGAGCTCACTGCCTGAAATGTTGGCCATCTTCCTGCAGACTGTGTGTAGGTGATTATCTATACACGACCCGAAAGAATGCAGCTGAACCCTAGGATTCAGCAGGACTCAAAAATCACTTTAAACAACACTGTGCCAAGCTGAGTGCAATGGTTTCATTAGCTTTGAACAAAGTAGTCGCCTTAGCGTACCACTCTTATTATCCTCAGCCTTAAACCAAGTCCAAGTTGAAACCTATAAACTTCTCTAAAAGAAAGCACCAGTTTGGCTACGGACAAAGTTTCATTGGCAAACAGTGTTGGAAGATGCTTTGAGTGCCCATGCCATCATTATAGCTAGCTCTATTTTGATGAAAATAGAAAGAGCTCAGAAATCTAGTGGGAATATTTCGTAAGTGCCTGGTATCTTGCTCTTGAGCCCAGCCCAGCTGCAATAAAGCTGTTGCGCCATATGGCGCAGGGCCTCCTTAGAATCCTGAGGTATTGCCATTACCCAATCTATGGGCAGAACCGATGGACCACGCCAGGCTCCGAGTAAACAGCCAATCAGAGTGGGTGTGGGCGCTGTCAGGTCTGACCTAGACAACGCTAATGCTAGGTTTTCACGATAGTACATACAGCGCTTGAGAGCTGACGTAAGAGCCATGAATGAAGGCTCTGTATGGTCTAGCGTCTGCAAGTAAGAATCTAGGGACGGGGAAGCTAATGTCTGAATTAACTGATTAAGCTGGGGGATAATCGCTGAGGGAGACGTTGATTGCTGTTGTCGCAGATGATGGCACAGGTCTAAATGTGGATCCTGAGCATCCTTAGGACACTGCATGAGCCATTCTAAACAATCACCCAGGATATAAAGTACCTTGATGCGATTGCTATAGAGACTTGCATGATGATCGCCATTCGTTGTGGAATATGCCAGAGCTTGGTTTAGCCAATGAATGCGACCAGTACAGTCATCATGGTGATATAACAACCAGGGAATGGCTGTAGGTATACTACTCGTTGCTAATAGCGAGGGTATATTCTGTGGCTCTATGCTAGATAGCCATACGTTATAGAGTGGACTTTTGCTGACTGAGAGCCACTTTCCTTGATATTTTTCTAAATAGTGATGTCCGATATAAGCCCCCATTAAACTGCCTAAAAATTTATCTGGGGTGGAAATAGTCACCATTAATAATGCCTACAAATATCAAATTTTCTGGACGCAACAGACATGCTGTGCCATCTTAATGTTGGCTTTGGCTCGTTGTTGTATTGCAAGGGTCTGCGCTGGCGCTAGAAACTACGGTGATTTTGTCACATGAAACGTTGGGGTTTACATAGGCTTTCTATTCTTTGCCTTCTAGTGGCTATTTCGGGGGAGATGGCGACAGCGGCACCGGCTAAGAAAACCAATGATTTATTATCAAATTCTGGGAATGGATCGAATAGTCGCTCAGCGGAGTTGCTGGCGCAGTTAGATGCGGTTTTAGAGTTGGGCAGTAGGGGGGCTGCTGTCAAAGATTTACAAGCAATGTTGACTTTGATGGGCTATTACTCCGGTGCTGTGGATGGTGCCTATGAGCAGATGACGTTAGAGGCAGTGCGTCAATTTCAGATGGATGCAGGTTTGACTAACGATGGTGTTGTTGGCCCGTTAACATGGCGGCGGCTTTTGCCGACACCAGCCACTCTGTCTAATCCTCAGACGCCAGACGAGCAGACTGCCTCAGCAGCCCCACCAGAAAGTAGTGAACCTTCACCACCCGCCAACGAGCTTATTGCTGCAACAGCTGGTGATTTGCCAGTTCTTCAGCTGGATGATGTTGGTGCAGATGTGAGCCGATTGCAGACTCGTTTATCTGCCCTAAATCTCTATTCAGGTCCTATAGATGGCGTCTTTGGCTTACAGACAGAAGAAGCGGTAGAGCAGTTTCAACGTCAGGTTGGGCTATGGGTTGATGGTGTTGTTGGGCCATCTACTTGGCTTGCATTACTGAAGTAATTAGCCGACTCACAACGCTTACCGAGGTAAGCCGATTACTGAGGTAAGCCAGCAACATCTAAGATGGATAACTCGGGAGTTATAAATGGCTCTGATGAGAGCTGATCATCTAAAATTAAAAACTCAGATGGATATTGTTCTTTGAGTAATAGCTCACTTCGCTGTGCATACACTATGTAATCACTCATCAAAAAATAAACGCCTACCATAGCCGCTGCTGCAGAAGCTACTAAAAAACCTGCCAGCATCAGAGAAAATTCCTGACTAACCATGGCCCTATCCATTAAGCGTAGGGCCCAAACAACTAAACCGGTAACGATGGCTATGATTAAAAGCGTCATCGAGAATAAATCTTAAAAAGTGAGACTTAAGAAAAAGCGATTATCTTTTACATACTGTAACAGAGCTATCATAAAAGCGCCTTCTTAAATGGCAATATTTTAGGATTGCAAAAGAATTGAATGCATGATTTTTAAGTTAGGAGAGTGCTGGTTGAGGTTTAGGGCCTGACGGTAACCTGTTGCTGCTTTAAGTAGGTTTTGATTTCTGTAACGGTGAGTTCGCCGTAATGTAATAGCGACGCTAGAAGAGCTGCTTCTGCTTGGCCGGTTGTTAGGGCTTCATGGATATGTTCACAGGTGCCTGCTCCCCCGGAAGCAATGACTGGAACGTTGACGGAAGCTGCGATGGTGCGTGTTAGTTCTAAGTCATATCCTGCTTTCGTGCCATCTGCATCCATGCTGGTGATCAAGAGTTCGCCAGCACCTCGTTTGACGACGTCTTTTGCCCAGTCAATGGCATCAATGCCGGTATTTTCTCGACCACCACGAACAAAGACGTCCCAGCCTGATGCATCGGGCCGACGTTTAGCGTCAATGGCTACCACAATACATTGGCTGCCAAAACGATTGCTGGCAGCTTGAATAAAATCGGGATTGCGGACAGCAGCAGAGTTAATGCTGACTTTGTCTGCTCCGGCTCTTAGTAGTTGTTTGATGATATCGACTGAATTTACCCCACCACCGACTGTTAATGGAATAAAGACCTGTTCAGCAGTGCGATGAACCACGTCGAAAATAATGTTACGGTCTTCGTGGGTAGCTGTAATGTCTAAGAAAACCAGTTCATCGGCTCCTGCTTGGTTATAAGCTTGTGCGAGTTCAACAGGGTCGCCAGCATCTTTAAGCTCTACAAAATTAATGCCTTTGACAACACGGCCAGCTTTGACATCAAGGCAGGGTAATATTCGCTTAGCCAACATAAGATACTTCTGTAGAGTTGGGTATTTATAGAACTGGTGGTTGGAATCGCTCCAACAACAGTTTTTTAGAATAGCTTACAAAGCGCAAGACACTGATAAACTGAGAACTGGTTTTAATTCTTAATAATTGTTGCCAATTGTACCCAGAGAGGAGGTCCTTCGAGCATGGCTTTGGATATCGGACAGAAGGTAAAAGTTGTACGTGTAAGGGATCGGGTATCTGATGATGTTGCTAAGCGTCTGGGGCAGGAGGGTACAGTCACTCAGTTCAAAATGGTAGATGGCAGTGGCGTGGGTGTTGTGGTTGAGTTTGCCGATCAGTTTTCGAGCTGGTTTTTTGAGGATGAATTGAAGCAGACAGCCTAAGGCAAACTATTTAGGCTGTTGAGGGCGCTAGCGACTAAGCGCTAGTAAGATTTGGGTGTCTGTTTAGAATTAAATGAATAGACACCCTGGATTGACTTTGATATTTGATCATAGACGACACGCTAGTTCTGTAGTGGTTGCTGATGGCGCTAATTCTTACGTTTCTGGGCAAAGGTGGCAGTGGACGTTCAACCTGTGCGATCGCAACCGCTAAAAAGCTTGCCGCCCAAGGTCAGCGAGTGTTGCTGTTGACTGAAGATGCTGGACCAGCCTTCAGTTTGCTTTTGGAGCATGAGGTTGCGGCTACCCCAGGTGAAATAGCCCCTAATTGTTGGGTGGTGCAACTGCAGTTTACGCAACTTTTAGAGCAGAATTGGGAGCAGTTAAAAAAGCTGGAAGCCCAATATCTGCGAGATCCTTTTTTTAAGGCAGTGTATGGCCAAGAGTTGAGTTTGCTGCCGGGAATGGACCAGGCGCTGACGCTGAATACGCTGCGAGAATATGATATGAGCGGTGACTATGATGTCATTGTTCATGATGGTTCTGGTGACCAGGCTAGCCTGCGGATGTGGGGTATGCCGGTGGGCATTGACTGGTATTTTCGACGCTTTAAACAAGTATTTCAGGCCTCGCAGTTTTCTCAGTCAGTGATGCCGTTTGTACAGCCCATTGCTGGCGCGGTGCTCAGCGGAGGTATGTCGGGTGATGTGTTTGCTCAGCCCCAGGTGACTGAAACGACCAATTTAGTTGCCGAGGGGATAGCGGCTGTTAAGAATCCGATGCGAGTACGGGCTTATTTAGTATCTAGTGGTGAGGCGGGTGAGATCGCAACGGCCCGTTACCTTTGGGGCGCGGCTCAGCAAATAGAAATGACGGTAGCGGGTGTTCTATTAAATCGGGCTGACGATGGCAAAGACTTTGAGCCGTTACCGGTTTACCCGCTGCCTCAGTTAGGCGACTGGCAGTCGTTGATGGATGCTTTGCCAGATTATCTG
>JAHQVZ010000192.1 GCA_019634055.1 Leptolyngbyaceae cyanobacterium MAG.088
ACTTCGCGTTTTTTGCCCCCAAACCCCCAATTCTGGGGGCTTTGAGTCTAGTCTCCCCCAGAATATAGCCCAAGGGGCATTTAAGAAAGTGGGACGGAAGGGGGCCTCGATATCTGATAGCTAATTGGGTCAACCTGCTTATCACAACCATTCTGCACAAATAAGTCGCAAAACTATGGCGATAAATAACAGTCAACCCTCGGTGAATACTCGCTAAACCTGCTGTCTATTTAGCTGCAAAAATCATCCCCAGCAAAGTCCATAGCCTAAATTGCCTATGGATGGCTATATAAAAACCACTAGACTTCTATGTAACAATTAACACCAGCTACCTCACCAGAATTACTGAAACAGCCTAAATCTTTCTGGATGATTTGCTTAGTTCGTCATTATCCAGAAAGCTTCTGCATACATGATCATTACCCAAAAAATGGGGCATCAGGACGATTGTGCGTGCAAATTGCGTGATCGACTACACTAATATCCAAACATTAACCTAAATCATTTCATCGGGGTAGAAGCGAAAAAATGCTAGATAATAGTATTGAATCACGTTGATTTTCAGAGCACCGAAAAGTATGAGAGAGATGAGATTCTGGAGCAATCCGAAAAATACTATTTTGGCTAACAGAATGGAAACCATAATGAAATTTGTAACATCCCATAAAACAAGAGCTTGTCATTTCCATGAACTTACCCATTCAACGAAAGTAAGCTTGTTCATCAAATCGGTTGCCTTCAGAGATGTTTAGCAATGAGAATGACGTCACATTTAGGCATCGAAGAGCAGACTACCGAGACAGTAAGCTACGACTTGGCCACTGGCTGGTCAAAGCCGTTTCCAGACTTAGATTCTGAAAACACTCTTGTGGTGGTGTTCGCCGCCCATGAGTACTGTAACGCGCCACAGCCATTAGAAGACCTCTGCAATGCTTTTCCAAAATCGAAGATTATCGGTTGCAGTACGCCGGTTGTGGTCTGTGACGGAGCATTGCTTGAAGGAACTATCTCCGTAGGCGTCATCCGTTTCAAGCATACTCAAATTCGACTTTCCTATGCATCAGTTAAATCATTTGAAGAGTCTCGCTCAGCAGGCCAACACCTGGGTAAACATCTGGCTGATGTCGATCTTAAAGGGGTACTCATTTTTTCCGACGGCGTAACCACAGAGGCAACAGATTTAGTTCAAGGCTTGCAGGAAATGCTGCCACCGAATGTGACTATTACAGGCGGATTGGCAAGCGGCCACACCCTTGACGATACATGGATGCTTTGTGGCGGTGAACTCAAACGATTCCACGCATGTGCCGTTGGCTTCATTGGCACTACGGTAGAACTGACACGGGCAACCGGCGGCGGATGGCGATTGATTGGAAAAGAATGTAAGGCAACGCGAACTTCCGGCCGGACATTATTCGAACTTGATGGTGAACCCGCTACAGATGTCTACCAACGACAGGTTGGTAGCGACGTAGGATTCGGCTTACGCGAGTCGCCGACTCGTTACCCCCTAACCATTCGGTTGCCGAGACTTGAAATGCAAATCGTTCGCGATGTCAACAGTCTGGATGAAGCATCTGGCGCGATTGAATTGGCTGGCGACATTCCAGAAGGAGTAATAGTTCAAGTCATGACCACGACAGAAGACGAAATTCTCGATGGCGTCGACGAAGCTATTGAGCGCATGCGGAGCAAAACAATCTTGCCACAGAACAACGCCCTAGCCGTTTGTGTGAGCTGCGCTGGTCGACGTACTGTATTGCTTAGTAAAACAAGTAAAGAAGCCGCTCTCACGTACGATGGATTGGGGCATGGGATTCATCAAATCGGGATGTATGCCTTTGGAGAAATTTCAACCACATCATCCGGTCCCGCGCAAGTGCACAATGAGACTATCACTATAGGTTTAATTCGCGAGTATTAGGGAACGACTATGTCTATCAAACCCTTATCCGACAAAAGCTCTAATGGGCTAAACCGCATGCTTAAGCGACTCATGCGTCGGCAAGGGGTAGTGGTGGATGAAGCACCTAGTCTGAAAGGCTGGAACAATTTCGTCTTAGCTGTAGATCAAACAATCAAAGAATTCAGTGCCAATCGCGAACTGCTAGAGCAGTCGGTGAAATCAACATCGTTGAAACTCAAGCAGGCCTATGAAGAGTTAAAGATTGAATCCAGCTTACGTCTTGCTCAAGCAGACTTACACCAGCGTGAACTAGAGAACTTGGTACAGGAAAGAACCACTGAACTTCGAAACGCCCAGCTGCGCTTAGAAACTATAAATAAGCGACTTGAATACGATGCCACGCATGACGACTTAACGGGGTTGGCCAATCGAAATCAATTAATGAAGGAACTAAACAGGTGTGTGGTTAAACTGGGCGCAGATTTCAGACTATGTTTTTTCTTCATCGATTTCGACCGTTTCAAACAAATTAATGATAGGTTCGGCCACCTGACTGGAGACAAAGTGTTAATTCATATGGCCAATCGCTTGTCGGCCCTCATTAGCGATACAATCTGCTTCGCTCGTTTGGGTGGAGATGAATTCGTCATGCTGATGGGTAATCTTGACGAGTCCGAAGCCGTCAAACTCGCACAGAGAATCAATGGTGCGTTTGCTCAACCCATTCGAATTCGAGACATCGAGATTCCTATCGCAGCAAGTGTTGGCATTGTCTTAGCTGATATATCATACCAGTCTGCTGATGACGTAATTCGTGATGCTGACATTGCGATGTATCAAGCAAAGGCAACAGGCAATTGCTATCAACTCTTCGACGAAGAAATGCGTACACAGTATCTGGAAAAGCTTGAACTAGAGAGAGAATTAGAGATCGCCGTTCGCCAAAAACAGTTTCGCATCAACTTTGAACCAATCGTTGACATCAAAGAGTCTGATATCTTCTCGTTTGAGTCTTTAGTGCGATGGGTTCATCCAGAAAAAGGTGTCATCACACCCGATCAATTCATTCCCCTCGCCGAAGAATTGGGTTTGATTATAGAAATTGACCGGATCGTATTTGATAAAACCTGCAATCAGTTTCGTCAGTGGAGAGAGCGTGGCATTGCCAAACCTAATCAGAAATTCAATGTAAACCTTTCCTGCGGTCAACTACAAAGATCAGATATCGTGCCCTTTCTGCTGAGCGTACTTGATGTGTCAGATATCAGCCCCCACCACGTTGTGCTCGAAATCACTGAGAGCTATTTGCTCGCAGACTCTGGCCCAGTCATGAAGAATCTGAACGACATGAATAAGCTTGGGTTCAGTATTTTTGTCGATGATTTCGGAACAGGATACTCATCCCTGAGTTATCTAGCCAAATATCCAATCCATGGTATTAAAATCGATCGTGATTTCGTGAGAGATTTGGAAGAAAGCAAAGAAAGCAAAGAGTTAATTCGCTCGATTATAGCTATGGCCGAAGCTTTAAATTTAAAAGTTGTCACCGAAGGAGTAGAAACAATAGAGCAACTGCATGTCATTATGGAGCTTGGCTGCCACTATATTCAGGGCTTCTTATTTACTCGTCCAATGAATTCAATGCAGGTAGAAACTTTCTTGGTGAATAAGCCTTATCGTAAGTTGATCGATTGAGCTCGTATTTTAGTAGCACTAGAAATCACAAACTAATACAGACCCAATCGCCTCGATAGTGCCCTACACCCATCCATTTCTGAGAGGGCGTATATCTTTGAAGAAAAATTTTAAGCTGATTTACATTTCAGCTATTTCCCCTTCAAACCAGATACTTAGGTTAGACCGTGCCTACCCTAGCAAGATAAAGGGTTGGCAGTTTCTTATTCAAAGAACCGACTAAAATGGACTACGCTTAATCAGAATGTTGACAAGGGCACGGGTTAATGGAGCAAACAATACCAAAGCTTAAGACGTCTGGCATTGGGTTGCTCAATGAAAAACCGCTCCATGCCTCCTTAAAACAGTGGTATGCACAGCTGGGGGATCGGTTTGAAGTGGCTGTGGATGGGTTTGTCATTGACATCGTTCGCCATGACCAACTATTGGAAATTCAGACGGGAAATTTTTCCGCGATCAAGTCAAAATTGACAAAACTGGTGCGATCGCACCCCGTCCGCGTCATTTATCCCATTGCCCAGGAGAAATGGATCGTTAAGCTGGCCAACGATAGGGATCAGGTCAACACTCGTCGCAAGTCCCCAAAAAAAGGGCGCGTGGAGGACGTATTTCGGGAAATGGTCAGTCTTCCCCAGCTGATCTCAAACCCTAACTTTTCCCTGGAAGTAGTGATGATCCAGGAAGAAGAAGTAAGACGATTTGATGAAAAACGACGATGGCGTAGGCACGGATGGTGTACCGAAGAACGCCGCTTGCTAAATGTGGTGGAGCGACACGTACTAAAGACATCGGCAGACTGGCTAGCGTTTCTCCCAAAGGCTATGGAAACATTTACGACAAAAGATATCGCAAATGCCACAAACATTAGGAGAGAACTGGCCCAGAAAATAGCCTATTCTTTACGAGTAGCGAGATTAATTGAACTGATTGGCAAACAAGGGCGAAGCAATTTGTATAAAATTGCCGTTTAGTGAGTGGTCCAGAACTCACCTTGTATGATCTTCTGATCAAAGTCTCTAAAATAGCTGATAAACAAACAGATTAGAGACTGGCTAAAGTATTGATAGGCCTTGCCTACCTTGTCAAAATACCCTTACTGGTAATTTACAATAGAAGGATAGGTATTGCAGACGAGTTTACTTGAATTCTTTAGAAATCGCGCTATGCATGATTGATAGGGCAAGGTCGATTTCCTCATCCGTGACGATTAGAGGAGGCGCAATCCGGAACACACCTCCCATGCCAGGCAAACTCGTGATATTCATACTTAAGCCAAGCTCTAATGCCTGATGGGTGATGCGGGCACCTAAATCAGGGGCAGGGGCTTTAGACGCTCTGTCACGGACGATTTCCATCCCCAATAACAAACCACGACCGCGCACATCCCCAATGCAGTCAAACTCATCTTGCAATGACTTAAGACCTGTTTTTAAGCGGTCTCCGGCGGCCTGCACTCTCTCAGCCAGACGTTCCCGCAGCAAAATGTTCAGCACCGTTAAGCCAACTGATGCAGGTAACGGATCGGAAACATGGGTAGTGTAAAAGAGAAAACCACGTTCATGGCATAGTTGCTCAATTTCGGCTGAGGTCAAAACAGCGGCCAATGGCAAGCCTGCTCCTAGCGTTTTAGACAACGTTAGAAAATCTGGAACAATGCCATCTTTAGAAAACGCAAACATTTCGCCAGTGCGCCCTAGACCGGTTTGAGCTTCATCGACAATGAGCATCATGCCTCGCTCTTCGCAATGGCGCTTAAGCGCTTGCAAATACCCATCAGGCAATACCAAAATCCCACCAGAACTGAGAATAGGCTCGGCGATAAAAGCCGCCAGGGCACCGGTTGATTGACGATCAATCAGGTCAAACCCATAGTCAAGTTCAGCTCGCCAGTCATAGTTAGTGTCAGGGTTACCAAAGGTGGGTCGGTACAGGTTGGGGGCCATAATTGCCATGCCGCCCACCCCCATCGGCCCATACCCACGTCGCCCTGCCGAATAGGTGGCCGCCGATGCCCCGCTAGTCATCCCGTGCCAGGATTGGGCAAATCCAACAACTTCATAGCCACCGGTGGCTAGGCGTGCCATTTTCAAGGCTGCTTCGTTAGATTCTGCTCCTGTACTTAAGAGCAAAACACGATCAAGCCCTGGGGGTGTCAGTTTGGTCAGGGCTTCTGCCAATCCCACAACAGGTTCCGACAGCATGCCACTAAAAAGATGGTCCAGACTACCAATGGATTTGCAAACTGTCTCGACAATTTCAGGGTGGCTATGGCCCAGGATGGCACTCATCTGTCCTGATGTGAAATCAAGGACTCGACGGCCGTCACGATCATAGATAAAAGCACCCTCAGCACGGTGGGCTACAAAGTCGGAAAACGCTCCACCGTAACGAATAAGAGTGGAATGTGCTTGCTGCAAAATAGTGTTATTCATGACTTAGTTCCCACGGCCAATCTCAATACCTTGGAGTAGGTTAGCACAAGCTATTTTTAGCCAGTGAATGTTACCATTAGGCCACAATTTTTATCAGGATATAGTTGAATTCTAGAGTTTTGATCAGTCGTGATGAAATCTATAGCCTTGTAGTATGCATTCTTTTGCAAGGTTATGGTTGCGACTGCATCTGATGAGTGCAACCGTTATGCATATGAACACGCTTCTTGAATGACTAGCCATGAATACAGTTGCTATTTCTTGTCAGGTACAGAATGAGAGATTTGAGCCCGCTTTATTTGATTTCGCAAATGAAGCAACAGCTAACCATGTCAGCAAATTTCATCATAGTCTCCCCAATTACACCCCCACTCCCTTGGTGAGGCTATCGCAACTCTCTAGCCATCTGGGGATCAGCGAACTGCTTGTAAAGGATGAAAGTCATCGGTTTGACCTAAATGCATTTAAGGTGTTGGGGGCAAGCTATGCGATCGCAAAGTACCTAGGTACAAAACTAACGCTAAAAAAGGATGACCTGACCTTTAACCATATATTTGCCCGAAAGTCTCAGTACGAGCAGGTTACCTTTGTCACCGCAACCGATGGTAACCACGGTAGGGCAGTTGCCTGGTCAGCAAACTTATTTGGCTGCAAAGCTGTTGTCTATCTACCAAAAGGCTCCTCTCAAACACGGTTGGAGGCCATCAGCAACTATGGAGCCGACGCCTCTATCACAACGATGAATTACGATGACACCGTGGTCCATGCCGCTCAACAGGCCCAGGCAAAGGGCTGGATACTTCTACAAGACACCGCTTGGAAAGGCTATGAAGACGTCCCCACCCATATTATGCAAGGGTACAGCACCTTAATTACTGAATATCTCCATCAGGCACCAGACATCTGGCCCACCCATGTCTTTGTCCAGGCAGGGGTGGGTTCATTGGCTGCAGGCATTCTGGCACGGTTTTGCAGTTTATCTGACCGCCCAATGCCCAAGTTTATTGTCGTAGAACCCCAGGGCGCTCCATGCCTATTTGAATCAAAGGCCCATAATAAACTTTTCAGAGTGCAAGGAGACTTACCCACAATCATGGCAGGCCTGGCCTGCGGAGAACCCAGTTATCTAGGGTGGCCCCTATTAAAATCAGCGGCCAGGGGCTTCCTCATGTGTTCTGATGACATTGCCCGCAGGGGCATGAAGGTGCTGGGTAATCCCCTCACGGGTGATCAGCCCATAATATCTGGAGAATCAGGGGCCGTAACCTTAGGTGCACTGTTTGAGATTCTTTCTAATAAAGACTTTCTTGACATTAAACAAGCGCTAAATTTAACATCCGACTCAAAAGTTCTATTGTTCTCCACCGAGGGAGATACTGATCCAGACGTATATCGAGATATTGTTTGGCGCTAACGAGCGATTAATAATCGAGACCGAACCACAATGTCTTATGCCCTGGCTGTAGGGGCATTGCATACAATGCCCCTACAGTGAAATCAGGGGATTGCACAGGATTGAAAATTGTGAAAGTCGGTCCATGGGTACACAAGCGGCTTCTGAGGTGATTAAAATGGCCAGGAAACCTAAACATCGTGCTAAACGAATTAACGCAACGGCTAAACTGGCCGCCCCAATAAACTTGCTCAGAAAATAGATAGGAGCAGATATGAGAGTTCAACATTGGTACAGTGCACTATCGCAAGGGCTATTAAATTATCTTTCTCGCGGGCAACTACTTGTGCTATCGGCTTGTGTAAGCCTTGGCCTGGTGCTGTTGGGTAACAGTGCACTATCACAACCCAATCCGCTTGAAACCGTCATTGAGGCTGTCGGTGAAACAGCCCCCACAAACGCCGCTGTCTACCACTTTAAAGTGGGCGACTTTAAGGCCATGGTGGTGAGTGATGGCACCCTATCCTTTCCGCCCAGTTTCTTTGTGCCCAAAGCTGACCCCAATGCAGTGACAGCGGTGCTAACAGAGCATTTTCTCTCAACAGAAGAGGTGTTTGCCCATGTCAATGCCCTGTATGTTGAGACCGACGAGCACAGCGTACTGGTTGATACGGGCTCAGGCGATGCATTTGGCCCCACTGCTGGTCATCTGTTGGAAAATTTGGCAGCGGCTGGTGTGGCGGCTACAGATATTGACACGGTGATTTTGACCCACGCCCACCCGGACCACATTGGCGGCATTTTAGACGCTGAGGGTCAGCTGCGGTTGCCCAATGCGCAGTTTTATATCTCTCAGACAGAGGCTGCCTTTTGGACGGCGGACACGGTGGAGCTGCCAAAGTCTCTGCTGGATGAGGAGACCAAGGCGGGGTTGATGGCAACAGCAAAGGGAAATCTGATGGCGATTCGCGATCGCACCACCCTATTTACCATGGGCGATGAGGTGATTCCCCATATCCAGGCCATTGACTCTGCAGGACACACGCCAGGCCAAGCTTCCTATCTGATTACCTCGGCTGAAGAGAGTTTATTAGCCACAGGCGATGTGTTCTTTAGCGACCCGCTCAATCTGGAAAATCCAGACTGGGAAGTGGCCTTTGACGGTGACCCTGCTCAGGGGGTGATCGCTCGTCGTCAGCTGCTGGAAATCGTTACAGCGGAGCGCCGACTGTTGTTGGTGCCCCATATGCCCTTTCCCGGATTGGGCCACGTGAGACCCCAGGCCGATGCCTACGGTTGGGAACCCATTGTTTGGCAATTTACGGTTTAGAGAAAAAAAGAGTCGTAGGGGGCGTGCCCCCTACGACTCTTTTACTTTAGTGGCCGCTGAATGCCCGTTTGCTGACAAATACGCTGGTAATGTTCCGGTCTACGATGGGCGGCAAAATTAAAGATCGTCGTCTTGTAAGGTATCCCTGCATCCAGGTCACAGCTGGCAACAATCAGCTCATCCTCCACGGTGTAAGCTTTTGCCACAATTTCACCAGAAGGGGCAATAATGCAGCTATCGCCAATCAGGTCACAGCCTTCCTCTCGACCCGCTTTGGCCACGCCCACCACCCAGGTGCCATTTTGGTAAGCCCCCGCCTGCATCGACAACAGATTATGGAAGTGGTTTAAGTGATCACTGCTGGGGTCATGGGGGTTATGTTGCGGTGTGTTATAGCCCAGCAGCACCATCTCCACCCCTTGCAGTCCCATGACTCGGTAGGTTTCAGGCCAGCGTCGGTCATTGCAAATGCATAGACCCATGATGCCACCAAAGGCTCTCCACACCGGAAAGCCAAAATCCCCTACTTCAAAGTAGCGCTTTTCTAAATGTTGAAACGCCCGGTGGGGTTCATAGTCGCCATGGCCAGGCAGATGGATTTTGCGATACTTGCCAACAATTTTTCCTGACTGGTCAACCAGGATAGCGGTGTTGTAATGGTGAACAGCCCCCTGCTCAATGGCTCGTTCTGCGTAGCCTAGATGAAAGCCAATGCCTAACTGCCCAGCCAGGTCGAACAATGGTTGAGTGGCTGCATTGGGCATGGCTGTTTCAAAAAATTGTTCTAGCTCCGCAGGATCTTCGATGTACCACCGAGGAAAGAATGTGGTCAGGGCCAGTTCGGGATAGACAACTAAATCACAGCCCCTTGTATGAGCCTGTTTCATTAGCATTATCAGCCGCTGTACGACTGCACTGCGCGATTCGTCACGGGCAATGGGTCCAAGCTGGGCGGCTCCAACAGTGAGGGTTCTAGCCATAGGGGTAGTTAAAAATTACAACCTGCCAAAGATTTGATGAGCGCACCCTCTACACAGTTGCAGACAATTCCTATGGGAACAGTTAGCAAAAGGCGTACTGTTCCCGAAATAATTCATTACAACTGTCCCTGTTCGATCAAAGATTTATTGAGGAAAATTCAACTATTGCGAATTTGCCTGGGTTGCTTTTGTAGCTAAACCATACACCCGTCAGACAACATCTGACTCTATGGGCTCAGAACCTTCCTGAGACACAGGCCCATGACTAGAACAGATGGGTGTGGCTATGCATCAACCCCTTATCGATCTTGTGCATAGGTTCTATCGATCCTAGTAGTTGTTGTCTTTATCTGGGTTTCCTAGGATCAAGATGTATCCAAAAAACGCTTTAGAGGAAACGACCGTGCTTTTTACAATTATCAACTATTCGTCTGAAATCGATGCGACTTCGACATACACTCGCCCACAGCCTCTTTTGAAGACGGTTTGGCAAAAGTTTTGGCAGTTCAGCAACGCCTACGGTGAATACCACTCACTGCCCCCCAGCCGTCGTCGTCAATTCGTGATTGATAAAGAGCAACGCGAGCAGTGCGAGCAGTGCTAAGGAGGGAGTTGAGCCTTGATCAAGGGTGAAGGGTGAAGGGTGAAGGGTAGAGAGTAAAGAGTGAAGGGTGAAGGGTGAAGGGTGAAGGGTAAAAGAGAAAGGAGGGCTCGACCTTACTTTACCCTTCACTGCTTAAATCAGTCCGAAGCTTAATCTTGACGGACAACCCATCCTAGGGACCTACACTAGTTCTCTTTGCCAGCCACTGCTAACTCAGCATAGGTGGGCATTTCCCCTGATGTGAGACGTTGCCAATAGTCCTTTAAGTCTCCGGCTAGCTCATTGGACAGAATGTAGCAACCGATCAGGTTGGGGAAGGCCATGCCCAGTAACATTAAGTCACTGAAGTCAATAATTAAGCCCAGACTGGTGAGCGTACCCAGGAAGGTGCAGGTAACATAAATGATTTTGAACACGATGGTGGTGCGTTCGCCAAACAGATAGGTCCAGGCCTGGATACCGTAATAACTCCAGGAGATGATGGTGGAAAAGGCAAACAGGCACACCGCAATACTCAGGATAACGGGGAACCAGCCGATCACCGATGCAAAGGCGCTGGAGGTCATGGCCACACCGCTGAGGCCTTCGCCAGTATCTTGATATACGCCGGTGAGGACGATGGCGATGGCCGTCATGTTACAGATAACAATGGTGTCGATAAA
>JAHQVZ010000193.1 GCA_019634055.1 Leptolyngbyaceae cyanobacterium MAG.088
CCATGACCTTACGCGCCGAGTCTGGGTCGAGGGACGCGATGGGTTCATCTGCCAGGATGATTTTAGCCCCCTGCATCAAGCAGCGAGCAATGGCCACCCGCTGTTGTTGGCCACCCGAGAGCGTTGAAGCCCGTTTGTGAGCCTGTTCCAAAATACCCACGCGCTCCAGCGCAGCCAAGGCCTGTATCTTCTCTGCCTTGGTAAAGTTACGAACTAAAGAACGCCATAGGGACAACTGAGACAGATTGCCCACCAATACATTTTCGAGTGCGGTCAGTCGGTTAACCAGATTAAACTGTTGAAAAATAAATCCGATTTGACTACGGATCTTACGTGCTTTGGAATGAAGCTCACCCTCTATCTGTAAGACATTCCCAAATATTTCTACCTGTCCTTGGTCCGCTTGTTGCAGGCCATTAAGATTACGCAGCAACGTCGATTTACCAGAACCGGACGCACCCACTAACGCCACCATTTCACCCATGGCGACCGTCATGCTGACAGCTTGTAAAGCGGGCTGCCCTTTAAAGGCTTTTGACAGACCAGTCACCCGAACAGCAGGATGTGTCGATGTCATATTCAAACTGGTTTCTGCGATTGATTGCATTGCCTCTCTGCCAGATTCAACGATGTAATCAGAGCAATTAAGACGACATTTATATAAAACGTCTTCTATAATCCCTGGCTGATAGAACCCCTAAGGCGCTTTCCAAAGCATCAGGAAATTCACGTTAATAGACGATTCCACAGCAAGTGGCCCTAAAATTTAGATGTATAGACATCTATAACTAGATAGGCCCAATGTTATTGTTATCGGTCGCAGCTTAAGAGATAAACCAAGGTAGGTTAATTTTGGGATAAGTTAAGGTTAAGAAATGGGACGCAAGATCTTTTGGCAGTCTTCTAAATCTCTTATTTTTCAAGGAGTTTAGACATATATAGGCGTCTTAATCTCTAGTTGGACGCCTATATATGTCTAAACTTTATTGCTCAATTATCGAGGCCATGGTCCATGACCAGCTCCATGCGATCACCTCGGAAGCGGGTAACGCCATACTCTATGGTGATACCAGACTGATCTACGTTAATCGACTCTGATAACAAAATGGGGCTGTTGCCTGGCATTTTTAGCAAACGGGCATCGCGGGGACGAGCTACACGGGCTGAAATACGCGTAGACCAGCGTAGATGGTCACAGGCATATTCTTTAAGCAACATCTGAGAAATGGAATAATAGTTTTCACAGTGGGTTGCTATGTCTGGGAAGCGCTCACCGGGGAAATAGCTGCTGCTAATATTGATAGGAAGATCGTCAATTAGCCCCAGACGCTCGTATAGTACGATCGGCTTGCCTAACTCTAACTTTAGGTTTTTGGAGAGCTTAGGATCGGCCTTCATTTCAACAATCCTGAGCACTTGCCAGGTGGGGGTTAACGACTGAGCCTTAAGGGATTCGTTGAAACGAACACGCTTGCCAATGGGTAATGCGATGGGGGCGACGACAAAGGTGCCCCGGCCCCGTTCTACATCTACTAAACCTTCCTGCCGTAGTACCTCCACAGCTCTGCGTAGGGTATGACGATGCACGCCAAACCGTTTGCTGAGTTCTAGTTCCGGCGGCAACTGATCACCCACATTAAACACCGATTCTTCGATGTTACGTCGCAGCTCATCAGCAATTTGAAGGTAGAGGGGTAAGGCGTCCTGACGCATCGGTTCTCTTGTTGTTAGCCACAGTTTAGCCCGCTTTTAACCTATCTAATTATCTAATTAATGGCTGTATTAGTGTGGGCAGGGAGTTATGTTTTGCACACTACCTTACGGTGAGTCTTAAGGAAAGTGTGTTAAGTTCTGCGGCGGACTGTTTTGTTGTTAGTCTGGCATGAACATGGGCGTCATTCTCGTTATTTTGGACGATTTGCACTTTGATGTGGCCCCAGCTTCCATCTACCCAGTATTTCTTGAAAAAACTAGGGGATAGACTCTCGTTTCTCTTTTATGGGGAATTGACTTTTCTAGAGTTCAAATTCCTGCTTAAAACCGGGAGGGAATTTTTGTGGGTTTGCTATATCCAAACATCTTTTGCAGCGGTGCGATCGCTAACCTCACAATCCCCAGTATTCAATACCCCTCTAGGTTCAATCAGTAGCATCTTTACCTCATTTTCGGCATAGGGTTTATGCTCCACCCCCTTGGGTACCACAAACATTTCGCCAGGGTTAAGGGTGACGCTACCATCCCTAAAATCGATGCGTAAGATACCATCCAGTACAATAAAGGTCTCGTCTGTATCCTTATGGTCATGCCAAATAAAATCGCCTTCGATTTTTACCACCTTAAATTGATAGTCGTTCATTTCGGCAACTACCTTAGGCGTCCATTGCTCATCGAAGAGAGATAGTTTGTTGTTAAAGTTTATTGACTCGTATTTCATGATGTTATTTGGGGCTTAAGAAAGCCATGAAACCGATCCGAATTGTGTGGACCACTGTCATTATACTGTTGCTACTTCAGGCTGAAACACCCTTAAGAGTAATGGCCTTGAGGGTAACCAAACATTGCCCTGGTTGTCGGTTGAGGGCAGTACACATTCGGGAAGCAGATTTGTCCGGTGCCGATTTGAGTAATGCAGATCTTAGATGGGCACAGTTGGAGTCTGTAAATCTCAACAATGCGAATCTGCAAGGGGCAAACTTACGCCATGCCCGTTTATATAATGTGACCACTAAAGATGCGAATTTTTGTGGCGCGATTTTGATGGATTCGGTGAAGGGCTATTGTCACTAACGTAGGCCTGAACGACGACCAATATTTGCCAGGCGAACATTTTTACCCGATAAATGACGGCCTCCATAGCTGATGTACTGATTTAGCGTAAATCGTCTCTAGACAGCAGTGTTTACAATCTGGAACTCCTAAAATTGTATGAGAACTACATACGCAGGGAGCGTTCCCAAAAGCTTTTTGGGAGAAGAGTACGCGTACTTTTGGGAACGTACTCTGACTGGCTATGATTATCGATGATAAACAGCTGTGATACTTGCACTGTCGAGCATATTCGCACGGGTCATAAACCCAACCAGTGCATTGCTTGGATTTTCAGGTAATTCTAATCGTTCCATACCCAGTGCATATACCGTAAAGACGTAGCGATGGACTTCACCGGGAGGGGGGCAAGCGCCGCCAAACCCAACAGTACCATAGTCATTTTGAAGTTCAATCGCCCCACCAGGTAGGTTGTCATTGATGCTCGCATTCTGAGAAATAGAGGTCGTCGAGGCTGGGATATTAACAACATTCCAGTGCCACCACCCTGAACCGGTTGGCGCATCTGGATCGTACACGTTGATGGCAAAGCTTTTTGTTCCTTCTGGTGCGCCAGTCCATGACAATTGTGGTGACTGGTTTGCACCTTCACATCCAAAGCCCTTAAAAACGTGGGCATTTGTCAATATTTCACCTTCGGAAACTGTTGTACTGGTTAAGTTAAACTCCTGCGCAGATACAGAAGATGTCATTATTGTGGTGAACAACAAGCCAAGAGAAATAACCTTACTAAGCATTGTCGTGGTCCTCTTTAAAGTTGAGTATTGTCTACACTCTGAATTTAACAAGGACAGCTTTACGCGTCTTTCACCAGTCGAGCAGAAACTATCGAAAATCGCTCAATTTTCTGCCTTGCGTATCTCACTTGGCTTGATCCCGAATCGCTTCTTGAACGAATCCGAAAAGTGAGATGGTGTTTTAAATCCACAATCAAATGCGATTTCTGAAATTGAAATGTCTGTTGATTGCAAGAGGCTGAGTCCGTGCTCAAGTCTTGTATTTTGTAGGATTTTTGAAAACCCTTGCCCAGATTTGGTTAACCAACGTCTCATGGTTGCTTCGCTTATGGCAAAATGATCGGCCACTTCACTGGACCGCCAAGGATGACTTAAATTCGTTTCAATAAGTCTTCTAACCTTACTTAGTGGTTTCTCTTCTTCATGGGGTGAGAGATGGATGCCATTATATTTTAACCAAATCAAAGGTTCCAACAGTCGATGCTGTCTGATCGGCTCTGGTATTTCTGGATCGTTTAGTGTGGCCTGAATAGTATTTAATATTTGGAAAGACTGACCTGTAGACGCTTGTACAATTTGGATGCCAGCTGATTGCGTCTTTGAATTTTTATTGGAGAATACTGCTTCTATCATATGGCGTGGAAAGCAAACACCCGTTGCCCGATAATCATCGCCAAGCACGGGTCGGTTTTCCATTGTTACCATAGACCCAGGAGGAAATATCATCACATCTTCGGTATGTCCGACCAGTTCGCCGTTGATCGGACACAATACCCTTTTGCTACCTACCTGAATGAAGAACAGAAATGTATGTTGAAAATAAAGATCGGTAAACGTAGCTGTCGTTGCCTGAGAGATTGACAGCACAGACACATTTGCGGTGGCACTAGTTTGCAACTCATCAATTTTCTTCATGGGTCAGTCTATGTCTCATACGGTTACCTGCCCTGAAATAATCAGTTAAAAAAGTTGACTTTAGGGGCAAGCCGTTTTTAATGGGCAGGTTGATAGTTAAATCTTTAGTAGAAGGTTTTGTAAGCCTATCTTCCCTGATCGGCATACTTTATTGCGAACCTGCCGTCTATCTAACCAAATCAGCCTGCTGAACGGCAGACTTTTTTGAAACGTACCTGAACGAGATGGCATCCGCCTCATTGCCGAGAATCATGGTACTGTGTGCCATCTGGTGAGGCCTGAAGCCATTTATACCTAACTAAAGGGAACTATACCCGTCAGTAATTTTTGAAGAATTAGTCTATGGCCTCTTTCCTTGTGTAAAAATTTAGCTAATCTTTTTATAAGTATGAATGGATTTTCCTAAACTTTCTACACCCCGCCTATACTGATGAGGCTTTTGTAAGGATATTCGATGCCTAGGGTTTTAATCTATCGTGACCAACTTTTACCTTATTCGGAAACGTTTATTCCTGCCCAGGTCAGCAGCTTGATAAAGTATGGAACTATTTATGCAGGCAGTAGCCGTATAACGTCCGCGTTAGATAATCAGCAAACGATTGTTGTCGATGAGTTGTCTGGAAGACTCTGGAAAGGCCTATATAAATGGGGGGGGATCGTTCCTCCTGATTGGCTAGCTGCCATCAGGGCACAGCACCCTGATATGGTCCATGCTCATTTTGGCAGTGACGGTGGTATAGTATGGCCCGTTTGCCAACGTTTGCGCATTCCCCTAATCGTTACCTGCCATGGTTATGACGCTACCTGGCAAATACGTCACTGGACGAATATTCGCAGCCGGAATCATGTTTTTCGAACGTTACTGCTATCCAAGCGAAATCTGGCCCTGGCTAAAGCCAATCGAATTATTGCGGTGTCCCAGTTTATCCGTGACCAACTGTTATTGCTAGGAACGG
>JAHQVZ010000194.1 GCA_019634055.1 Leptolyngbyaceae cyanobacterium MAG.088
AACACCTTCAAGGTATCCACAGTGGCCAGCTTCACAGGGGATGGAATCACAAACCCATCCATCATCGGATTGCCAGCATCGTAGGCCGTCACCGCCCACCGATGGAGCCGCTGGGTGGTAATGCCATCGCGGGCAAACACACAGGCACTGCGACGCATCAACCAGCGCTCCCAGGGCATATAGACACAGGTGCGCTGAAAATCCAGATGGTCCAGCCAGGAAGACTGCTCTAAACACAGCCCCTGCTCATTGCGCACATAGTATTCAGACTTGGCCGTCCCCACAAACCCATAGGAACAACGACTCAGCCAACCAAACAACAGGGGCACAATATCCCCCACCGCCAGCACCACGTCATCGGCCCGGAGCCATTGCCCCATGGCCCGCACCTGGGCCACCGTCAGCTGCAGCAACCCCCCTTGCAGGTCCCGGGCCAGCTGCTGACCATCCATATAAATAAACCCACCCGAGGGCATTTGCTTCGTTGGCCCAATAATCTCCACGCCCAATTTTTGGTACCGCCGCCCCTCGCCCACAATCGGCAAAGCGGCCATGGGCAAATCAGGCAACATCCCTTGCAGCGCCTGCAAAATCCTGATGGCGATTAGATCTTCCCCATGGCCATTACTAACGCAAAGCAGCCTCATTACGACGCCCCATCCTGAGGCCGACCCGAACGATTGTGAGAAAACTTGTCAAAAATAAACATCTACTTCAACAGGTGATGGGGATAATAGAGGCGAGAATGTTAAAAGATTATTAAAAAATACATGTCTCCTTTGCTGCTCCGTCAACTATGGTCTGTCATTGACGCCGCCCATAGCAGTCATATTCTCAGCCTAGACGATCAGAGTTTAGTCAACTGGGTCATAGAGCAACTATGCTACCAATCACCGTTGGACAACGCTGAGCTATCCCAGGTGAACCGCTACATTCAGTCAAAAGTATCCCTAATTCGGGACCTAGCCCAAAACCAGTAGCCGTGGAGCAGTGCCTCACCTCGGCCCCAGCCATTGACTATTGCCCCAAAAAGTGTTGATACGCCACAACGGGACAAGTCTTAAATTTTACCCAAATTCTCAAACGGTGCTCAAGGATACAAAACCCTGGTATTGCAATGAAATCAATCGCTGGCAGCTACAGATTTAGGCCAGAACTGCCGCGTATTATACGCATTAATTCCTAGTAGGCGATACCATATCGTCTTAGGATGCATTAAACGTATTTTGTCATTGTTGATTTTCAGGAAGGATTCATTTACCAATTTTCTGGAATGCGTCTTTCCCTAAGGCACAATGGCAGAGTTTAAACGTTGCCGATTTTTCAGATCAGGCTAGCTGGCGGGTATTGGCCGATGGCAATCCGTTCAGCCTAGTTCGGGATCTAAATCAGCAACGGCGAATCCTGGCTTGGATAATAGCTGTGTTCCGGCGATGGGCCCTGTGTCAATCGTGGGCTTTTCTCGTTTTTCCCAAAACGTCCACAGCGTTACTCAAGTTTCTTGGTCTATTTCAATGGAGTGTGTGAGGTTAATTATGGCTAAATGGGGTTCTTCCTTAGCAGCGTTACTCGCTGTCGCCCTGCCACTGGCTGCCTGCGGTGGTGCTCAAGATGCAGTGGATACAGCCACTGATGCCGCTGGTGATGCGGTGGATGCAGTCGCGGGTGCCGTTGGCGGCAGCCGTCTGGATACAGTATTGAGCCGTGGCACCCTCAACTGCGGTGTTGACGGTGGTATTCCCGGCTTTAGTTTCGTTGACGAGAGTGGTACATACTCTGGTCTTGACGTAGATGTTTGTAAGGCAGTGGCTGCGGCTCTGTTTGATGATCCCGAAGCGGTTGAGTATCGTAACCTAGACTCCACTGAGCGCTTTGAAGCCCTCAAGGGTGGCGAGGTGGATATGCTCTCCCGTAACACAACTTGGACCACCAGTCGCGACACGTCTGTGGGTATGGAGTTTGCGCCCACTACATTTTTTGATGGTCAGGGCATGATGGTGCGCGGCGATAGCGGTGTGACCACCCTAGAGGACATGGAAGGTCTATCCATCTGTGTTGAAACTGGTACAACTACTGAGTTGAACCTGACTGACCAGTTCCGTCAGCGGGGCGTTAGCTTTGAGCCCGTTGTCTTCCAGGATGCGGATGCAGGTTATGCAGCCTACGATGAAGGCCGTTGCGAAGGCTTTACCTCTGATAAGTCTCAGCTGATTGCCCGTCGTAGCACCCTGAGTGAGCCTGAGGCCCACGTTCTACTAGAGGTCACCATGTCTAAGGAGCCCCTAGGCCCTGTGACCATTAACAATGACTCTGCTTGGTTCGATACTGTCAAGTGGATAACCTACGGTCTAATTCAGGCTGAAGAGTTTGGTCTAACCGCTGATACCATTGAGGCGGCCACCAGCAGCGAAGATCCCAACGTCCTACGCTTTGTAGGTGCTGAAGGTACCCTGGGTACTGACATGGGTCTGCCCAACGACTTTATGTTGCGCGCTGTTAAGCACGTGGGTAACTACGGTGAGATCTTCGAGCGCAACCTGGGTAAAGAGTCTCAGTTTGAACTTGATCGCGGTCAGAATGCACTTTGGACCGACGGTGGTCTGCTGTATTCACCTCCTTTCCGTTAAGCATGTTATGGGCCTAGTGGAGTCTTTCAATAGACACCATTAACTAGAGCCTTAAACATTATTTTTTAGGGGCCCTTGTATTTTGGGGCCCCTATTTTTTTCTTTCACATCACCGAACAATAGACCTCACGGTAGTCCATCACACTGCAGACTCCAGAAAATTACATTACGTTTACTAACAGTTTTAGTTTGTCAGGTAAAAAAGCTAGAATCTCCTATCGCCTCAATCCTATGATGATTGAATGCGGTTGTTATTGTCTCCGTTGATCACCGTTGCTCAGCCCCTTGTTCGTCGTTCATTATGGCTAGTCGAAGTAGCAGTCCAATATCTGGTATTCAGTCTCTTCTTCGAGACGAACGCTTTTGGAAGATAGCCTTCCAGGCGTTGATTGTTTTGTTTGTGGTGAATTTGCTCTGGCATTTTTCCGCTACCCTCAATGACAACATGATTGGTCGGGGTATTAAGTTTGGTTTCAGCTTCCTTAAGAACCCTGCCGGATTTGCCATTGGCGAAAGTCTTTTGGACTATAAGGCCCAAGATACCTACAGTAAAGTAATTCAAGTGGGCATCATCACCCGCAGCGAGTTGATGATCGTGGGGGTGATTCTAGCAACCACTGTGGGCATTACGGCAGGGGTGGCCAGTTTCTCTGATAACTGGTTGCTCTATAAAATCAGCCGAGCCTATGTAGGGCTGGTACGTAATGTCCCTCTCCTATTGCAGCTGTTCTTTTGGTATCTGGCTGTTTTCTTTAGCTTTCCTGCCCCTAAGACTCCCTTTATCTTCCCTACTAAAGAGTTAAGTTGGTTTGTCGTTAGCAAAAAGGGAATCTACATTCCAGGCCCTGAATTTACGCCAGCCACCTGGACCGGGTTGATTCTACTGGCGGTATCGCTGTTATTAATTGGTTTATTTTTTCGTTCCCTCAAGGTGGTACGAAAAGGCTCTTTTAGAGGCGGAATTGGGCCGCTGCTGGGCTATGGCTTTAGCTTGTTGATGATTCCGGTAGTGGTCGTTGTTGAGTTTTTGTTGCTCTTTAATTGGAATAACGAAAAGGGGCTTTACTTTAAAGGCGCGTTTCCGTCACTCATGTCTAGCCCTCAGGGACTGTGGGTCATTGGACTGCTGGCTCTGTTGATTCCGCTGGTGTTGCTGGCTCGCTGGCGTACCCATGTGATTGTGGAACAGGGGCAATCGGGTAAGAATCAGCTAATTGCGATCGCACTCATCCTTCTCCTCGGTTTGCTAGTTTTCCTATTTGCCTTTGGCTGGGAAGGGCCGATCGCCGCCACCAAAGATGACGGCACCTTTACCGGCGGCGTTACCGGCGGTCTCAAACTCTCCCTAGAATACGCGGCCATTGTGACCGGTCTCACCTTCTACACCGGAGCCTTTATCGCTGAGATTGTCCGAGCTGGTATTCAGTCCGTCTCTCAAGGACAGTGGGAAGCCGCCCGTTCTTTAGGCCTAAATTCTGGTCTATCCATGCGCATGGTGGTCTTTCCCCAAGCCTTACGAGTGATCATTCCACCGCTCAACAGTGAATTTGCCAACCTGGCCAAAAACTCTAGTTTGGCCCTGGCCATTGGCTACCCCGATCTCTACTCCGTAGCCAATACCACCTTTAACCAAACAGGCCGACCAGTGGAAGTCTTCTTACTGATGATGGGCACATACTTGATCATCAATCTGCTGATATCGGTAAACATGAACCAACTCAACAGTGCTGTGCAATTTAGGGAGCGGTAGGAACGATGACCACAACTTCACCCAATTCTCCTCTAGTCGTAGAGGCTAGCCCACCGCCCATTGCCCAGTCAGGGCCGGTCGCATGGCTCCGAAAGCATCTATTTAACACCTGGTACAACACCCTGCTGACCATCATTCTGGTGGGCTTCATGTTGTTGGCCGTGGGGGGCATGATTAACTGGGCCTTTCGGGTAGCTGAGTGGGCGGTTGTCCCCAATAACCTGGCCCTGTTTATGTCGGGCCTATATCCCTCAGAGATTTACTCACGCATTTGGGTCATTTTAGGGGTAAATGTGGCCATGGGTGGCGTCACCTGGGGTCTCTTGGCTCGCAATCAAGGCAAGTTGTTTGGCCGCAATATTCTAATTGCCGTTGCCGTTATCTGTGCCGGGTTTATTATCTTGCCATTAACCCGGCCATCAGCCTTGACTTTAATTGGTCTAGTCGCCCTGGCCCTAGTCTGTGCTTGGGGAGGCAAAACCCTAGGACAACGCAAGCTAAACCTGAGTCAATTTCTCGCAGCAGCCTGGTTTTTGGTTTACTCCATCTCGTTGCTCATCTTGGCAGGGGGTGACATTCGCAACAGCCTAATCTTTTTGGTGGCCACAGTTGCCATCAGTATTTGGCTGGCGTCTACGGTGCTAAAGCTATTGGCCAACTCGTCTATTATTGATGCCATTAGCGAAAACATCGCCGGTATTTGGTTGATGCGGGTGCTTTGGTTTGTCGGTAGTTTGGTTTTGTTCTTACCCGTCTTCGGTTTTTTGAACATTCCCTTATTCCTGAAAATTATTACCTATGCCACCTACATTGCCTTTGTGTCACTGCTAGTGCCAATCTTGGCTGAGCGTAAAACATTGACCACCTTTGTTGTGGGCGCGTTAACCTTTGGTCTAGGTTGTTTTGTGCTCTCAGCGGTGCCCGGAGCTATCGGTGGTTTCTTTGGGTTTAAGGCCATTGGCACCAACAACTGGGGCGGTCTTACCCTCACATTATTCCTGGCAATTACGGGCATTGCCCTTTGTTTCCCCATCGGTGTCTTGATGGCCCTGGGTCGGCGCAGCAAGTTGCCCATTATCAAAGGTTTGTCCATTGCCTATATCGAGCTAATTCGGGGTGTACCACTGATCTCGATTTTGTTTATGGGCCAGGTAATGATTCCGTTATTTTTACCGGAAGGGGTGCGGCCTGACAACATTGTCCGGGCCATTGTGGGACTTACCCTATTTAGCTCAGCCTACCTGGCAGAAAACGTGCGGGCTGGGTTACAAGCGATTCCTCGTGGCCAGGTAGAAGCAGCGGCATCTCTTGGTCTAAATAACCCCCTGACGCTGTCTTTGATTGTGCTACCCCAGGCCTTAAAGGTGGCTATTCCGGCGATTGTGGGCCAGTTTATTAGTCTTTTCCAAGACACCACGCTGTTGGGCATTGTCGGTCTAGTAGAGCTATTGGGTATTAGTAACAGTATTTTGGCGAACCCCAAATATCTTGGGGATTATGCTGAGGTGTATCTGTTTATTGCCATCCTCTACTGGTTCTTCTGCTATGCCATGTCCCTGGGCAGTAACCGAATTGAGCGCGCCCTACATACTGGACGTTAAGTCACGATGTTAAATCCCGTGTCGGCTGTAACAGCGCCACGGAGTGTAAATGCCAAAATAGTCCTGGGGTTTTTCCCCACCAGAAGGAACCATAACGATGACCCAAGCGGATATGACCATGACTAATCATTCCAACGGCGGCTCTGTCGACAGTGAAGCCGTAATTGTGGCCACTGAGGTGGAGAAGTGGTACGACAATGGCTTTAATGTGCTCAAAGGCGTCAGCCTGGATGTATATAAAGGTGAAGTGGTGGTGGTAATGGGCCCTTCGGGCTCGGGTAAGTCCACCTTTATCCGTACGTTTAATGCGTTAGAGCCTTACCAGAAGGGCAGCATCGTCATCGATGGTATTGAGATTTCCCACGACCTTAAAAACATCGAAGAGATTCGTCGGGAAGTGGGCATGGTGTTTCAGCAGTTTAATCTGTTCCCTCACCTGTCGGTATTGCAGAATGTGACGCTGGCCCCGATTTGGGTGCGTAAACAGAAAAAGCGGGAAGCGGAAGAGATCGCAATGCAGCTGTTAGAACGGGTGGGCATTGCAGAGCAGGCCAATAAGTTTCCGGGGCAGATGTCTGGTGGTCAGCAGCAGCGGGTGGCCATTGCCCGCTCATTGGCGATGCAGCCCAAAATCATGCTATTTGATGAGCCTACGTCAGCGTTGGACCCTGAGATGGTGCGGG
>JAHQVZ010000195.1 GCA_019634055.1 Leptolyngbyaceae cyanobacterium MAG.088
GGCAACTGTTGGCTTTCTGTGAAGCTCCTTGTTACAGTTATAGATACAGGTTGATTGGGGGTAATTCCAGATGGTGTGGTCTGCTTGTGAATCTAGCACTCTGAGAGTTGGGCAATAGTTAGAATCATCTCATCAATAATTTGCCGCATGGCTGTAGCAGATAGGTTAGCGTTGTTTAAAAAGATGCTGAAGACTAAAGGTGGATGTTCGGTGGGTTGTAAATAACCGGCTAGAGACTCATTATTGCTAACATAGCCCGTCTTCGCCTGGAGCTGCACTTGCAGTGGCATATTACGGTAACGATAATTTAAGCCGCCACCTTCTCCTGCGGTTGCAAGCGAGTGATTATAAAGGTCACGATGGGGGCTATAAGCCATGGCCTGGAGAGTATCGACCAAGGTGTGGGGCGTCACCAGATTGTGGCGCGACAGCCCTGACCCATCCACCATTTGATATCCATCAGCATTGACTCCTAAGCCATTTAAAATCTCTTGTACAGATTCTGTTCCTGCCTGGGTGGCATCGTCTGGGTCTTCTGTCGTGAGGCCAAGAGATTTTAATAAGGCTTCTGCATGTAGATTGTTGCTGTCTTGGTTAATTCTGGAGAGCCATTCAGAGAGGGGGGCGGAGCTAACAGTTGCAATTTCTACTAGGTCTAGTCTGGGCCAGTGGGGAGTTAAGTTTGTTTGATTGACGGTGATACCAGCCTGGATTAAGCGTGTGGCTAACTGTTCTATAAAGTGATTGCCGGGTTGTGTAATCGCTAATGCAAAGGGATCGGGACCAGCATCGACAGGAAGATTGCCAAAGACGTGCAGAAGAGGCTGACTCCAGTCACGGCCAATGTCTGCAGTGATGGGTTCGCCCATGGCGACAGTGCGAGAGGTGTTATTGATTTGCCAGTGAGACTGGGCTGTATCTTGCCATTCTACTCGCAGGGGTTGGCCGATCTCAGTAGGGTATAGGGTTACCCCGATGGCGTTTTCATTGAGTATGAGGCCGTTTGCAGAGGCTCCATAGCCTGCTAAAACATCTTCCCATTCCCAGTTGGGATGAATAGCTCTGCCTGGGAAATAGCCGTCATAGCCCCATAGCTGATCGATGTGTTGAATACCTTGCTGAGAAATTTGTTGAACAAGGTTGTCGAGGTCAGTATCTGTAAATGTGGGGTCACCCCGTCCAATAACATATAAATTAGTTTGTTCCCCAGGCGGGGTGATATATACCGAAGTTTCAATTTGAAAGTCTGGGCCCAGGCGTTGTAACGCAGCGGCTGTTGTCAAAAGCTTCAGGGTGGAGGCTGGGACAAACCATTGGTCGGTGTTGCGCTCTAGAATTACCTGACGTTCTGCAGGCGTTTGACCCTGCTGTTCTACCAGGATGCCGAGATGGGCTTGGGTGAGTTCTGGTCGGTTTGCGATCGCATCAATGCGCTGCCCTAAATCTTCCCGGCAGTATTCCTGGGCAACAGCCGTTTGATCTAAAAACATCCACAGACTGGCTCCGCAAATCATGCCTAACAATCCTTTTAGATATGTACTCAAGATCATATCTATGCCCTGGCATAGAGCATTTTCAGGATAGTCATGATAGTGGACGTATTGGCGCTGCATGGCAATTCTACGTAAATAATGCAACCTGCTTTTTAAGCGTAACTGGAAAATTTATCAACTCTCGGATGACATCGAATATTGTTTGAAGTCTTAGTGAAGTCAAGCACCAACTCCGGATATCACCCGATAGATCACGCATGTTGGATTGGTAGATGCACCCTGATTCCGAGCCCTAGAGATGCATCTTTGGGGCTCTTTCTTCTCTCTTAATGCCAATTTATTTTTTCACCTTGACAGACCTCATCGCTTTGAGCATGACCCTCATCACAATGCTGTCCTTATGGAATAAGTGCATGGTCCTAAAGGCAACGCTGTCAGACTGCTCGTATTGATCTGTATTCCGCTCTAAAGCTTTGTCCCACAATTAGAACAGAATTTGTGGGTGGCTTTATTATCAGCGCCACAGCTGTTACAGTGAATCACCTCTATGGGGCGCTTAGTTGTAGGCTCAGGTAAACCAATCATCTGAGAGTTGTTGTTCCCTGGTGGCACCATGGGGTAACAATTCTCATCACGGCGGACCCAGACATCTAACAGTACAGGACCCTCATGGGTCAACATATCGGTAATTGCCTGCTGTAGCTGGTCAGGAGATTTCACAACAATGCCTTTGACACCAAACGCTTCAGCAAGTTTTTCGAAATCCGGCATACCTACTTCCATGTTAGAAGAGGCATAGCGCTCGCCGTAAAAGCCTTGTTGCCACTGACGAACCATCCCCTGCCAACCATTGTTGATAATGACCGTCTTTACTTTGATGTTGTACTGAGCTAGCGTTGCTAATTCTTGCAAGTTCATCTGGAAACTAGCATCGCCACTAATGCAAACGACTTGATTGTTGCCGACACCCATTTGTACACCCATCGCCGCAGGCATGCCGTAACCCATGGTGCCGAGGCCAGCGCTAGAAATCCATTTGCGTGGACCATTTTGTAAAAACTGAGCTGCCCACATTTGGTGTTGCCCGACATCAGTGGTGTAAAAAGCATTAGGAGCCTGACGTCCCACTTCTGCAATCACTTGTTGTGGCGATAGTTTGTCGGTGTAAGTAGGGACTTTTAGCGGATAGTCCACTTTCCATTGTTCAATACGGGCTCGCCATGCTCCTGTCTGAGCAGGATTCACAGAGCCTTTGAGACGCCCTAAGAGTTCGGTTAAAACATGTTTGACATCGCCCACAATTGGCACATCCGGCATCTTACATTTACCCACTTCGGCCGGATCAATATCAATGTGGATAACCTTGGCATGCTGGGCAAATAGTTCCAGATTGCTGGCGACTCGATCATCAAATCGCGCTCCAATAGCCACCAACAAGTCACATTCGCTAACTGCAAAGTTAGCGTAGGCTGTGCCATGCATCCCGAGCATGCCAACGGACAGTGGATTTTGTTCGTCAAACGCGCCTTTACCCATCAGCGTATTGGTCACCGGAATTTGAAAATGCTCCGCCAGTTGGGCAATTTCCTCATGGGCACCGGAGATCACTGCACCACCGCCTACATAGAGCAAGGGTTTGTTGGCAGCATGGAGTAGTGCGATCGCATTGCCAATTTGCCGAGGATTTCCCCGCGTTGTTGGCTTATAGCCTGGAATTGCCACAGAGCGAGGCTCCACTGGTGCATAATCAAATTCTTCTAAACCCACATCTTTTGGCACATCAATCAACACGGGGCCAGGTCTACCAGACTGAGCAATATAGAACGCTTCTGCAACAATTGCAGCCATTTCTCCAGGATCGCGAACCACATAGGAGTGCTTCACAATGGGTAAGGTAATCCCAAAAATATCCGTTTCCTGGAATGCATCACTACCAATTGCCTTACGAGTGACCTGTCCCGTAATCGCCACCATCGGTACCGAATCCATCTGGGCTGTGGCAATGCCGGTGACTAAATTTGTGGCTCCTGGCCCAGACGTAGCAATACATACACCAACTTGACCTGTCGCTCGAGCGTAGCCGTCTGCCGCATGGGACGCCGCCTGCTCATGCCGTACCAGAATGTGTTGAATGTCACCGCGCTGCTCTGATTTATAGAGTTCATCATAAACAGGCAAAATGGCCCCACCTGGATAACCAAACACATGGCGCACACCATGGCGCACCAGACTATCGATTAGAGCAAAAGCACCAGTTGCTCGCTGAGTAACTAAGTTTGCTTTAACAGAAGGCTTTACAGACGTCGAGGTCATAATCTTGAAGGGCAATCAGAACGTGCGTCAGCTCAAAAAAAAGGTTTAGTCAGGAATATTGCTGATGGTTGTCTATTTTACAATCACGATTCCAATGATTAGAGAAATTTCATAGAAAAACGTTTTTCTGATAGATATCCAACCTTAAAAACCAAGAAATGTAACCCAGTGTTTGCTTTTTAAGATGTTTATTAGAAATAGACACGTTATCCTCAACCCTTGACTAGCTCAACATTCCCGCCCATTGTCTTAGTCATTCAATCCGTCAGTATCGACGTCAACACCTGATAACAAAACGCCTAGGCCAACGACAGTACAGTACAAATAAACTCAAGGGCCGTCATCGGTTCAGCTGTTGTGTTGATAGAGCCAAACCCAAGGGTGGTATGCGGAGTTTGCCAAATCGCTAAATGGTCTACCGCAGGATCAGAGTAAAAATAGCCTTGACTCTCCTGGGGCGAGGGAAAATAGGTCGTGTTATGGGTCCAGCGATCGTGACTCATACGATAAATGTCTAAATTCCCAAGCAACGGCATGCCCCATCCATCGATGGCAATACATCGACTAGTTCCCCCCATATGTTGCCAGGCCATCAGTAAAGGATAAGCAACCACCACACCTGCACTAAACGCAATTACGTGCAGCAGGCGATCTTGTTGCGGTGCTGAAGCACTAAGTATCCAGGGGCCTAGTTCAGGGGCTGACCAAATCGGCCGAATCCACAAGCGGTCTGGCGTTAGCACCTGCAAGAGAGCTTGCATAAAGTCATGCGTTAAATCAGGGGAATGATACCCAGAACAAATCAGTAACTGCATAGCCTTAAGATTCTCTACCCAGATTGAAACAAAATGATTGCAAGGTAAAAAAACGTTGCGATAGCTGTTCACTATAGTTTATTTAATAGCTATTCAGAGTTTAATTTCTAGACAAATATTTAGTCTTTATTAAAGATAATGCTTATTGAATTCGGAGTGAGAAAAAATGACATTAGCCTTGGGCGGGGATCGCTTTCATGTAAGCGATCCCCGTTGTTAGTTGAAGTAATATGTGTGTTTTAAATCATCTTACTTAGACGACTTTTTGGTATGAGATTTTCGCTATATACACTGAGTGGAAATCACGAGTGGAACGATATAGTTTCGTTTTCTAAATATTCAAAACTATACTGCTCATACCTTTGGCTAACTACTCACATTACAGAATCGGAGATCCTCACGATGGCCAACACTCTCATCAACATTGCGCTACCTGTCGTTAACGAAATTATCGATGATGTATTAGCTACGGGTCCTTCAGCATCCTATCGAGAAACATTTATGGGCTCTGATGCTCGCGACCGGTTAGCCACGTTTGTGTTGAGTCGTTTGCCTGCACGTTACATGACGATTACAGATAGTGAATGCTCTTTAGATTTGCCTAGGAACTGTTACTCTGCGGAGCAGCATCGTCAAATTAGGCAGCTAGTGCATCAAGGAATTCAGAAAGTACTCGCTCGTCCAGTTTCGCCGACACCAGATACCCTGATCCCATCCACTTGGTTTGGCTAAGGCCTCAGTTAATTCATATAGTCATTATCCTTCCTGAAACCTTTACCTCAAGGTAGCTTAGACTTATCAGGGGGGATGATGACTGGTCGAAAACAGTAAACTTTTTCTCTTAACCCACTCTCGACGTTCGGTTCTACTCCATAGTCATAGAGGCAAGTTTGCAAGTAGTCTCTAAGTAAGCCTTGTCTAAGGTCAGCAGTCTAGCTTGAACCTGGAGTCTAGCTTTGAATCTGGGCATGGTTTAGAGGTGTTATCTATGTTGGCCCTGATCAGCCGATGCGTGGTAGCGCCAAACCATTGCGTTTAGGGGCCAATTGTGGCTAAGGACCAGAGTGGAGAAGTTTTTACCCACAATTAGTAGTTTGGTGGCCTTGGGAGAGCTGGGGGCTGACTCAGCAACCTGGGAAGAAAACTCAGGTCATGGGGCTACCAGTTCTCGTCATCAGGAGCAGACAGCGCGAGCTGAAGCAGAATGGCAGGGTGCGATTTTATCCCTTGGCCATCTGTTAAAACAAACACTTTCTCACAGCGTTGAACGACCAAGCCTTAAAACTCGTAAATCAGCTCGGTCTGATCAGACTAATCGACAAATTCCTGCCGGTTTACTGCTCAGTGGTCCGTTTCCAGTCATTGATGCGCCTGAGTTGACAGTGCATCTATCGAATTGGGTGTTTATTCCCCCCCCGCTCGATCAACTCTCTCAGGCCTTCTCGCAACTGATGCCTGCTGATGAGAAACCGCCAGCAGACACATCGGCTGCCCGAGTTTTGCCTCTGATTGACGGTGACCCGTTAGCCAGTGAGCGTTTTTGTTTGTTGCTGACTCAGCAATTTAGTGTGGTGATTGTGCTGGGTCGTGATGCTGACAATGATTTGCGATTTCAATTTTCCTTTACGCCTGATGTGATTAGTCAGGTGTGGCATCTATTGCGATCGCGCGTTTATATGACCACCCCCAATCAGCTAGAGTTTTTAGATCCGCTGGTGGAAAAATTTACGCCAACCGAGCCCAACTATCGGATTGTCAGCCAGTTTAGCCGTTGGATGTTGTCATCTTTGCCCGCACCAAAAGTAAATCCGATCATCGAAAGAATCGTCACGCCCCCCCATGAGGCGGGTTCAAATAACGAAGCCCATGGCTTGGACACAGAATTGCTCAAAGCCATGGCCCATGAAATTCGTACTCCCCTCACGACTATTCGAACGCTGACTCGTTCTTTGATTCGTCGTACAGATCTCGTTGAAAAGGCAAAACAGCGTTTGCATCAGATAGATAACGCCTGCACGCAGCAAATTGACCGTTTTAATCTTATTTTCAAAGCCGTTGAGCTAGAAGCGGCTACTCATAAAGGTCCCCGTTCATGTCTTACGGCTACCGCCTTGAGTGACATTATTGAGTCCGCTATTCCCCAGTGGGAGCAAGCGGCCACTCGACGTAATCTTTCCATTGAGGTCAAACTGCCTAGAAATTTACCGATGGTGGCCAGTGACCCTACTCTTTTACAGCAAGTGCTGACAGGTTTAGTTGAACTTTTTACGCATACTGTTGCCCCCAAAAGGCAAATTCAGATGCATGTGATGGCTGCAGGCGATCAGCTCAAGCTTGAATTTCAAGCTGAAGTCAGCCCCACCTGTGAAAAACATCGTCCCACATTCAAGGCATTGGGTAAGTTACTGATGTTTCAACCAGACACAGGAGGTCTGAGTCTTAACCTCCAAACTACTAAGGCGCTTTTCTCAGCCTTAGGGGCTAAACTTACCGTTCGAGAACGTCCAGGCGGAGTCACTTGGATGGTTTTCTTGCCGATTGAGACCGCTGACTATCCAATTGTCTGACCAAAATAGCGGTGAACCGTCAGTTGTGAATCTGCTTTGTGAGTGAGCCGTATCTGAACGACTGTAGAGTGTTACCGACAATATGGTTGCTATCGGCGCTTACCAATTTGCCACTACGCCTCATGAGTTTTATTCAAGACCTTGGGCCAGATAACGTCCCTAGAAAGGCAGCTTTTTCTTCTTTTCTCGACTGCTTTCAAAGTCAAGTTCTTTGAGCTTTTTGAGAATACGAGTAAAATACTCACCCAGGTACTCTTCAACCGTGGTTATCTCAGACTTGTCTAACCCAAAGGTGCTATAAACTTCATCCATTTCGGCATCTAAAGGGGTATTGCCAGCACTGACCTCAGCAAATGCTAGCCGATCGGCAAACTGCCAGCCCCATTGGAAGAAGTTGGCAAACTTACGCACCCCGCGCAATAGCCCTAGGGACATGGTTGAAACCTTGGCATCTTCACCCGATAGTCGCTCACAGAGACGCACTAACTCATAGCCACCCCATGCCCGAGTGCCAGCTAAGGGGAAGGATGCCTTATTGGTGGTAGGTAACTGTAAAGCTCGTACCGCAAAACGGGCGATATCTTGAGTATTCATATAGGCAATGGGGGCTGATTCTCCCATCACCCAAATCGCCTGCTTTTCTAAAATCGGAACGGCGTACTGACCCACCAAGCCTTGCAAAAAGCCACAGGGTCGCAAAATTGTATAGTTAATCCCCGATTCTTGAAGAAACTTCTCTGTGCAATGCTTAATATCCATGAGGGGAACATGGGGGTACTTCTCACAATTGAGAATTGAAATAAATACGTACCTTTCCACATTGGCGGCTAGGGCTGCTTTAATCAGGTTGACTTTGCCATACCAGTCAACGTCATAGGCAGAATCTTGAGGGCGAGATGTGGCGGCGTCAATCACAGCTGTAACATCTTCAAAGCAAGGGGGCAAAGATTTTGGCCCACAAATATTAGCTTGAACCAACTGTGCCCCCCACTCTCGTAGAAACGCAGCTTTTTGGAAGTTACGCACTAGACACTTAACGTCAAACCCTTCATCCAGGGCATTGCGAACAATCTGACGACCCAATGTGCCTGTTGCACCAACCACCAATATGCTCATGGAGGACCTATACAAAACTTAATGCTTTACTCAGCTTAACAGACGTCGTAGCGTTCGGAAATAGATGACCCCACCTAAACGTGCTGGGGTTAACCATATATGGCTAACCCCAGCGCGGTTTGATTAATCAAACAAATTAAACTCGATGATGTGGATGCTTCTGCATTATGAGTGGCTTAACGCTCAAAATTATGACGTCAATGATGGACTAAACCGTCTGGTGTCTACGTGATTATTCTTCAGCACCTTGAAACTTTAGCATCAAAAAGCCAACCCCTAGACCCACCATGACAATAACAAACATGGTGACTGCAACTGAAAAAATTTCTCCACCCATGGTGCTTAACTATCCTCCTGTATATGGCTCCATTGCTGGAGTGACTGTTTCGAAAATTCTTTAGTTACATTCTAAAGCAGTTTGGTCATCTACCTCCAGCCAGGTTTATCTCCTATTGGTTAGGGTGCCGGACTAAAATTACCCCATTCGTTATCATCTAATTCCACGGGTTCGGTCGCTACCTCAAATCCTGACAGGATGGCTAACTGCTTTAAAGGTTGCGCACCCAGGTAGAACTCTCCGTTAATTTCCCAGGTAGGATAGGCATTGATTCCAGCGGTATTACATAGATTGACCTGGGCATTAACACCACGAGGATCACATTCTACATAGGGAATTGAGCGTGCTGCATCACCGAATAGCTGCTTTTGTCTAGCACAGTGAGGGCACCAATAGGCTCCATACATCTTGGCTTCGGTATTGGATAAGTACTCAGCCAGTTGGAATTCATAACTAGGGCCAATCAGTTGGTTTAGTGAGGCCTCTTGACAACTTGCGATCGCGCTCCCCATAACGACAGTCCAGCAGACCATTAACCAGCCTTTATGCACCATTACCCACCTCCCAAACTAACGATAGTTACCGTACATCGCTGCCCCTCTCTTTCCTAAATCATGGGCGTAATGTCTCTGTCAATCATGGGTGATGATTTCCACGGGGGGTTCCCGCACACAATTTCTGGGGAAGCTGTCAAAATAGAAACAACTTTTGGCCACTGATTTACATCCTCTACAAAGCCTAGACCAGGCTTTTTTAGAGTCTTTAGGGCCGTTATTGTCTTAGAGAATGACTTTATGAAGCCGTTTGACTTACCTACACTGCTTAGCGATCGCATCACGCGCTGGTTAATTACCTGTTTTTCAGCCATAGTCCTATTTTTTTCTAGCATTCAGCCAGTAGCGGCCCTGACTCAAACCGCCGAATCAGCGGTTGCCTCCCTATCAAACGAAAGCTTTGTAGCTGAAGCAGTCAAACGTGTTGGTGACGCAGTGGTGCGTATAGATACGGAACGTACCATCACCCGTAATGTCCCTGACTTACTCTACGACGATCCGTTGTTCAGAGGTTTTTTCGGTCCTGATACCTTTCAACGCATTCCCCAGCAAGAACGTCTCAGTGGTCAGGGGTCTGGCTTTATTGTAGATAGTGAAGGCTACATTCTCACCAATGCCCACGTTATCAACCAAGCTGATCGGGTGACCGTAACCCTCAAAGACGGTCGACATTTTGACGGCACCGTTGAGGGTGCAGATGACTTAACTGACCTTGCTGTCGTTAAAATCGATGCAGAAAAAGATAATTTACCTGTGGTCGCCCTGGGAGATTCTGACAGTGTCGATGTCGGTGACTGGGCCATTGCGGTAGGCAATCCTCTCGGCTTGGACAACACTGTCACCCTGGGTATCGTCAGCACGCTCAAGCGCTCAAGCGCAACCGTTGGTATTCCTGACAAACGACTTGACTTTATCCAAACAGATGCAGCCATCAATCCTGGTAACTCTGGTGGACCTCTTCTGAATAGTAGAGGCGAAGTCATTGGCATCAATACAGCAATTCGTGCAGATGCCATGGGTATTGGCTTTGCCATCCCCATTAATAAGGCAAAGTCTATTCAAACTCAGCTAGCCCATGGCGAGCGTATTGCCCATCCATATCTGGGTATTCAAATCGCCGACCTCACTCCAGAGATGGCGAAGCGTAATAATGACGATCCCAACTCCAGTATGCTTGTCCCCGAAGTCAGTGGGGTTTTAGTGGTTCGTGTTCTTCCTGATACACCTGCCGCTGATGCAGGTCTGCGTCGAGGGGATGTGATTACTGACATTGATGGTGAAAGGTTTGAAACAGCCAACCAACTTCAAACTTACGTCGATCAAGTCAATATTGGGCAGCGTCTAAGGCTTAACCTTCGCCGTGGTGACCAAGCGCAAACCTTAACCATCAAAGCGGCTGAGCTAGAGCTTGATACCTAAACAATCTTCATAGAATAAACAAACGCACAAGGGCTGAGAAATATTTCTCAGCCCTTGTGCGTTATTAAACCTGACAGATGCACTCAAACCTAAGGCGCAGCCGTTTGATCATCAATCAATGCATTATCATCCAAAAATGGAGAGGGCGGCGCTGTCTTAGTGTCCGAAGCTTCTGAGTTAGGAGCTCCGGATCCTCCAGGACCACCCAACATATCATCCGTAAACATGTTGAGTCCGCCCTCACGATCATAGGCACGGGCTGTCCGATCATCCAAGACCATATCCTGCAGAGCCATATCATCCGACAAAAATGCCTTATCAAAGGATGGATCAATTTCAGGAGTTGACCGCTCTTCATAGGCGTTAAACCCAGTGCCGGCAGGAATTAAGCGACCAATAATGACATTCTCTTTCAGACCCCGTAGCCAGTCAGATTTACCCTCAATAGCAGCTTCTGTAAGGACACGAGTCGTCTCCTGGAAGCTCGCTGCTGAAATAAAGCTATCGGTATTGAGAGATGCCTTTGTAATTCCCAGCAACACAGGTATATATTCTGCCGGAGCACCGCCTGTGATGGACATTGCTTCATTTACCTGCTCTAGTTGACGAATCTCAACTAGTTCTCCAGGCAGCATGGTCGTATCCCCCCCGTCTTCTACACGGGCCTTAGACGTCATCTGCCGCACAATGACTTCAATGTGTTTGTCAGCAATGTCAATACCCTGAGACTGGTATACAGACTGAACCTCGTTCACCAAGAAAGTCTGCACCTTCTGCAGACTAATCATGGCAGAATCATGCACACCTTTACTTTCACGGTGATACTTAAAGAAGAATTCCAGAATCTGGTGAGGATTTAGAGGCCCATCGGTTAAGGGTTCTGCCAGACTCACCTGTTGACCATCAGAGACAATCATCGGCTGCCCTGGTGCAATCGGATACTCCGCCACCACCCCATCGTCTTCGACAATCTTGACTTCTACCGTTTCATCGTCGCCATAAACCACCTGAGCATTACCAGGCCGCTCTGCTAAAACACAAGCTTCCTTTGGCTTTCGGGCTTCCAAAAGTTCTTCAATACGAGGTAGGCCCTGAATAATATCACCTGTTTTAGCTCGCTCAAAAATCAGAAGTACTAAATTGTCACCCCGTTGCACCAAGTCACCGTCTTCAATATGAAGGACCGCACCAGTGGATACTCGATAAGGACGAGCAATACGCAGAACCACGCTATCACTATTGATCGCAACAACCTGAGCAGAATCTGGAGAACCAACCCCTTCAGCTAAAGCATCACCATCCACTAACAAATCGCCTTCTTTAACAGTTGGCGACTTACCGTCTACTGGAACAGTCAATAGATCGCTATCACGAACCACGAGAATACGACGGACGGACTCCACATCCTGACGAATACCACGTACCTCACCCGATTCTTTTGCCTGAATTTCAGTACGGGCAACAACTGCACCAGGTTGTATCTCTTGACCTTCTTCCACAAGTAACCGCGTCTGCGTACTGCCTTGAGTCTGATCCGCCGCAATGTCACGGCGAATGACTAAAGTTTCCACAATGACTAGCTGCAGACGTTGGATATCAGAATTATCCTGATCAGGAATTACCTCGATATCAGCAGTTAGTTGAGACGGTTCATCAGAATCTAGGACCAGTTGAGTGCGTAGAATTTCAACGCCATCTACAGACTTAACCCGTTCGCCATCTTTAAAGAAGAGACGCTGAATGGCAGTAATACCAATAGATTTGTCTTCACTGTCACTAACAGAATGTTGACTAGGTACAGAAGGCGTATCAGGTACTTCAAATTCTTGAACGGGTCGCAACAATAAAGCCGCACCTTCTGGTGTTTCAACATACTCAACAAATCGCAAAGCTTCAGCAGTCACGCCAGGGATAACTTCTTCGCCAGCGCTAACGAGCACGCCATCTTTGCCACTGGCAGCGTCTGGACTATCCACCATGTGAATATCCCCTGGCTTAATCACAATCTCCCGTAGAATGTCATTCTTCTGCGTGACTTCAACGACACCGCTAATTTGGCAGAAGATATCCTTCACAACCTCGGTGCCAGCTTCAATGAACTGGCCGTCTTCAACCATTAGCAAGGAGATATCTTTGTTAACCTCATGGGCTTCTTCTGGAATCCAGAGGATAGTCCCACCTTTGGTGACCTCGTATCCCTGTTTACCTTTGCTTTTCTTAGCAACTTCTACCCCTGAGAATTTGATGATGCCGCCACTTTGAGTATGATAAGTATCATCTACTAATTCTGCGATTACCTGACCACCAGAGACTTTAGCGCCCGGAGTCGCAATCAAGGAGTAACGAATTCCTTTATCGGTCTGTAGAAAATAATGTTCTCGCCCCTGGCCGCTTTCAACATCCACTTCGGTCGTATCCAGCATGACTGAAGCTGTAATAATCTCAACTTCGCGACTACCTTTGCTATCTGATCGGTCTGGCAGGCGGACCATACCTCCGCGTTCAGTAACAATTTTGGTTTCAGCCAAAATGCCATTAGAGTCAATCATGTCGCCATTTTTGACCGTAGGCTCTGCACCGGGAGGGAGGTTATACACTTCCCCAGAAAGAACCCATAGCAAACCGCCACGTTGAGCAATCTTAGTAATGTTGCCTTGGCGGTCTTTTTTCTCTTCTTGAACTAGACCAGCGAACAAAACCTCCCCTGACATATCAGAGGTAACATCTTTACTGGCCTTCTCAGTTACTTTACGAACTCGGCCTGTGGTGGGTAATTCTGCAATCAGATCTCCCTTGGTCAGATTAACGCCATCAGCCACAAAAACAATCGAACCTTGGGGTAATGAAACAGAACGCGTCTTACCACTCTCCATGATGATTTTGGCATCTGTATTTGACTCCATCACTAGAGCGTCTTCACCATGACGAGTTCTGAAAGGACGACTGCGTAGGTCTTCAGGCATTTTGAACTGGCCAGTGACCTTAGCTCGTACCTGGGGCGCTAATTCCCCCGTAAACGTACCACCCGTATGGAATGTACGCATGGTGAGCTGAGTTCCCGGTTCACCAATAGACTGGGCGGCAATAATACCTACAGCTTCGCCCAAATCTACCATGTGAGAATGGGCTAAGCTCCACCCATAACAATGCTGACAGACAGAACGGGCAGCTTCACAGGTTAGGGCCGAACGCACTTTAACTTCTTTAATTCCAGAATCATCTACAGCCTTAGCCATATCTGCATCCATGGGCTGATTGCGCGGGACCACCACTTCACCCGTTTTAGGATGAATTGCATCTTCAGCTAGGACTCGTCCCAATAGTTTGTCTTCCAGGGAAATCAGCACCCGCTCTCCATCGGTCATGGCACTTAATGGGATACAGCGATCCGTACCGCAATCAATTTCACGAATAATGACATCCTGTGAAACGTCTACTAGACGACGGGTTAGATAACCTGAATCAGCTGTTCGTAGTGCCGTATCCACCAAGCCTTTACGGGCACCGTAAGAAGAAATAATGTATTCGGTAACAGTCAATCCCTCTCGGAAATTAGTCTTAATGGGTAGGTCGATGATTTCACCTTGAGGATTGGCCATCAATCCTCGCATTCCTACCAGCTGTCGCACCTGAGAGATATTACCGCGAGCTCCAGAAAACGCCATCATGTAAACCGAGTTGAGCGGATTATTCTCCTTAAAGTTACGGACAACTTCATCTTTCAACTCTTCGCTGGTTTCATTCCAGGTATCAATTACCTTTTGGAAACGTTCTACCTCAGTAATTTCTCCACGAGTGTATCGCTCCTCTGTGTCGCGAATTTCTTGTTCTGCAGCATCTAGCAGTTTTCGCTTACTAGGAGGCACCTGTAAATCATCAACACTAATAGACACTCCGGCACGGGTCGCATATTTGAATCCCAGGGACTTAATTTCATCGGCCATGGCTGATGTCCGAGCTGTCCCATAATTATCAAATGACCAAGAAATTAGATTTTTAAGCTGTTTCTTGTCGATAATGCGGTTCCGAAAAATGATGGAGTTGGCTTGTTCGTTACCTTGATCTGCCATGGGGAACTCTCTGCCTCAATGTGTTACTGGCTAACTGGTCAATAAAAATTGGATTTTGGTGTTAATTGGCAAGCGCCGCATGGACAGCATGGTTATAAATAATGCGTCCAGGAGTTGTATAAAGATGTTGTGAGAGAAGATTTCCTTCACTATCTTCACGGACCCGACGATTGGCATAACGCTTAGTCACCATGCCATCGCCATTATCAATCACTTCAGTCGGGTCGCTACTATCCTCTACAGGACCGTCAAATCGGAGCCAGACCCAGGCATGGAGATCTACAATGCCTTGCTCATAGGCAATAATGGCATCTTCCATACTGGCGAAATGGGAATCAGCACCCTTTTGTTCATGGGGATTTTCTGCGGTGAGGTAATAGCAGCCTAAAACCATATCCTGACTAGGGGTAATAATGGGTCGGCCTGTTGCAGGGGAAAGCACATTGTTGGATGCCAACATCAGCAAGCGCGCTTCAGACTGGGCTTCAAGGGATAACGGTACATGTACCGCCATTTGGTCACCATCAAAGTCAGCATTAAATGCAGGACATACGAGTGGATGCAGTTGCAGAGCCCGCCCCTCTACCAGCATTGGTTCAAATGCTTGAATTCCCAACCGGTGAAGTGTGGGAGCCCGGTTAAGCATCACCGGGTGATTCTCAATCACTTCGTCTAAGACACTCCAAATGCTTGGATCATTTCTCTGAATCAGCTTTTTCGCTGCCTTAATGTTATTCACTAGGCCCTGACGAATTAAACGATGAATCACGAAGGGCTGGAATAACTCAATGGCCATTTCGCGGGGTAGACCACACTGGTGAATTTTGAGGTTAGGTCCCACCACAATTACAGAACGCCCAGAGTAGTCCACACGTTTGCCCAACAGGTTCTGTCGGAAACGCCCCTGCTTACCTTCAATAATGTCTGACAGAGACTTGAGCGGGCGATTGTTAGCACCGACTACTGTACGGCCACGACGACCATTATCAATCAGAGCATCGACCGCTTCCTGGAGCATCCGCTTTTCATTACGGACAATAATTTCAGGAGCCAAAATTTCCTGTAATCTTGCCAGGCGATTATTGCGGTTAATCACACGACGGTAGAGGTCGTTGAGGTCCGATGTGGCAAATCTGCCACCGTCCAACTGCACCATGGGACGTAAATCGGGGGGGATGACGGGAATAAAATCCAACACCATCCAATCTGGACGAGAACCGGTTGCAATAAAATTATCGATTACGCGCAGGCGCTTGATTAACTTTGCCCGCTTCTGCCCTTTGGAGTTATCAATGTTCTCCCGTAGCTGCTCAGCAACTGATTCCAGTTCTAAATCCTGCAATAGGCGCTGTAGAGCTTCAGCTCCAATACCAACTTCAATACCCGAGAGATCAGATTCTTCGTCATACAATTGGTCTTCAATCTCAATCCACTGATCTTCTGTCAGCAATTGCTTATAGCTCAGGCTATCGGCATTACCTGCATCCAAAACAACATAGGCATTGAAGTATACAATTTGCTCAACATCCCTCAGGGGCATGTCCAGCAAAATTGCGATATAGCTAGGAATTCCTTTGAGATACCAAACATGGGCTACCGGGGCCGCCAATTTGATATAGCCCATACGGTGACGACGTACTCGTGACTCGGTCACCTCAACACCACAGCGCTCACAAACAATACCGCGATGTCGCACACGCTTGTACTTACCACAGTGACACTCCCAGTCTTTTGCTGGACCAAAAATGCGTTCGCAAAAAAGCCCGTCCATTTCAGGCTTTAAGGTTCTGTAGTTAATCGTTTCTGGCTTGGTGACTTCGCCAACAACCGTCCCGTTGGGGAGGGTGCGTTCGCCCCATTGGCGAATACGGTCAGGCGAAGCCAGGCCGATTTTGACATAGTCAAAGCGCTGTTCTAGTTTTGGCATTCTTTTGATTCCTTGTACGCGGCCTTACACATCAGGGCATAGTTCAGAGTGAAGAATCGAGGAAATCAAAGGCATATTTATTCTCGATTCTGAAGCAATTGCATAAGCGTTCAGTCTTTTGCCAACGGAAGTGATCCTATAAACAAATGATCGAACGCTCAGATCTCTTGAAATAACTACAGTGGCGGTTCTTCAAGCCCAAAGGCGGGATGATTATTAGTAGGAGGAGCAGCTGTAGGTGTAGGAGCAGGAGCAGGAGCGGGAGCAGGAGTGGCTGGTGCAGCGGTAGGTGGTGGTGCCTCAGGCGTAGCTTCCTCTCGTGAAATCGATTCATAGGTAGGGCGCGATGGTGAGCGCCGGTTCACAGAATCGGACATTAAATCTACTTCTACATCGCGACTAGTACCGTCTTCCTGGGTTTCGAGTTTATGCACCGCAATGTCTAAACATAGCGACTGGAGCTCACGCATGAGTACCTTAAAGGACTCCGGTGTTCCAGGACGAGGGATGGCTTTACCTTTCACAATTGCGTTAAGGGCTTCATTCCGGCCCTGCATGTCATCGGATTTTACCGTGAGCAATTCCTGCAATGTATAGGCTGCACCAAAGGCTTCAAGCGCCCAAACCTCCATCTCTCCAAATCGCTGCCCGCCTTGCTGAGCTTTACCGCCCAGAGGTTGCTGAGTAACGAGTGAGTAAGGACCAGTAGAACGAGCGTGAATTTTGTCGTCTACCAGGTGAACTAGCTTCAACATATAGGGTTTGCCGACGGTCACAGGACGATCGAATGGTTCACCACTGCGTCCATCGTAGAGCTGAATTTTGCCAGGATCATCGGGGTTAAAGATCCAGTCTTCACCCTTGGCCTCCCGCGCATCTTGCATCTTGCCGTGGGTGGTTTCCATGGAGGCTTCGCTGCCGTACATTTCGTCAAACGGCGTGATCTTAAAACGGGCATTTAGATTTTCTCCAGCCCAACCCAATAAGCACTCAAATACCTGGCCTACATTCATACGTGACGGTACACCCAGGGGATTGAGTACAATATCAATGGGAGTGCCATCGGGAAGATAGGGCATATCTTCAATGGGCAAGATTCGGGAGATGATCCCTTTGTTGCCGTGGCGACCGGCCATCTTGTCGCCGACCTGAATTTTGCGCTTTTGTGCGACATAAACCCGCACCACCATGTTGGCACCAGGGGGGAGTTCATCGCCTTGTTCTCGGGTAAATACACGCACATCCACGACGCGTCCTTTTTCCCCGTTGGGCACCCGCAAGGAATTATCTCTAACGTCTCGGGCTTTTTCGCCAAAGATGGCTCGCAAAAGTTTTTCTTCTGGAGGCTGGTCAGATTCACCTTTCGGAGTGACCTTACCCACTAGGATGTCACCGGAGGTTACCCAGGCTCCAATGCGGATAATTCCGGTTTCGTCGAGCTGCCGCAGAGCATCTTCACCTACGTTGGGAATTTCACGGGTGATTTCTTCAGGTCCTAATTTGGTCTGACGTGCCTCGATTTCAAACTTCTCAATATGGATAGAGGTGTAAAGGTCGTCATATACCAGGCGCTCGCTGAGCAGAATGGCGTCTTCATAGTTGTAGCCTTCCCAAGGCATGTAGGCTACTAAGACGTTCTGTCCTAGAGCAATTTCGCCACCCTCGGTAGCTGAACCGTCTGCTAGAACCTGTCCTTTGACCACCTTGTCTCCGGCAAATATCAGCGGCCGCTGGTTTAAGCAGGTGTCTTGATTAGACCGCTGATACTTCTGTAATTCTTGGGCATATTCCCTGCCTTCAGCATCAGTGACGACTACCCGCTTGGCATCTAGGAACGTGACTTGTCCATCGACAGGGCTGACTACGACCATGCCAGAGTCACGGGCGGCCTGAGCCTCAAGACCGGTACCCACCAAGGGACGTTCTGGACGCAGCAGGGGAACTGCCTGACGTTGCATATTTGAGCCCATCAGTGCTCGGTTAGCATCATCATGCTCTAGGAAAGGAATTAGGGACGTAGCCACCGAAATAATTTGTACCGGTGACACGGCCACATAGTCTACCTCAGAGGGAGATGTGGTAATAAAGTCCTGACGATATCTGACGGGGACCGACTCGCCCACAATGTTGCCATCGTGATCAACCGGGACATCTCCGGGAGCTACGCGGAAATCATCTTCTTCATCTGCCGTCATATATGCTGAAGGTAAATCTTTGCGGATACGCCCATTGTCTACCTGGAAAAAGGGCGTTTCAATAAAGCCAAAATCATTGACCCGAGCATGGGTTGCCAATGAACCAATTAAGCCAGCATTAGGGCCTTCAGGTGTCTCAATTGGACAAATACGGCCATGGTGAGACGGGTGAATATCACGTACTGCAAAACCAGCTCGCTCACGGGTTAAACCGCCAGGGCCTAATGCACTAATGCGGCGCTTATGGGTCAGCTCAGCCAATGGATTAGTTTGGTCCATAAACTGAGACAGCTGGCTGGAACCAAAGAATTCTTTAATGGCAGCGACCAGGGGCTTGGGGTTAACCAAAGACGCAGGGGTGAGTGAATCGGAGTCAGATACAGTCATCCGTTCTCGGATGATGCGCTCTAAACGGTTGAGTCCTACCCGCACCTGGTTTTGTAGTAGTTCACCCACGGAACGTACACGACGATTACCTAAGTGATCGATATCGTCAATGATGCCGATATCGAATTCTAGATTGATCAAATAATCAATGGCGGCTAGTACATCTTGAGGGGTAAGAACGCGTACAGCATCAGGCACATTCAAACGCAGCTTACGATTGAGCTTATGTCGCCCAACTTTGCCCAGGTCATAACGCTTGGGATCAAAGAATCGTGAATTTAAAAGCTGTTGACCCCCGGATACGGTGGGAGGCTCACCAGGACGTAGCTTACGATATAGCTCTAGCAGCGCTTCTTCTTCGCTAAATTGACCTTCTTTTTCAATTGTTTTTTGAAAATATTCGGGATGACGTAGAGAGTCAAAAATCTCGCTATCGCTGAGCCCTAACGCCTTGAAAAGAACCTGGGCAGAAAGCTTACGGGTTTTGTCAATACGAACCCAAACCAGGTCATTTTTATCGGTTTCAAACTTGAGCCATGCCCCTCGGTTAGGGATCAGATTTGCATTATAGGTACGACGACCATGCTTATCGGTTTCAGCCTTGTAGTAAACGCCAGGGCTACGCACAATCTGGTTGACAATGACTCGCTCAGCACCGTTGATGATGAAGGTGCCGCGATCGGTCATCAAGGGCAGATCTCCAATAAAGACCTCTTGCTCTTTAATTTCCCCGGTTTCTTTGTTAATGAGACGCGTCGGCACATACATTTGTACTGAATATGTACTATCACGACGTTTTGCCTCATCGACCATATACTTAGGGCTTTTGAGCTTATAATCCTTACCAAGGAAATGTAGCTCTAGTTTCCCTGTGTAATCAGTAATTGGAGAAAAACTCTCAAGCTCTTCAATTAACCCTTCTTGTAGAAACCAGCGAAAACTCGAACGCTGAATTTCGACTAGATCAGGTAGTACAAAGGAGGATTGGGAAATGGTTAGGTCAGTCATTCGTCTCCTCAAGCAGGTCAGGCCTAAATTAAATGGGGTGTAAAAGCGAGAAATTAAGAGGGTTTGATCAAATCGCAGTAGAGCTAAGTCACAAACACAAGAACAACTACACCTCCCAAATGGGCGATGCAGTCAAATCAATATTGCGGAGAGGTTTTGCTAGCATCCAGTGGGTAAAATGGGCGCAGTGGGCAAGATTCAAAAGCAACCGTCAGACACCAACGTTATAAAAAAAGGATGAGTGCAAAAAGCTGAGCCAGCTGGCTACTGTAAGGCTAACGTATAGCCGAGGCAGTATATCACAAAACAGCAGCGAAATTTAATATTTTTGTCACTTTGTATTTTGATTTGTTGGTGTGTCCCCGTGTAATTAGCGTTTCGCTAACGTTTCGCCACAAAATAAGTGGGTGGGTTTCACATCATTGTTGAGTTTTTATCGGTGTTAATTAACTGACGCAGTTGCGAACGAAGCATCAGGAAGCTTAAACAAGGTTCTGGCATTGGCCGTGGTTTGAGCTGCTAAAACCTCTAAAGAAACGCCTCGTAAATTGGCTACGAACTCAGCTATATGTCGAACATTAGCGGGCTGGTTGCGCTTTTCTTTGCGTTTAGGGGCCGGTGAAAGGAATGGACAGTCGGTCTCGACTAGAATGCGATCGCACCCCACCATTTGAGCTGACGCCTGCACCTGTTTAGCACTTTTAAAGGTAACGATACCGCTAAAGCTGATATAAAAACCCAGGTCCAGGAACCATTGAGTTTCCTCCGGTGTACCCGTCCAACAATGCATAACACCCCGTACGGGGCCATGCTCTTGGATAAACGACTGAATCACATCTCGCACCGCAGCAGAGGCCTCTCGGCAATGAATGATCACAGGTAAATCTAACTTATAGGCAATGGACAACTGTGCCCGAAAAGCTTCAATTTGCCGTGATTGGTCATCGCCCTTATAGAAATCAAGTCCAGTTTCGCCAATGGCGACTACCCGATGATCGGAAAGTGCCAGACGATGGATTGTTTCTGCCAAGTCTGGCGTCCATTGATCCATATCTTCTGGATGCAAACCCACCGCAAAGGAAACTTCACTAAATCGGTCAGCAACAGCCTGCATTGCAGCAAACTCTGAAGGCTGTACACAAGAATGAACAAGATGGACTACCCCTGCCTGTCGCCAAGCCGCTGCCACCTCATCTAAATCCACCTGAAAACTTAGGCTGTCAAAGCTATGGTGAATATGAACGTGGGAATCAACCAGCTGCATGGAGGTTATGACGCCGCTTCTTGCTTCTTACGGGCATGGGCCAGCCTAGATTTACGGCGGGCCGCAGCATTTTTATGAATGCTGCCACGTTTAACTGCTTTGTCAATCTTGCTGAAGGCAGCCGACATGGAAGCATCGACAGCTTGCTTATTCTCGTCAGACGGATCAGCTTCATACTCGCCTAAAGCAGCGTAGTAGGTTTTGGTCAGGGTCTTAACCGCCGACTTGTATGACTTATTACGTAGACGATTGCGCTCCGTGATCTGGATGCGCTTCATCGCAGATTTAATGTTTGCCACTATTTGCCAGGGTAATTTTGTCAGGGTCTCGAATTATAGCATCAAAGGACCTTTACAAACGCTTGAAGTCTCAGAATTTGATTGGGCTATCCAGCTGCCCCCAACTAATCCGCGTTAAGCTATAACAGTCATACTCCTCCCACCCTCGCTACCCGCCTCAATGTTGCGAACTCTGTACAAGCTTAGCGAAGCGCAGGCTGAACTCCAGCGCATTTGCGATCGCATTCACACCGATCAGGTGATTGAGCAAGAAGCCACCGTTCGAGAAATCCTTGAAGCTATCCGACGCTCAGGGGACGAGGCACTCTTGCATTACACTGCCAAATTTGATCAACAAACCCTGACACCTGACAAGTTACGTATTAGTGGTGCAGAAATTGATACTGCTTACCAACAGGTCTCGGGTGATCTGCTCAATGCCATCCGTCTAGCCTGCAAAAATGTCAAAGCCTTTCACCAGCAGCGACTACCCAAAAACTGGGTCACCTTTGAAGATAACGGTGTTGTGCTCGGTAAACGCTATACGCCTGTGGCCCGTGCTGGCATCTATGTGCCCGGTGGGCGGGCCGCTTACCCTAGCACGGTGATTATGAATGCCATACCGGCTCAGGTTGCTGGAGTCAAGCGCCTGGTTATGGTCACCCCTACGCCCAAAGGCCATATCAACCCAGCTGTGCTGGTGGCAGCTCAAGAAGCCGGTGTCCAAGAGATTTATCGTATTGGCGGTGCTCAAGCTATTGGGGCCTTAGCCTATGGTACAGAAACGGTACCTAAAGTAGACATCATTAGTGGCCCTGGTAATGTTTATGTGACATTAGCCAAAAAGCAAGTCTATGGGACCGTTGGCATCGACTCGTTAGCTGGTCCTTCTGAGGTTTTAATCATTGCCGACCATACCGCTAACCCTGTGCATGTGGCGGCTGATTTATTGGCCCAGGCTGAGCATGATCCCATGGCCGCTGCTATTTTGTTGACCACTGACAGTACCTTGGCTGAGAAGGTGGTGATTGAAGTAGACCGTCAGCTGGCTGGCCATCCCCGCCAGACTTTGACCGAAAAAGCCATTGCCCACTATGGTATTGCCATCGTCGTCGATTCATTAGAGATGGCCGCGCAGCTCTCAAATCAGTTTGCCCCTGAGCATTTAGAGCTAGAGGTCGACGATCCCTGGGCTTTGCTCGAACAGATTACCCAAGCAGGCGCTATCTTTTTGGGCCATGATACTCCCGAAGCTGTCGGTGATTACCTGGCCGGGCCAAATCACACCCTGCCAACGTCTGGTGCCGCCCGTTATGCATCACCCCTGAGTACTGAAACCTTTATGAAACATTCCAGCCTGATTCAGTATTCAAAATCAGCCCTCGGTGATGTGGCAGGAGCGATTGATGCGCTGACGAGTGCAGAAGGTCTGCCATCCCATGGGGATTCGGTGCGGTTGCGGGTAGACCAGTAGGGTCGCACGGCTGTGCGACGCCCCTACTGGCGGTTTTGGATTGATAAAAATAGCTGCAACCTCAGTAAGCTAGTGGTTTGGGCAATATTGAGAGGCAGTGTGGACACCCCTTCTAAACGAGACTGCACCCAGCCATCACCCCAATGCCATTCATGAAAACCATCGACACCTCGATGGAGCAAAAAGCGAATTGAGGTGTCAGCCAGCTCTTCAATGGTGTGATCAAGGCGAATGGGACCCACATAGCTGGAAAACGTCTGCCCCACCTTTAACGGTGATTGGAAGTCATTCGAAAACTGTTGAGGCCATAACCACTGTCTCAGTTGGTCGGGGTCTGTTAACCCTGTGCTCAGTTGTGCAACTGTCGCATCGATTTCAATTCGCAGAGTACTTCGCTGATAAATCCCAAACATAAAAACCTGACACGACGACTCTATAGGGGTGGTCACATTAGTTAGAACATGTTGTATCCCAAGCGCTAGGCTACAGCCAATGTGACATGCAAACGCCTTAATACATCAGGACGTTGGCAATACCACTACAATATTAAATATTAAGAACTGTAAGAACCAAGCAGACCTATGGCGGATCAGCTCATTCGAGCAATAGCAGCAGATGGCGGTATTAGAGTGGTTGGAGCCATCACCACCCGTTTAGTAGAAGAAGCCAGAACTCGCCACAAACTTTCCTATGTTGCCACAGCAGCCCTGGGTAGAGCCTTAACTGCTGGAGCTCTTCTAGTTTCTAATATGAAGCGAGAAGACTCACGTATTAATATTCAGATTCAGGGAGATGGCCCCCTGGGTGGACTGCTGGTTGATGCGCGATTGAATGGAAACGTGCGCGGCTATGTGGCAGCTCCATCGGTGGAATTGCCCCCCAATGCTCAAGGTAAACTGGATGTCGGTACAGCGGTGGGCCGCAATGGCTATGTATACGTCGTCCGTGATGCGGGTATTGGCTATCCTTATTCCAGCACGGTGGAACTAGTGTCAGGCGAAATTGGTGAAGACCTGACTCAGTACCTGGCCACGTCTGAACAAACTCCTTCTGCTTTAGTTTTGGGTGTATTTGTCGACCAAAACGGTGTTGAAGCAGCGGGTGGACTTCTTCTTCAGATTTTGCCTCAAGCCTCCAACGATGATTTATTAATCTCTGCATTAGAGTCTCGTTTGTCTGCCCTGACCGGCTTTACCCCCATGCTGCGTGCGAAAAAAACGCTACCCCAAATTTTTGAGGACCTAGTGGGCGATATGGGGTTACACATTTTTCCAGAGACGAAAATGCTCAGATTTCATTGTCCCTGTGACGGTAACCGGATGCTGTCTGCCCTGAAACTCTTAGGGGAGAATGAATTGCAGGACATGATCGATAAGTGCGAACCGGCTGAAGCTGTCTGTCATTTTTGTGGTGATAAGTATGAGGCCGCATGCGATCGCTTAACCAATCTGTTGGCAGAGCTGAAGCTAGAAAATGCTAGTCAAGCCTAGTCAGCTATTGCGCCATACGTTGGTAAGCTGCTGCGACGGCATCGTCACCACCGACATTGCCAGGGAATAAAACAACGGGCAAATTAGGGAACTGAGGATGGTCAGCACCGGTGGTAACAACAGACACTCCTGGAATCACTTGTCCTAAGAGTCTGGCAGACGTGAGGGTGAGACCTTTGCTCAGGGTATCGTTAGACGTGATGCCCCCTTTGCTGATGAGAAACCCTAGATCACTCGGTAATCCTCGGACAATCTCCATTAACAGGTTAGACACGGATTCACCAAAGGTTAAGCGAGTGGCCACATCATCAAACGTGAGCTCTTGACGACTGGTGAAGATTACCGCTGTTTTTCCCTGGGCATAAATGGTGTTTACCTGAGCTAATAGATCAGAAACCATGGTGGCAGCTTGGGTAGGATTCTCTTTTAATCGAGATACTTCTACTTCTAAACCAACCACACCCGGTTGTTGCAGGAGATAGTTTAGTTGGTGAGTTGTTTTCTTGACGTGGGACCCGACTAGAATGACACCTGGGTTCTGATTGCGGGTGTAACGGCCCATCTCAGGAGCTGAAATTGGTTGATTCGGTAGTGCTGCTAAGGATGTCAGTAAACTGGCGGCACTGCGGAAGAGGAATTTTTTGCCTTGGGCGGCGGCGGCTAATAATTGTTGAGAAAAACGATCAAGATCGGATTGTTGTTGTGCATCTACTGCTACGCAAACATTGTTATTTAGCGTTAATAACTGTTCTGATGTATCTTGTTGCAAGATGTCTAATGTAAATCGTTTTACCTGATCGGCAACAATCTTTCCAGCTGTTTTTTCGGCAACATAATCGGGTAAGTGGCTGTAGCTATAACCAAAAACAGAATCCTTGGCAAATTCGGTTTCATGCACTGGGGTGCGTACGTTGTCTGACTCAATGTAGTGAGTGCTATTGAGGGTAATGCGACCCGCCTCAAAAAATGCTGGCACCATAAAGTGGGCGTCAAAGGGGCCGAGTTCTGACGCAATGACATCGGTTTCTAAAGGGTAATGCCCTCGTAAGGTGGAATCTGAACGACTTACCACCAAATACTCTTGGGTATCAGTTTCTATGAGTGCCTGTTTGAGGTTATGACACACGTCACGAGTTGTCTGCTCTGCTTCAACTGGGGTAAGCGATCGGGTATTGGCAAGAATAAAGAAAATGGGAGAATTGTCTAGAAGCCCTTGCTTTAAGGTTGCAACATCCCACTTCAACAAGAGTAGACAGCTGTGGACGGTTTGGGAACCAGTGGGGTCGTCGTCGATAACAATGATTTTAGGGCGCGAATTAGACATGGGTGACTAAGAAAGGGGGCAGATTTAACCTGGATGAAATCGGTGGGCATTGCCCACCCGACAGGGTGCTTGGGTTTATTCTGATGGAGCTTGATTGGCTTTGAGATTGTCTAACAATTCGCCAAAGCTTTCCGGTGGAACGCCGGGAGGAATCAGCAAACCACCCATTAGAAAACTGGGGGTGCCGCTTAGTTTTAGCTGTTCGGCTAGGGCCAGGTCTGCATCTACGGCAGCTTGGGCAGCCTCGCTGTTGCGATCGCGATTAAACTGTTCCATGTCTAACCCTATTTGTTCAGCCAGCTCTATATATAGAGCATCGCTTAACCGGGCTTGATTCGCAAAAAGTCCATTGTGATAAAGCCAAAACTGGTCTTGCTGAGCCGCTGCCCATGAGGCTTTAGATGCGGGTTCTGCTTCTGGGTGAATACTTTTGAGAGGCAAATGCTTGTATACATACAACACCTCATCCTCTCGTTCCTCAACAAAGGTTTTCATGTGACCAGCCGCGACTGCACAAAACGGACATTCAAAATCCGAGAACTTAACAACCACCACTGCAGCATTAGGACTTCCTTTAACTGGAGAATTGCCAATAAACGTAGCCCTATCCATTGATGCTAGAACCTGATTGACATCATCCTGACGTGCTCTCCAGTCGGCCTCGGCAGCCTCAATCTCAGCCTCGGTGGGTGGGGCTGGAGCTTCTGCCGGTTGGGTCGGTGGCTGTTCAGACGCTGGAGCCTGGGCTGAATCAGATGCTGAATCAGTTGCTGAATCAGTCGTAGAGGTACAGCCAGCCAATGCCAGTAACGTAATGGTGGCAATGTGCATCAAGACGGATTTAAGTGCCATGGGGAAGGACTGATGGTAGCAACTCATTTACGCTAGCACTTTGGTCTATGGTTGGGGAGTAGTCAGTGGGCTCCACCGCAGCGCAGTGTCAGCACACCCGGAAGGTGATTGATTAGTAGGCAATGGGAGCATTATCTGACGGACAAGGTGGATAGACCTACAGATTAAAATTACAAGGGAAGCAAAGGCAGCATGGGTATTGGTACAACGGTTAAGCTACTGGTGACCTTAGGCGATATGGCGGGCATTGGCCCAGAAGTAGTCCTTAAGGCATTACCTCTGGTGCAACGCGCTGCCGCTCAAATTACACTCGTGGGAAATCGGCAGCAGCTCATGGCGATGTGCAACCGTCTGGGGTTACCACAGGCAGATTATCCAATCATTGATGTACCTTTAGGCGCTGATCAGACCATTCATATTGGTCAGGGTGACGCGGCTAGTGGCGATCTGAGTTTTCGTAGTTTACAGACGGCAATTGGCTACTGTCTTAAGGATGGGTACGACGGTGTGGTCACCGCCCCCATTGCAAAATCAGCCTGGTTGGCGGCAGGGCATCATTATCCCGGTCAGACCGAGTTGTTGGCAGAAATGTCTGAGTCAGAGAGGTTTGGCATGTTGTTTGTGGCCCGCTCCCCGATGACCCACTGGACGTTGCGGACGTTGCTGGCAACCACCCATATTCCTTTACGGCAGGTGCCAGAAGCATTAACACCAGAGGTGATGACATTAAAACTAGAGCTATTTTTAGACTGTTTAGCGCGAGATTTTGGCATTGATAGACCGAAAGTGGCCATTGCGGGGTTAAATCCTCACAGTGGCGAACAGGGTCAGCTTGGACGCGAAGAAGTAGACTGGCTGATCCCCTGGCTTACTGAGCAACGACAACGATTTCCCCACTCAATTCTAGAGGGGCCGGTACCGCCTGACACGCTTTGGTTACGTCCGGCCCAGGCATGGCAACAATTAGAACAGTCGGCACACCATGGTTATTTAGCCCTATATCATGACCAAGGGTTAATTCCGGTAAAAATGTTGGCCTTTGACCAGGCGGTGAATACCACGATTGGATTGCCCTTCATTCGTACCTCTCCTGATCATGGCACTGCGTTTGACATTGCCGGTCAAGGTATAGCTCGACCAGATAGCATGGTGGCTGCTATCAATTTGGCCATTGACCTGGCTAAACAGCGACAGGCCAATGGCCTTTGTGAATAAATGTATTGTTGTCAAAAAAAACACGCTTCATTATGACAGTCATCCGTTATTTTTCGGAATTTTTTTGCGAAGTGTTATGTATTGACACATATTGTTTTGTAAATCTCACATGTATATAAAAAACCTTCGAAATCAGGAAAATTAAGTGGTTCAAAATCCAGTTTGGTTTGTACAATAGCCAGTAACATACAAGTTTTGTTTCAAGGAACCTGGGGGGCTGTTTGGCCTCCCTTTTTTTTCGTTGTTGTAGAAACTACAAGGGATTTACGGGGTCCATTGATTAGCTAAGGCGGCTTGGAAAGATGAGATCTAGGCCATTATTGTGTTGATTTTTTTTAAGCCGTGGCATGACGGCGCAAGCTCACCCTAAGGGCAAGGGACTGGGTAAACAAAGTATCTATCGTTGGAGCGTGGTGGTGGTGGTGTCTTGGTTATCACCTTGGGTTGCGATCGCTTCTACCGCATATTCCGTTTCCACCGGGTCACCAGTTACATCAAACTCCAGTGTAAACATGCCCTCAGCATCTGCCACTGCAGAAGAGGACATTTGGCGGGGTGCCGATGCTCCAGTGGTGACTGAAAACGGCCCCAGATCCACCAGAGAAGTTGTTGGGCGTGTCGCTGTGACATTCAGCGTCACTGTTGCTCCTGGCTGTGTCTGTCCAGCAAATGTCAAGGTGTCTTCTTCAATCGACTGGGTGCTCAACTCAGGTGCTAATGGTATGGTGGCCGGGTTAGGGGCCGTAGCAACGTCAGGCTCAGTCGTTTCTACAGGCGCAGCCACGGCTTCGATGGTAAATGGCCAGATAAACTGACTCTGAACACCGGCCTGGGTTTCAAACTGCACGCTCAGGGTGTTGTTACCCAAATTGTAGTTTGACGGCGTAGCCTGGAAACCTAAGGATAGATCGCTGGTGTCAATGGAGAGGCTCCCTTCGAGCGGTACACCATTTAGTTGCACCTGAATACTGTCTGTTTTAATCTCAGGTTGTTCGGTGAGTTTGATTTCGATAGGTTGTGATGAAGCAGGGGTAGTACTGTTGGGTAAGGGAAAAATTGGCTCCGCCATTTGGGCCTCTGCAATGGTGTTACCAACACCCGATGCCAGTAACAGTGCCAAGGCGCTCAAAACTGTAAGGTGAGCATGTCGGGGAAAGCCTGTTTTCATATTCATACTGCTATCAATAGTGACTACGTTGCTTGTCTAATGGTTCGCACATTGAAGGATTTTAAGGGCGAATATGGTAAGTGCGCGCACTGCAATGTACAAAAAAAGTAAATACCTTGGCAACCCGAGATTTTCGGAGAATTTCTCTGATAAATTGCGGGGTATTCAATTTAAGTCAGAAAACCTAATCGGTGTAAACCTTCAGGAAGAAGAAATCAGGAGTGGCAAGGATATCCAGGAGATATAGGTCGATCAGTTTATACTCACTAACTCAATTAAAAAAGCCTCAAAAAAGCTACC